>NZ_JAGAYD010000235.1 GCF_017940685.1 Butyrivibrio sp. | reverse complement strand
ATCCTGGTCCATAACAGTCCATCCAAGGCATCGGGATTTGCGGTACAAATGGTGCAAATCCTTGTTTGACACAACCTTCATGAACAACATAAACCTTATACGGACTTAATTGTGAGAGACGGACTTAAGTGTCGGGAATAATAAGACATCCCTTATGGTCTCACTATTTGTCAGCAGCATGCAAAGTCTGTCGATACCGTATCCGATACCGCCTGTAGGTGGCATACCGATCTCCAGGGCATTGAGGAAGTCCTCGTCTGTGTGCTCAGCCTCTTCGTCGCCTGCTGCCGCATTGGCATCCTGCATAGCGAAACGCTCGCGCTGGTCGATGGGATCGTTGAGCTCTGAGTATGCGTTGCACATCTCCCAGGTGTTGATGAAGAGCTCGAAACGCTCAACCTTCTCAGGATCTGAAGGCTTCTTCTTGGTAAGAGGTGAGATTGCAAGAGGGTGATCCATGATGAATGTAGGCTGGATCAGCTCTTTCTCGCAGAACTCCTCAAAGAAGAGGTTGATGATATCGCCCTTGGTGTGACGATCCTCAAACTCGATGTGGTGCTCCTTGGCAAGAGCCTTGGCCTCTTCGTCAGTCTTAACCTGATCAAAGTCAACGCCGGCATATTTCTTAATAGCATCGTTCATAGTAAGGCGCTCGAAAGGCTTGCCAAGATCGATGATGTTGTCGCCGTAAGGGATCTGGGTTGTACCGCAAACCTTCTCAGCAAGGTAACGGAACATGCTCTCTGTAAGCTCCATCATTCCCTCGTAGTCTGTATATGCCTGGTAGAGCTCCATAAGTGTGAACTCTGGGTTGTGTCTTGTGTCTGTACCCTCGTTTCTGAATACACGGCCGATCTCGAATACTCTCTCAAGACCGCCAACGATGAGTCTCTTAAGATAGAGCTCAAGGGAAATACGAAGCTTCCTCTCCTCATCAAGGGCATTGTAATGTGTAAAGAATGGTCTTGCAGCTGCGCCGCCTGCGTTCTCAACAAGCATAGGTGTCTCAACTTCCATGAAGTCTCTATCTGCAAGGAAATTTCTGATCTCTCTGATGATAGCTGATCTCTTCTTGAAGGTCTCTTTTACCTCCTCGTTCATGATGAGGTCAACGTATCTCTGTCTGTAACGGATCTCTGTATCTGTAAGTCCGTGGAACTTCTCTGGAAGTGGCATAAGAGATTTGGATAAAAGAGTGAGTTCCTTAACGTGCACTGAGATCTCGCCTGTACGTGTTCTGAAGGCAAATCCCTTAACACCAATGATGTCACCAATATCCATCTTTTTGAAATCAGCATAAGCCTCATCGCCGATGTCGTTTCTTGAAACATAAAGCTGCATGCGTCCGTCTCTGTCCTGAAGGCCTGCAAAAGAAGCCTTACCCATGACACGCTTGCTGAGCATACGTCCTGCAAGTGAAACAACCTTGTCAGCCGGGATATCTTCAAAAGGAACAACCACTGCCTTGCCCTCTTCGTCAACTGGTGGTACGAACTCCAGGGCATCAAAATTGTCCCTGATATCCTGGGTGTGATGAGTCTGGTCGTACTTGACGATCTGGAAAGGATCCCTGCCCTGTGCCTGAAGCTCAGTTAGCTTGTCTCTTCTTACCTGACGAAGTCTTCCGACATCTTCCTGTGGTGCGTTGTTTTGCTGATTATTCTCTGCCACGATATTTCCTCCTGATTTGCGATTATAATATATAAGCCGACGATGGTTCGCCGGCTCAAATGTCACTAATTAAGACCTGGGAAAAGAGATTACTCTGTCTTGGTCTTGTCGATTGCAAGTACCTTGTACTTGAACACGCCAGCCTGTGTCTCTACAGAAACTGTCTGTCCCTTCTTAGCACCAAGCAGTGCCTTTCCTACAGGTGACTCGTTGGAGATCTTACCCTTAAGGCTGTTAGCCTCCTGTGAACCTACGATCTTGTATTCAAGATCCTCGTTGAGCTCAAGATCACGGATCTTAACGTTACATCCGATGCTGATCTTGTTTGTATCAACGTCCTCTTCTACTACTACCTCAGCATTTTTAAGGATCTTCTCAAGAACCTCAATTCTTGCCTCGATATCACGCTGCTCATCTTTTGCTGCGTCGTACTCAGCGTTCTCAGAAAGGTCTCCCTGCTCTCTTGCTTCCTTGATCTTCTGAGCAACTTCCTGACGCTTGTTTACCTTAAGGTCCTGAAGCTCGTCCTCGTACTTCTTGAGACCTTCATAAGTTAAGATGTTTTTCTTTTCCATAGTGCCTAAACAACCTCCATAAGAAAATCTAATCTATCTATATAAATATATGTACTTTCTCTTTTTAACTTTGCTATTATACTGTTATTTATTTTCCGTGTCAACAATAGCATTTTGTAGCATAACTCTGCCACATGTAGCCTTCAGGGACGCCATATCAGTCATCTGGTTTATCTCGCCTCTGAACTTGGCGCTTCCTGGCATTCCTGTTGTGTACCAGGACACGTGCTTACGCATCTCTCGGATCCCGATGTATTCTCCCTTGTACTTAAGCTGCATATCTGCATGCCTTATGACTGTGTCGTAAATCTCGCGGTTTGTAGGCCTGTCGCAGCTTTCTCCTTTTTCAAAAAAGCTGATGATCTCCCTGAAGATAAATGGATTACCCTGGGCTGCCCTTGCAACCATTACGCCGTCGCACCCTGTTTCATCAAACATTCTCTTTGCGCTCTCGCCGTCAACCACATCTCCGTTTCCAATAACAGGGATTTTCACAGCTTCCTTCACCTGTCTGATGATATCCCAGTCAGCCTTACCTGAATAGTACTGCTCCCTTGTCCTTCCGTGAACAGCAACTGCAGAAGCTCCCCCTGCCTCTGCCGCCAGTGCGCACTCAACTGCATTTACCGACTCATCGTTAAAGCCTTTTCTTATCTTGACCGTAACAGGTCTGTCAGACACTTCGAAAAGAGCTCTAACTATCTTTTCAATAAGCTCCGGATTTTTCATAAGCGCTGACCCCTCGCCGTTTCCAACAACCTTGGGAACAGGGCAGCCCATGTTCACATCAAGGATATCGAAGGGCCTGTCCTTTATCATGTCGTAGGCTTTTTGCATGATCTCAGGTTCTGAGCCAAACAGCTGCAGTGAAACCGGATGCTCTTTTTCATGAATCTCAAGGAGCATGTTGGTGTTGCGGTTCTTGTAGGTGATAGCCTTGGCGCTTATCATCTCCATACACACAAGGCCTGCGCCCATCTCGCTGCATAAAACACGAAAAGGCAGGTCTGATACACCTGCCATTGGTCCAAGAATTATGTTGTTTGGTAAAGTTACACTGCCAATCTGCAGCTTGCCGTAGCCTGACATTCTTTTCTCCTAACAAGGAAGTTCTGCTCTCGCCTGCAAGCAGGCTCGCCAGAACAAGCTTCACTCACGGAAATCAGAGATTTCCTATCTCAGCTTTCGTCGCTATCTAATATATCCGCAGGATTTTCGTGAAGCACGTAGATCCTGTAGTAAAGTCCAAGGGCTTCAAACAGGTCCTGTCTCTTTCTTCTTACTTCGCTTACAAGAAGTCCCGCTGTGATCTCATCATAGGTGATGTCCTCTTCGTCAGCGTTGGTCTCGATGGAGATGCTGCCATCCTCCTCATAGACGATGGTAAAGATACCACCTGCCTCCTGAGTAAAGAGAACGCTGATGATATTAAGCTCTTTCTTGATGCTCTCAGGGATCTGCCTAAAGATCGGGTTAAAGTAGTACTTCTGCTCATAAGCGTTGGCTCCGCATAAAACTACTCTCTTCCCTGCTACCTTCTCAAACTCCCGACCTTTGTTGGTCTTTTGCATCTCATCGATCTTAAGGTCTCCTTCCTGAGTCTGGTCCTCATTTTCTTCTAATTCGTCCTCAGGAATGATTCCTTCAAACTCTCTTTTATATTCTCTTTCAAAATCCTTAGCGCTCATATTTCTCACTCCGGTTGATTGTCATCATCAAATTCTTTGTTCTGTGGCTTGCTCTTCCTGTTCTTGTCATACAGGATCTGAAGTCCCTTAAGTGTCAGGGTTGGATCATAGATGTCGATGGAATCTGTCTCATCCGCAATGAGTCTTCCAAGGCCCCCTGTTGCCACAACTTTCATTTCAGGGCAGCTTGATGCTCTTTTGATCTCATCAATGATATACTCTGTCTGGCCGATCTGTCCATATATGAGACCTGCCTGCATGCTGGAAATCGTATCCCTTGCAAGGATGCTGCCTGGCTTTTTGATCTCAATCTCAGGAAGCTTGGCTGTGCCCTCCCAGAGAGCAGAAGCTGAAATCCTGATGCCTGGTGAAACCACGCCTGCATAGAACTCGCCCTTTTCATTTATTGGCACATAGGTGGTTGCAGTACCGTAGTCCACAACCAGCACTGGTCCGCCGTAGAGCTCGTAAGCTGCAACGGAATCAACGATAAGATCCGGGCCAACTTCCTTGGGGTTGTCGATGGTGACCTTGATGCCAGTCTTGATCCCAGGTCCCACAATGTATGGCTTTTTATCTATGTACTTAACAATGGCGTTTACAAGCGCGTGCATTACCTGAGGCACTACGCTGGCGATCATAACGCCCTCGATCTCTCCTTTTTTAACTCCGTTCATGCCAAGCATGGTAAGGAGCTCCACTCCGTATTCGTCGGAAGTGCGGGCTGTCTTGGACATCATTCGAAATGACGTCGTCAACTCTTTTCCCTTAAAAACTCCAAATGTGATATTGGTGTTACCTACATCAATAACTAAGATCATAGCTAGCCTCCATTTCAGCCGGTCACCTGCTGCCTGTGCAGCTTGGCGCGCGGCCATTCATACGTAGCTGTAAAGTCCTCTCACCGACACCTCTCCGGCGCCGACTGTTCTGATATCTCTATGGTGAGAGCCTGCCTGCTCTCCTGTCACATCCACAAGAAGCTCTCCAAGGTCCGTGATCCCAAGGGCGCATCCCATAGTTCCGCTTCTTGCATCCCAGGCAGCTGGTGTTCCTCCGGTCTTGCCAGAATCAAGGATCTTCACCTTTTCACCCTTGTTGATGAGCCTGGATTCGTACTGCTCTTTTAAGAAGGACAGGTCGTAACTCATCTGGAACTTTTCATAGTTTTCTTCAAACCGCTCCATGACCCGCGCCACCACAAGGCTCCTGTTAACTCTTTTTCCGGTCTGGGTCAAAAGAGATCCAGCAACACCTTTAATCTCATCCGGGAAATCAGTCATATTTACATTGATCCCAACGCCGATGACAACATCCCTTATGGAATTATCCGGGTTCATGTGAAGCTCTGTAAGAATACCACAGATTTTTTTCTTGTCAATAACAACGTCGTTGGGCCACTTTATCTGGGAATAGAGCCGGCTGGTTGAAGTGCCTTCAAGGGTCTTACTGCCATCTGCGCTGCTTTCTGCAATGGCCAGATCAACGCCCTCTGCAACAGACAGTCCCATCACCAGCGTCAGCATGGATATCCTGTCTGCCGGAGCTGTAGGCCTTATCACAAGGCTCATGGCGATGTTGGTACCGGCTGGAGTTTCCCAGCTCCTGCCACGGGAACCACGACCAGCTTCCTGCTTGTCAGCCACAACCAGCGTTCCGTGGGGAGCGCCCTCTGCTGCCATGTCCCTTGCATCGTTATTGGTTGAATCCGTTATATCCTTATATACAATGTTGCAGGCAGCCCACCTGGTGGTAAGCCGCCTTTCTATTTCTTCCTTACTAAGCATTTAATGCGTAACCTTTATTTCTTAAGTGTAGCGTACATAACTGCCTTGATGGTGTGCATTCTGTTTTCAGCCTCTTCAAAGACAATTGATCTGTCTGACTCAAAAACTTCATCAGTAACTTCCATCTCATCAAGACCATATTTTTCCTTGATCTGTTTTCCGATGCCTGTGTTCAGGTCGTGGAAAGATGGCAGACAGTGCATGAATACGCACTGTGGTCCTGCGTTGTTCATAATGTCCATTGTTACGCGATAAGGTTCAAGGTCCTTAATGCGCTCCTCCCAGACTTCGTCAGGCTCGCCCATGGATACCCAGATATCTGTGTAGATAACGTCTGCTCCCTTGGTTCCCTCAATAGGATCCTCAGAGAAATCAATGATCGCTCCTGTGTCTTTTGCGATCTCTTTGCATGTATTTACAAGGTCCTCAGCTGGGAAGTACTTCTTGTTGGAAACTGCGGTAAAGTGCATTCCAAGTTTGGCACAAAGGACCATCAGGGAATTACCTGTGTTGTATCTTGCATCCCCCATGTAAACCAGATGAATGCCCTTAAGCTTACCAAAGTGCTCTCTGATAGTCAGAGCGTCAGCCAGCATCTGTGTTGGATGGAACTCGTTGGTAAGTCCGTTCCAAACAGGAACCTTGCTGTACCTGGCAATTGTCTCAACAATCTCCTGCTCAAAGCCCCTGTACTCTATTCCATCGTACATACTGCCAAGAACCCTTGCAGTATCTGCGATACTCTCTTTTTTACCGATCTGTGAATCTGTTGGGTTAAGGTAAGTTGAACCCATTCCAAGATCGTGGGCTGCAACCTCAAAGGAGCATCTGGTTCTGGTACTGGTCTTTTCAAATATCAGCGCAATATTCTTGCCCTTAAGCTCATCGTGTAAAATTTCCTGCTTTTTCTTGTTTTTAAAATCCGCTGCAAGATCTACCAGGTATTCAATCTCTTCTGTGCTGAAATCAAGTAACTTCAAAAAATCCCGTCCGTACAAATTCATCGTAGTGCTCCTCCTTATGAAAATATAGTAAATCATAACACATATTATTCCTGAAAGATACTAGGCAACAGGCAGACAATATTTATAAAATACGCAGTTCTAGTCGAGGAGATGATTTACAAAATGAAAAAACGAAGAAATGTCGACTTCTCTGAACAACGTGAAAGGAGACATTTCTTCGTTTTTGAATTTTAGTAAATCACAACACAGACTTCACAAGTATTTTGTAAATATTGTCTGCCTGTGGTCAGAACATTACCAGAATACATGAGCACCGATTATGATACCCTCTCTTCCGTTGGCACGTCTGAAGTGAAGTGCGCTGCCTACGGTTGTCTCGCCATTAAGAGCTGCCTGAGCTGCCTGGTAGTTGGCATCGGCGATCTTGCCGCTGTTGTATACTCTTGCAACGGTTCCGTTAAGAGCTGGTGTGAACTGACCTGATGCATAGATAACACCGTAAATACTGTTAGGATAAGCACCTGACTTAACACGGTTCATAACAACTGCACCAACTGCAACTCTTCCCTCGTAAGGCTGGTTACCTGCCTCGCACTGGATAAGTGCTGCAAGGAGCTTGACTTCATCAGCATCTGCGCTGACTGCTCCGCGGTTCTTGGTAAGAGACGCTTTCTTTTCAGCCTCTTCACGGATCTTGATAGCTGCAATGGTCTCACCCTGGTCAATCTTGAATGAAGTAGTAACGAACTCGGACTGTACATAGCCAGTCTCATCGTTGTAGTCAACGCTGATCCAGCCATTGCCCTCGTCCTCAATAAGATCTACGAAAGCATTCTCTGTAAGAACGCCAAGTACCTCTGCATCTGAAGAAGCCTCTGCCCTTACGTTAAGAGCGCTTGAGTTACTGGTAACAATCTGTTTTCCAACATCCTGTGCAAGACTCTCTGCCTCGTCGTCGAATAAAAGATACTCATCCTTGGCCCAGCCAATAAGGTCACCAGACTGGATCTTGGTCCAACCGTCCTGTCTGTCTAATATCTTACCGCCGCAGTCCTTATAAAGAACTCCGACCTTGGTCGAATCTTCACTGGGATCTTCCCTGACGTTCATCACTGTGCTGACATTGGCCATAAACAGTGTGGACTCCTGCTCCTCTTCCTCAGAAAGAGCTCCTGTCCTCTCTGCATTAGCGTAGGCCTTTACCTCTGTGGCTGTGTAATCAACACCAAGTGGTGACAATGGGCTGATAATATTTGAAATTCCTGTAGCAAGTTCTAAATAGCTCGAAGCTCTGTTTCTTGCCTCTACTGTCATCCCCTGGGAAAAGAAAATACATGCTGCAAGCGCAAATACCAAAAGGCGCTTCACTATCCCAGCGGATAACTTAAGTGCATTCTCCATACCTTTGCTATCCTTCTGAATTGTATCACTCATAAATTGTTACAATTTTGTTGCAACTTGTTAAGATTAAGATAATCCGTTGGTAATATTAGCAAAGATATGTTTTTTTGTCAAATTTTGACTAGTAAATTAGAGACTTTTACTCTTATCAATGCATGCAGTTACTGCATCCATCACTACTCCGCGGAAACCACCCTCTTCAAGTGCTCTTACCGCCTCGATTGTAGTTCCAGCAGGTGAGCAGACCATATCCTTAAGCTCTCCCGGGTGCTTGCCGGTTTCAAGAACCATCTTGGCACTTCCAAGAACTGACTGGGCAGCGAACTCATAGGCCTGTTTCCTTGGCATTCCGCCAGCAACTGCCGCATCTGCCATAGCCTCTATGAAAAGAAATACATATGCAGGTGATGATCCGCTGACACCAACTACTACATCCATAAGTGACTCTGGAACTGTATAAGCCTTACCAAAGCTCTCAAGGAGCTCCATTACAAAGTGGAAATCATCGTCACTTACAAGGTCATTTCTGCAGACTGCAGAACAGCCCTCTCCTACAAGTGCAGGAGTATTGGGCATAACCCTGATTATCTTGGTGGGCTTTTCAAACTCTTTTTCAATCCATCCTATTGTCTTACCGGCTGCGATGCTGACGATCACTTTGTTCTCAGTGACTGAATCCATAATATCTGCGATCACAACCTTCAGGTACTGGGGCTTAACAGCGAGAACGATTATGTCTGCCTCTGCGGCTACTGCTGCGTTTGAGCTCCTTGTCTGGATCCCGTATTTGTTAGCTACCTTCTGGCATGTAGCCTCTGTCTGAGCAGTTCCAATTATCTCGTTTGGTCCCATGAGACCCTTATGAAGAATGCCTCCGATCATGGCCTTAGCCATATTACCAAGTCCGATAAATCCCAGTGTCATTTTAAGTTACCCCCTTCTCTGTCTTGAAGCTTCAAATGTAAGAATTGCTGCTGAAGTGGCTGCGTTCATGGATTCCACTTCCCCCTTCATTGGGATGAGAACATACTCAGAAGCCGCATCTGCAGTCTCTTTTGTAAGTCCATTTCCCTCGTTGCCGATAAGAAATGCTGTCGGCTTAGTATAGTCAAACTCGTCGTAGCTCTTTTTACCTTTAAGGTGAGCTGCATAGGTAGAAATTCCCTTAGTTCCGAGCTCTTTTACCATTTCGGAAACATTCTCTACATATATAAATGGCATTCTGAAAATGGATCCCATGGTGGAGCGGATGACCTTGGGGCTAAAGATATCTGCGCATCCCTTTGAAAGGATGATACCTGTTACTCCGGCGCCTTCGCCGCTTCGAAGCATTGTTCCAAGGTTTCCTGGATCCTGAATATTCTCAAGAACAAGAAGGAGCGGAGCATTTTCTTTTCCCGAAGCGCTCTGATTGTAGCCTTCAAGGACTTCCTCAAGGGTATAGGGATACTGCCTTATTACTGCAAGAACTCCCTGTGGTGTCTGAGTGTCGGCCATCTTGTTCATGACCTCCTCAGAAACTGTCTCTGCACCGTATCTCCAAAGAATCTCCTTGTCCCCTTCGCTGGCGGTGTCCACGAACCTTTCTGTGACGTATACCTCGCTTACCTGGAGAACCGGAGCCTCCCTTAACATTTTCATTCCTTCTATAATAAAGACGCCATCTTCACGTCTTGCCTTTGCCTTCTGACCATAGGCCACAACGCGCTTTACGCGGTCATTGCTGGTACTGGTGATCATAACATTTCTCCTGTAACTTTTATGAGTACACTTATACTACCACATGTTAACGAAATATTACATAGTGCATGCAAAGCATTTTCGACATATGCAAAAATGGTGACCACAAAAAGTGATCACCATTGATTATGCATTGAGTCATACCCTCTGCGCCATTTTGCTGGCAGCTGGCAGCATCAGATTGTACGAGCGATCTCGTACATGTACTCGTTGATATTCTTCTTCATTGCAAGAGCCTCGTCGATGTCGTAATCAACGAACTGGCCATTGCGGTAACCAACTACTCTGTTGGTCTTGCCAGCTGCAAGGATATCTGCTGCATAGCATCCCATCATTGACGCGTAAACACGGTCCTTACATGTTGGGCTACCACCACGCTGCATGTATCCAAGAATTGAAGCTCTTGTCTCAAGTCCTGTAGCAGCCTCAATTCTGCGGGCCATTGATGTTGAGTGGCCGATACCCTCTGCATTAACGATGATATGGTGTGTCTTGCCCTTCTTACGGTTGTCGATGATGTTGTCGATGATGCGCTGCTCGTTGTAGTCGTACTTCTCAGGAAGGAGAATGTCGTCTGCACCGTTGGCGATTGAGCACCAAAGGGCAATATATCCAGCGTGACGTCCCATAACCTCTACGATTGAAACTCGCTCGTGAGAAGATGATGTATCACGGATCTTGTCGATAGCATCCATAGCTGTGTTGAT
>NZ_JAGAYD010000234.1 GCF_017940685.1 Butyrivibrio sp. | reverse complement strand
GATGCTGGATGTGGCTTCATCAAGGATCAGGATCTTAGGGTCAGTTAAAAGAGTTCTCGCAAAGGCGATAAGCTGCCTCTGTCCATTTGAAAGTCCTCCGCCCCTCTCAGTTATCACCGTGTCGTACCCCTTCTCCATCTTTTCAATGAAGTCATGTGCGTGAACAGCTTTGGCAGCTGACAGCATCTCTTCATCTGTGGCGTCAGGGCGTCCATACTTGATGTTGTCTCTTATGGTTCCGGAAAAGAGATAGTTGTCCTGGGTCATGATTCCTAACTGACTTCTAAGTGACTGGATCGTAACCTTACTGATATCATATCCGTCAACAAGTACCCTTCCGCTCTTAGTATTGTAGAAGCGGCTTATAAGGCTCACAATAGTGGTCTTACCTGCGCCAGTTGGTCCCACAAGAGCAATGGTCTCCCCTTTCTTTGCCTTAAATGAAACGTCGTGCAAAATGTCCACATCAGGCTCATCAGGATAAGCAAAGGTCACATGGTCGAACTCAACATTTCCTTCAATTTCCGGAATGTCCACAGCCTTAGTTCTATCCTTTACCAGCGGTTCCATATCCATGATCTCGTAAACTCTCTCAGCTGAAGAAAGGTTAGTGATCAGCTTGTTGTAGTAGTTTGCCAGGTTCCTGATGGGGCTAAAGAACATGCCAAGGTACAGAACGTAAGCTGAAAGAGTACCAATGGACTCCTGAGTCACTCCAAGCCTGGTAACAGCAAGGTAGTACAAGGTTGCTGTTCCAAGGCCGCCAGCCACCTCAATGGTAGGACTGTATAGGTCTGTTATCACAACCGCTGACCTGAAGGCATGTATAACTTCGTCAACGATACCGTTAAACTCCCTTTCTGCCTCTTTTTCGGCATTAAAGCTCTGGATGATGGACACGCCCTCAATTCCCTCGTGGATAAAAGCTGTCATGTTGGAGTCTTTCTTTTTCCACTTCTGCCATCTCTTGTGGGCCAGGATTTCACAGAAATACAAGCCGCACATGATGATTGGAACTGCAACTGCCGCTGAAAGAGACAGTACCGGGCTCTTGACTATCATGATAGTAAGGATCACCGCAAGGCTTACAGCCTCTGGCACCAGGTTTGTAACTGTGCTTGAAAGAACTTCTTTAAGTGCATTTACATCTCCTGTAACTCTTGCAAGGATCTTGCCTGAAGGTCTCTGGTCAAAAAAATCAACCCCCAGCTCCTGAATGTGGATGTAGAGCTTTCTTCTGATGTTCATGATCATGTTGTTGGAGATCTCAGCCATCATGCGCCTCCATACTCTGGTGGCGATGTAGCTTAAAAGTGCAAGGCCCATCATGACACCTGCCATGGCAAAGAGCCCTGTGATGTTTCCTTTAATGATCTCGTCGTCTATTATCTTTTCTATAAGAAGAGGATAAGCCGTTGAAATTGCCACCGTCACAAGGATCAGCAGCGTAACGATAACGATCTTTCCTCTGTATTCCAGAAGGTTTGAAAGGAGTCTTTTAAGGACGTCCAGCTTCAAACTCTCCTTTAATTCTTCATCTTCTCTGGTGCTATTAATAGCCATTTTATGCACCTCCTTTTATATAGCCATGGCGTTGCGATAGTCGCCATACTGAGCCTCGTAGGTGCTGTAGTAGAGACCTCTCTTTTCAATGAGCTCAGCGTGGGTTCCTCTTTCTTTTACCGCGCCATTTTCCAGAACTATGATCTCGTCGGCATCCTTAACAGATGAAATCCTGTGGCCGATGATGATCTTACTCATGTCTTTCTTTTCCCGAAGCTCTGCCTGGATCGCAGCCTCAGTCTCCATATCAAGGGCTGAAGTGGAATCGTCAAGGATAAGGAGATTTGCCTTCTTGGCCAGTGCCCTTGCTATTGAAAGCCTCTGCTTCTGACCACCTGATAGTCCGATTCCCCTCTCACCGATAACAGCGTCGTAGCTGTCGGTTATCTTCTCCACAAACTCCTGGGCGTGAGCACTCTTTATGGCAGCCTTAACAGTTCTCTCGTCCATGCTCTCTTTGCTGCCAAGCCTTACATTTTCAGTGATGGTGTCTGAGAAAAGAAATACATCCTGGGTTACCACTGATGAAAAGGCCCTTACATCGCAAAGTGGCATCTTCTTGATGTCCTTGCCCTCGATCCTTATGGATCCTTCTGATGTGTCATAGAACCTCTCAATTAAGTTTACAATGGTGCTCTTACCAGCGCCTGTAGCTCCCATGATACCAAGGGTGTTGCCCTTAGGGATTGTAAAGGATACATCCTTTAAGATCTTTTTTCCATCCATGGTGAAGGTCACATTGTCAAAAGAAATCTCTCCTGCTGCCTTGTCATCAAAGGCCTCTTCGTTCTTGGCCACAGGATCTGTGATCTGCGCCTCAGTCTTCATAACCTTTTTAATTTTCTTGTATCCTGCAAGCCCCTGTGATATCAGAGACAGCATCCATCCAAGATTCTCAATTGGCCACACGATGCTTATGGAATATGAAACGAAGGCAACCAGAGTTCCATAGGTGATACTTCCTTTAATTGCCGCATATCCGCCAATAGCAACCACGAATGTCTGCATGATCTTAGGGATAACTGCAAGCAGCGGATCTGTATCAGCCAGGTCTTTAGCGAACTTCTTGTTGGCATCTGCATAAGCTATATTCTTTTCATCAAACTTTTTAAGCTCACTGCTCTCAGCAGAAAATGCCTTAACTGTCCTTACACCTGATATGTTTTCTTCAACAACCTTGGTGAGGGCCGCATTCTTTTCACTGATATCGTCGTAATCCTTATCAAGTTTCTTTTCCAGGAAAAGAGCTATGAAAGCCAGAGGCGGCATAAATACCAGGGGCACGATAGACAGCTTCCAGTTAAGCGTCAGCATGCACACAATTACTCCAAAGAAGTAAACTGTAGCTTCCGTCATCAGCATCCCAACAAAGCCCGTAAGGTCCCAGACACTTCCTGCATCGTCCTTGACCCTTGCCATCAGCTCGCCGGTGTTGGTCTTGTCAAAATATCCTCTGTGAAGGGAAAAGATGTGCTTCATCATATCCTTGCGAAGCCCGGATGCAACGCGGCAACCTGACATGTCGCAGAGGAACTCTTTTACAAACTGGAAAAGAGCTCTTCCAAGTCCTGCTGCAATATACAAAAGGATATCCCTTCTGAATATATCCATATTTCTTCCCACGATAACGTCGTCCACCATGGAAAGAGTTATAAATGGTACGAGAATGTCCACCAGGGTACTGCACACCAGGCATATACCGCCGATCAGATATCTCCACCAGTTTCCAATAATATACTTTTTCAAACTTATCACGTCCTCTCAAAGCTAAAACAATAGATGTCTTCTGCGTAAAAAAATAACGATAGGAAATCCTATGGAGATCCTACCGCTAAATTATCCCTGCACTGCGCGCAATATCTGCAGATATAAAAATAGCGTGATCTCCACATGTGGAAACCACGCTGCTAATACAAAAGCATACCTATATCAGGCAAACTCCAGCGAGGTAACCACAATATTTCCATGTAGTAGTTCGTTATTTCTCATCTTAATTCCTGACATTGTGTTACCTCCTTTCGAAATATTTTTTCAATTACATAATTACATTATGACAGCCACAAAGCGTTGTCAATAGTTAAATAACCGATTTGTACCAAAAAGAGCCCCAGACTAGGTCTGGAGCTCTCCAATTACCAAATTATTTTTACGTTTTTAAACGGCTACTATGGTCAGCTTCTGAGGCTCAACATTTCTGATCTCGCCCTTTCGTCCACGGCAAACAATTCCCTTCTCAATAACTATCATGGTAGCGTGGGCCTTCATGGCATCATTAATCTGTTTGACTGCTGCCTCGTAGTCCTGGGGCGTCATGGGGATCACATAGTCATGATTCATGTGCTCAGTGGAGATCACTGCTGAACGGAATCTTGGAACATATCTTATCCCATAAAATGTAGTTATCTCAGTATTCAGCATTCCGCTATTGTCAGAGCACTGCATGGAAATGTACATGATCTCACCTCGCTTTCCGCAAAACAAAACAACCATCTACTAAATAATGATAATATAATTT
>NZ_JAGAYD010000233.1 GCF_017940685.1 Butyrivibrio sp. | reverse complement strand
GAGCCCTATTCCATCAGGAGTATCTGGATACTCTCCACGATAATACAACTCCACACATTTCTTTTTGAATTCATAGCTATAGCGCATAAAATAACCCTCCTTCCTGGATTTGTATTGTCCAGAAAAGAGGGTACATATCAAACCAGCCAACAGAACCGTCCCCGTGGCTTAGAACCGTCCCCGTGTCTTGTCACCGTATCTTGTGCATGAAAAAAGGGGCCTTACCAGAAGGTAGGCCCCTAAAGTTACTGGGATATTGTGGATTACTTGTCGCCTGAGATCTTGTTGATGAGGATCTTGCCGGCTCTCTTGATAGCGTAAGGTCCGACAGCCTTGAGCTTGTCTTCTGACCTGTACATTGTGCTGGCTGCAGGCATATCACGTGTGAGGTGGATAGCGTCGAATTCGCACTTAGTTGTGCAAAGTCCGCATCCGATACAACGGTTTTCATCTACTGTTGTAGCACCACATCCAAGACATCTTGCTGCCTCAGTCTTAACCTGCTCCTCTGTGAGAGTAAGGCGAAGATCATCAAATGTGTCCTTGGCAACTCCTGCTTTCTTACCAGGAATCTGTCTCTGTGCATTGTCGAAAGACTCAACCTTGATATCATCCTTATCAAGCTCGATGAACTCTCTTCTGTCACGGGCGAGATCAAGTCTGTTTCCTTTGTGTACGAAACGGTTGATTGAAACGTAGCCCTCTCTTCCGCCTGCGATAGCGTCGATAGCGAACTTAGCTCCTGTAAATACATCGCCGCCAACAAAGATATCAGGCTCTGCTGTCTGTCTTGTAAGAGCGTCAGCCTTGGCTGTGCCATTTCTGTTAAGTTCAACCTTAGTTCCCTTAAGAAGGTCTCCCCACTGAACTGACTGTCCAATTGAAAGGAGGAGGTTCTCACACGGAATCTCAATCGTATCGTTCTCGTCGTACTGTGGCGCAAATCTGTGCTCTGAATCAAATACAGATACGCACTTCTTGAAGATAACTGATTTTACGTGACCATTTTCAACAACTACTTCCTTAGGTCCCCATCCGTTCTTAACTTCAATGCCTTCTTCTTTTGCCTCTTCTACCTCGTCCTTGGCTGCAGGCATCTCTTTTTCACTTTCAAGGCAAAGCATTGTAACCTTGGAAGCACCAGCTCTTACAGCTGTTCTTGCGACGTCGATTGCAACGTTACCACCACCGATCACGACTGTATCGCCGCTAAGCTTGATTCCGTGATCCTGATTGATCTTGCGAAGGAAATCAACACCTGTCTGAACGCCCTCAGCGTCCTCACCAGGAACTCCAGCAAGTCTTCCGCCCTGCATACCGATTGCGATAAAGAATGCCTTGTATCCCTCTGCACGGAGCTGATCAATGGTAATGTCCTTACCAACTTCTACGCCGCACTTAAACTCTACACCCATCTGGCGGATAACATCAATTTCTGCCTCGATGATGTCCTTTTCAAGTCTGTAGCTTGGAATACCATTCATAAGCATTCCGCCGGCTCTCTTTTCTTTCTCAAAGACTGTTACAGGATAGCCGTTCTGTCTAAGGAAGTAAGCTGCAGAAAGTCCTGCAGGGCCTCCACCGATGATCGCTACCTTGTAATCATCGCTCCACATTCCGCCGTCGTGCTTCTCGCAAAGAGGTATGTATCTGTCCTCTTTCTTAAGGTCAAGGGATGCGATGAACTTCTTGATCTCATCAATAGCAAGAGGCTGATCGATGGTTCCTCTTGTGCAGGCATCTTCACATCTTCTGTTGCAGACAGCGCCACAGATCATTGGAAGTGGGTTGTCCTGCTTGATAAGCTTTAATGCATCTTCATATCTGCCCTCAGCAGCCATCTTGATGTAACCCTGAACTGAAAGGTGTACAGGACAGGCTGTCTTACAGGGTGCTGTACCTGTCTCATAGCAGTTGATCTTGGCATCATCACGATAGTTGTAGTTCCACTTGTGTGGTCCCCACTTCTTGTTGTCAGGAAGCTCACTCTTTGGATACTTAACTTCACTGCCGTCCTTCTTGCAGAGCTTCTGTCCAAGCTTGGCTGCGCCAACAGGGCAAACCTCTACGCACTTACCACAGGCAACACATTTTTCTTTTTCAACGTGTGCTCTGTATGCAGAAGCAGACATATTAGGAGTATTAAAGAGCTGTGATGTACGAAGAGCGTTACATACACCAGGTGCGCAGTTACAGATAGCTACGATCTTGCCCTCACCATCAATATTGGTGATCTGGTGAACGTATCCGTGACGCTCAGCTCTCTCAAGGATCTCGTAAACTTCTTCCTTGGTGATATAGTGTCCGATTCCACGGTCGTCCATGTACTCAGCCATGTCGCCCATACCGATACAGTAATCACCGCGGATCTCTCCACTGCCTTCACCTCTCATAGCCTGCTGCTTACGGCAGGAGCACTCTGAGATGCCATATTTATCATACATGTCGATCCAGCGTGAAAGATGCTCAACTGGAACTGATTGATTTTCAAGAGAAATAGCCTTCTCAACAGGTATTACATGCATACCGATTCCAGCTCCTCCTGGAGGAACCATCTCTGTAACATTCTGTAGTGGAAGCTGTGTCATAAGGTTAAAGAATGTAGCAAGCTCAGGATGCTCATCTGTAACCTTGTTCTGCATCATCATAAATTCAGCTGAGCCTGGAACGAAAATAGGAAGCTCATACTGAAGGTGCTTGTCAGGAGTCTTAGCTCTGTTCTGCTCAATGATACCTATGTATCTGAGGTCATGTACCATCTTGGTGGTCTCTTCCTCAGTCATATTGTTCATCTTGGCAAGCTCAGGTATTGAGTAAGGAACTCTTGTCTTTTTGAAGTTAAGACAGAATCTTACCTGATCTTTATTAAGAATACGATCAAGCATCCAGTACTCTGGATCGTGATTGTTGATCTTCTTTGTGAGTTTTTTGATCATACGATCAGTGATAAGAGTAGCCAGCTCTATGACCATCTTCTCTTTCTCAGGATCTTCTGCCTTATAATTAGGATCCTGCCAGAAATCACGCTCGTTAATCATAGGATCGCCGATTTTCCATTCAGCCATTGTTTTTGCCATAAGTTCTCCCCTTTACAAAATAAAAAAATGATGGAACTATTTTTTGAAAAATAGTTTTCTGCCTAGGAATATTCTATCATACAAGGGCCCTTTTTTCCATTAAAAAAAGGCGATTTTACTCGCCTTTTTCAATGTTTTACTCACTTTAATTAAGTAACGTAATCAATCGTTTAATCGTAAAGATGACAACATACTACATGGCCATTTCCCATGTCCTTAGGAGCAGGAACTTCTGTTTTGCACTTCTCCATGCACTTAGAGCATCTTGTATGGAACTTACAGCCCTTTGGTGGATTTGCTGGTGATGGTATATCACCCTGAAGGAGGATCCTGTCCTTCTTGATATCCGGATCAGGCATTGGTATAGCTGAGAAAAGTGCCTGAGTATATGGGTGGAGAGGCTTAGCAAAGATGTCCTCTGTATTTCCTGTCTCTACAAGATTTCCAAGATACATTACACCGATGGTATCTGAGATGTGCTCAACAACTGAAAGATCATGAGAAATGAACAGATATGTAAGTCCTCTGTCCTCCTGGAGTTTCTTAAGCAGGTTAATGATCTGGGCCTGGATTGAAACGTCAAGCGCTGAAACAGGCTCGTCACACACAACAAACTGTGGCTTAAGAGCAAGGGCTCTTGCGATACAGATCCTCTGTCTCTGACCGCCAGAGAACTCGTGAGGGTATCTGTCCTTGTGGTAATCCTGAAGGCCGCACTCCTTCATGATAGATGTGATGTATTCATCATACTCTTTATCAGAAACAATACCGTGCTCTCTTACTGCCTCACCAATGATCTCTCCGATAGGAAGTCTTGGTGAAAGAGATGAGTATGGATCCTGGAAGATGATCTGCATCTTGGTACGAAGATCCCTGAGGGCCTTCTTATCAAGGGTGCTGATATCTTTACCGTCAAAAATGATATCTCCCTCAGTCTTTTCAAGGAGCCTTAATATAGTTCTTCCAGTTGTGGACTTACCACAGCCCGACTCTCCTACAAGCCCCATTGTGGTACCTTTTTTGATGGTAAAAGAAACATCGTCAACAGCCTTGACCTGTCCTGTTACACCACCAAAAAATCCACCCTTGATAGGGAAATATTTTTTAAGATTTCTAACCTCTAAGATGTTCTCAGAAGAGGCATTAACGTTCTCTGTACTCATAGTGCTGCGCCTCCTTCCTCACATCTGTAGCAGCTTACTTCATGGGTAGGTGATATCTTGTAAACACCTGGATATGCGCCGCTGCACTTTTCTGTGCACATCTCGCATCTATCCTTGAAATAGCAGTAATTAGGCATATCAATAGGGTTAGGAACGTTTCCAGGAATACTGTAGAGCTTGTCTACATGCTTACCTACAACAGGCTTTGAATTCATAAGACCTATCGTGTATGGATGCCTTGGATCTTTGAATATCTCTTTTGCTGTTCCTTTTTCTACAACTCTTCCTGCATACATAACAACCACGTAGTCAGCCATTTCTGCTACAACACCAAGGTCGTGAGTGATCAGCATGATAGAGCTGTTTATCTTGTCCTTAAGGTCACGAAGAAGGTCAAGGATCTGCGCCTGAATAGTAACATCAAGAGCAGTAGTGGGCTCATCTGCGATGATAAGCTTAGGGTCACAGGCAAGAGCCATGGCGATCATGATACGCTGTCTCATACCACCAGAGAGCTCATGAGGATACATCTTGTAAACGCCTTCTTTGTTGGCGATACCAACAAGCTGAAGCATCTCAATTGTACGGGCCTTAACCTGCTCTTTTGTCATGTCAGGGTTGTGAAGCTTTATTACTTCATCAACCTGATCACCAATTCGAAATACCGGGTTAAGTGATGTCATGGGCTCCTGGAAGATCATTCCCATGGAGTTACCACGAAGCTTCTGCATGTAAGAAGCTGGAGCATTCACTACGTTTACAGCCTCTTTTCCAGTGTTAAATCTGATCTCACCTTCTACAGTCTGACCAGCAGGACGCTGAACCAGCTGCATAAGTGAAAGGCTGGTTACTGACTTACCACAGCCTGACTCACCAACAATACCAACTGTTTTACCAATAGGAACCTCAAATGATACGCCGTCTACAGCCTTAACTGTTCCTATATCTGTAAAGAAGTAAGTGTGAACATTGTCAAACTCAACGCAGTTATTAGGATCCTTCATGTGAGTGATATACTCACTTTCAGGAATATGTCTTCTGTTTCTCTTTTTCTCAATCTCTGCAGTGATCTTACGATTTTCTCTGGTGATCTTTCTGGATTCACGAGCAGAGATGTAATTACTGTTTTTTGCCATCTTAATCACCTCTTCATCTTTGGATCAAATGCATCACGAAGGCCATCACCGATAAAGTTGAAAGCCAAAACTGTAAGCAGAATAAATAGTCCTGCAGGAAGCCATACAAATACATAATTGCTCATAACGTATGAATCGTTAACAGCGTTAATGATACTTCCCCATGAAGCTGCAGGATACTTGATTCCAAGTCCAAGGAATGAAAGTGTAGCTTCTGCAAGGATTACATCACCAAGTCCCATGCTGGCAAAAACGATAAGCTGAGGTACTACATTAGGGATAAGGTGCTTAAAGATACGTCTGTAAGTACTGATACCAGTTGCCTCTGCAGCAACCAT
>NZ_JAGAYD010000232.1 GCF_017940685.1 Butyrivibrio sp. | reverse complement strand
TACAAAAGTTGCCTAATATCTAATTTGTCATTTTCAATGTGCTATAAATGAATTAGCTTTATTAAGGTTACCCAAAATGCAGGTAATGTCTAATTTCTAACATTTTCAATTTACTCCTTGACATTTCTTAGCTGGACTTTGTGTTACTTTATATCGAAATCATCGCCGTCAGTAAAGGCAATGTCAAAATCATCTTTAGGTTCAGGTGAAGGCTCTTTATGCTCCTTATTGGATTTAACCTTAAGCTTACCGCTTCTGCTTCCAAGGCCCACCTTATCAAAGGTTGGCATCTTCATGCGAGGCGTAAGGTCAACGTCATCGTCATCCTCTGGAAGTACCATTCCCTCAGGAACATAGCGAGGTCCACGATCTTTTTGAGGTTCTAAAGCCGCTTCTGGTTCTGTTTTTTGCTCTGGAGCCGGCTCTTTTTCTGGCTCAGGCTCGGGTTCTGGCTCGTATGGGATAACATTATCAGGTGTAACTGCATGAACATCTTCTTCTGGAGTTATGGTTGCAGTAGTGAAGTTCTCATCTGCCTGCTCAGTGGCAGGTGTTTCCTCAACAGAAAGCTCCTCGCCAGGAAGCTCCTCATTAGGAAGCTCCTCGTCAGGAATCTCCTCGTCTGCAGCTTCAGCCATCTCTTCCATCTTTTCAAGCTCGTCCTCTGATAATTCTGGGATAGCATACTCTCCCTCTTCATCAGATGGAGTGATGATAAGAGATGCAACGCACCCAAGAATGAATGCATAATACACTGTCACAAAGGCCTGGGTGTTCATTCTGGTGGCACCCATAAATGGCACTGTAGCAAAGATAAACAGCATGGACAAAAGCCATGGAGATACTCTCTCAAATTTCCGGTTTTTCCAAAAACCAACAATAACTCCGGACATTGCTACAGCTGTAATAAGATACAGTATCTTATGATCTGTGTAGATCCAGAACATGCTGAAAGTATTAAGGTTGTGGAAATAGTATGATGCCCAGTTATCAAGTCTTTCAGGAAAGAAAGCAAAACCTGCTTCCTGCGCGATCATTAAAAAGAAAGTTATGACAGCAACAAGCACAGTAATGACAAGCCTTACGAGATCATATCTGTAATCTCTTCCGCACAAAAACAGCACAGCCACAAGGAATGGCAGGATCATGATTATTGTTCCTGCGTCCACATAGGCCATAAATCCGACTACAATTCCCACAAATATATACCAGAGAAGGTATCCTGCAGATGTGTAGGAGCCTTTATATGCTCCTCTTAGGTAGAGGGCAACCACAAGGAACTCTATTCCGAACATAGCCATGAACAGATAATCTGTAGAAAGGGTAAGTCCTGTAAAGCTTGTGGTAAATATAGGCATAAAGGCAACATAGGTGGTATATACAAAGGCTGCAGCCCTGCCCAATAGCTTTTTTACCGTAAAATAGCTGCAGATCATGAACAATGTAAAGCATGCTATCTGGAAAAAGAATGGAACTGAGATGATGTTTCCTGTAAAAAGAAGAATGCCCCGCAAAATAGTGGAATAAAGAATGGACAAAAGATCATACTCAGCTGTCACATTCTGTCCGCCTATCATGGCATTTTCATAGAGGCTGTACTTACCACCAATATCTCCTGCAGTAGATGATAAGATCTCTACTCTGTAGTAAACAGAAGCCCCAATGATAAGAACTATCAGACATGAATAAAGGACATTAAAAAATGTCTTTTCGCCAAGGGCCTTAAAGCCAATGGCATCACTTAACCTGCTAAGTAAAATTGTAACCACAGACATGACAAGGGCGCTAAGGAGCGCTATGCCACCGCTATAGTATAAAGCTTTATCAGATGGAAAAAGTCCTAAAAAGAAACATAAACTTGCCACCATCACAATGTCAAAAAGTAGGAATACCCCCCAGATGCATATTGCTGGCCATGTTCGCCTTAGTTTCATTTTTAGGACCCCCGTCTAATTCGTTATTATTCTTCTGGCTCTTCCCAGTTGTGATATACAGCCTGAACGTCATCATCCTCATCAAGAAGGTCAAGGATTCTTGTAAGAAGCTTAACATTTTCAGGATCTGTAACTGCAACATAGTTCTGAGGGATCATTGTTACCTCAGCTGAAGCAGTAGCGATCTTCTCATTATTGAGAGCTTCAACAACAGCCTGGAAATTGTCTGGTGTTGTAAGGATCTCATAGCTGTCCTCTTCTTCGTTGAAGTCATCAGCGCCAGCATCAAGTACCAGCATCATAAGGTCATCTGAAGACATGCTGCACTCCTCTTTATCAATGAGGATCTGGCCCTTGTTGTCAAACATATAAGATACGCATCCAGGTGTTCCAACATTTCCATTTCCCTTAGAAAATGCAGCCTTAACGTTGGATGCAGTTCTGTTCTGGTTATCTGTAAGTGCCTCTACGATAATAGCTGTTCCGCCAGGACCATATCCTTCGTAAGTGATGTTCTTGTAATCAACGTTGCCTTCAGCGCCTGATGCTTTTTTGATACCACGATCGATAGTATCGTTAGGCATGTTGTTAGCCTTAGCCTTGGCGATTACCTGAGCAAGCTTAAAGTTGTTGGCAGGATCTGGTCCGCCTTCTTTAACTGCAACAGCGATCTCTCTACCAATGATTGTAAAAATCTTGCCCTTTGCAGCATCATTCTTTTCTTTCTTGTGTTTGATGTTTGCAAATTTTGAATGTCCTGACATAAAAAACTTCCTTTCATAAAACTGTTTACTTATTTTGCTATTTCTAATTCATCTTCCTCTTTCTCTTCAGTCTCCTCTGGCAACTTCTGAAGCAATACACTTGTCACCATGTGGTTCTGAACAGAAAGGATCTTGAAATTATAGCCGCCAACTTTTACTTCGAAATCCTCGTCCGGATCAGGTATCCTGTCAAGCTTAAAGATCAGATATCCGTTTAAGGTTTCAAATTCGCTTTTTTCAAAAGAGATATCAAATCTCTTTTCAAGTACCTCAAGTGGAGTCTTGCCATCTACAGTAAACTCCATGGGGTTCTTGGTAGGTTTGATATAGTTCTCATCCTCATCGTACTCGTCCATGATGTTACCGACAATCTCCTCGAGAATGTCCTCCATGGTAACAAGTCCCGCTGTCTGGCCATACTCATCAATGACTATAACCATCTGAGTCTTGGATGACTGCATGCTACGGAAAAGAGAATCAATATTCCTGGTCTCTGGAACAAACTTGGGCTGTCTTAGAAGTCCCTTGATCTTCCTGATGGGAAGCTCTTCATCTGTCTCCTCAGAGAGCTTTTTCATGGCATCTCTGATGTGCATGATACCTATGATGTGATCAATGTCGTCAAGGTAGACAGGGAATCGGGAATTGTTGGTATCCATCATGAAATTCACAGCTTCCTTAAGGCTAACATTGGCATCTATGGCCGTCATGGCATTTCTGTTGGTCATGATATCCTGGGCTTCCTTGTCTGAAAACTCAAAGATATTGGTGATCATATCCGCTTCCGCTTCCTGAATAACACCCTGCTCCTGACCCTTTTCAATAGAGTCTCTTATCTCTTCCTCTGTAACGTCGTCCAGCTTGTCATCGCCCCTTACTCCAAAGATATAAAGGATACCAGTGGCAACAAGCCCGGCTAAAAACGAAAAGGGCGCAGATATAAGTCCAAGGTAGTACACGGGATAGTAACAGGCATATGCCCACTTCTCAGGGTTTCTTGCTGCCAGCCTCCTTGGGATAATAACTCCAAAGCACATGATAACAAGAGCTATTACTGCGCCTGAAAGTATACAGAGCGCAAATGAAGGTAATGATCCCACCTGTGCACCAAATAAAGCAGCCAGATACAGGCTTATCTTGCAGGCAACAAAGCCTCCAAGGATCATGTTCATAACTATTGAAAGGATCTGCATCCTCTCAATATGCGAAGCTTCGTTCTCAAAAAGCTTAAGCAGCTTTTCGCCTATCTTGTCTTTGCCGGAGGCGCTTTTCTTTTCAATCTCATCCTTGCTGACATGGTCTATAGCAACCTGAAAACCATGAACAAAAATATCGATGATAAGAATGATAAAAAACGCTACTATACTGGCTGAAGGCAAGTCGACATCCATAATCGTTCCTCCTATAAACCAAAATGCACGCAAAATATCAAATTACACTATATCACATTTTGAGCTGTGGTACTAGATTTTTGAACCTAATAATAGGATAATGGTTTCTAGACTATGAAAAAAGGTTGGTTTAAATGGCTTCTTTGTTATCAATGGGGATAAAATCAATAACTAATGCCCTTCTCTATGCCCTTAAGGCTTTCTTTTCTTTGCTGACATGGTTTTTCAGGGCATTTTTAAAAGGACTTAAGTTCTTTTTTGTATTTCTCCCAATTACCAGCATCATATTTGCAATTCTCTTTTTAGTAAGTATCTTCGTTCTTGTGACAGGGCAAAACCCTCTTCCGCAGGCTATTCCTCTTTCCCAAGAGCCATCTGGCATTATTCTTCCTTTGTTTGAAAGTTTAAAGCTGTGGTGGATATCGTCAGTTTATTGCTATAAGGGACAGGCGTCCTACGTCCTACTGTTGATCCTTACCGTTTTGATGTTCATTCCTGTAATGACTGTATTTTTGTGTTTTTCTGTATTTGCTGCTTTTGGAAATATCCTGTTTTTCAGCATTGTAGCTGATGCAGTGCTATATCTGCTTGGTGCCCTTATCGGGAAAAGCTTTGTTCATCAGGCCATGTCCCGCTACTACAGGCTGTTTCCAGATGCCGGAAGAAGGCATGAGGAAAGAGAATACGGAAGGCTCCTTAAAAAGAGAAACAGAATGCTTGAAGAAGAGATGCGCTCTGATCGCCGCAGCAGAGCTGATGACTTCTATGGCAACGAAGATGAAGACTATGAGGATGAGTACGATCCTGAGGAGGAGTATGATGAGGATGACTACTATCCTGAGGATGAATGCGCTGCTGACTACGACGAAGATTATGACGAAGAATACGATGAAGAATATGATGAAGAATATGACGATGATGAGGAATATATAGAAGACTTCGAAGACGATTATGACGATCCTGGAAATGATCAGCAAAGCTACAGGACTGAAGCGCCAAAGCCCACGAACAATATTGGAACCTTTGATTTCTTTGCCGGCTGCAACAACCGTGAAAGCGTGGATAAAAAGTACCGCTCTCTTGTCAAGCTATATCACCCGGACAATATGGACGGTGACACATCAGCCCTTCAGGAGATCAATGTACAATATGACAAAGCAAAAAAAAGATGGTCATAAGGCCATCTTTCAGATTGTAGACAAAGTAAAGATTATCCATAAGCCGCTTAATGAATTGTAAGTCTGACTGAATGAATATCAATAGCCTTTCGCGGCATATCCTCGTTGGTGGGGGGCAGTGGGTGAGTCCCCCACTGACTCTCCACCAACTGCGGTATTCCACGGTGCTATTGATATTCATCCGGTCAGACTTTTTTGGTAATCAAGCGGCCATGGATAAAAGGTGACAGGTAGTAATCTGGCCTCCCTGTAAATTTTTGCCCGCGTTGATGCAAAATGGCCGCACAGAGTCTTCTGCGATGCGATATATCGTACTGTAGCCAGCATCATCACGTCAACATAATACCGCTGATCACTTTATCTGTTTCAGGTATTATGGTTTTACGGAAATATCATTCGCTATTTTATTCAATCTAATACCCACGACTCTTACATCATTGACTGGTATGAATTTCCTATTGTAGTTGCGATAAAACTGAAAATATTAGTGTAGGAAATCTAATACCCGCATCCAAATACTCTTCCATTGGTATTAAATGTGCCCTGATTCTTTTCTTCATGGCTAGAAAAAGCTAGGACCAGTAATAAGGAAATCAATTGGAGGTATTAACTCAGCCAAACCCCTCTCCAAAACTGCTTTTTGGGGCTCCCAAATACCGCTTTTCGAGCTTCCCTTATGTGTCCCGAAATGTTGGTTTTTCTTGATTACGGACTATTGCATAGAAAAATGCTCTACAGTAGGTAATTATGTCCCACCAAAAACTTCAAATAAATCCATTTTCAGACTAGAGAACACTTTTTTAGCATACAGTCCGTAACACGTCTTCCGGTTCCGTTGGAATAATTCCTTGAAAAAACTCGTTTTACGGACCGTATGCCCCCAAAACCACACTGTCGTCCGTAATGCAATTTAATAACAATCGATATTGGCCGTTATTTTACGGACTTGGATAAGGAAATCTGCCATCCAGTCTGATTCCACTGTATAGCACCTTCATCATCCCCGCTTGATTACCCAAAAACGTCCACCGAAAATCGGTCAAGTGGATCATGGAATACCGCAGCAGATACGGCGGGTAAAAACAGCTACATTGCTGAAATACCCAGTATCTGCGAGGATATGCCGTGAAAGCCACTTGAGCGATTTCCAGTGGACGTTATAATTCAAAAAGCGGAGATGATTTCGCCCAGCAGTATACTACTTTGTCTACAGTCTGAAAAAAGATGGCCATAAGACCATCTTTTTTCTTATTCATCTTCATCGTGATATCTGCACATCCTGATACCTGCAAGCCTGCCGCTCTCCTGAACAAAGAACCTGTAAAATCCTGTATCAAAGCGGTATTCATAGTAGTACATCTTGCCACCACCCACATCTTCCACGTGGTCCTCAGGTATAGAAAGCTCACCAAATCGCTCTTCCACATCCTGAATAAAACACTTATCAACTTCTATCCCCTGAGCAATCCTGTAGGGATAGTCCTTGTACTTGTTCCATCTAAAGATATTGCCATTGACCAAAGTGATCTGAAGTTCTGAAAGAGGTGCATCATGGTCAAGGTTATTAAGAACGCCAAAATCAAGCTTGCTGTACTCATTCCCAAGGTAGTATCCCTCAAAGTAGAATTCTTCACCTGCAGGGATAATGGTATCTCCTGATGAGTCCGGTTCAAAGCCGCCATTAACTAGCTGTTTATAGGTTACAGGAAGCTGATATACAATACCGTTAACTTCAAAAGTATAATCCTCAAGATTATCAGAAAGCTCTGTTTCACTGAACTTTTCTACATTTTCAATCCTGGCCATCTGATAGTAGCTTGAAGTGTGGGGATCGTTTTCAAAGAACATGGGCTCTATCTCATCGTAGTAACCCTTTTTCTCCATCTTGGCAATACCATTTTTAATATCTGTAAATATATACTTGTTGTTGTCAGCAGCCTTTCCCACCCTGAACATCTCGCCATAAAAGTAGCACTCATGGATCTCTTTAAAGCTCCTATACTCTCTTCTAAGCTCATCGTTTAGATTGCCTATCAGCTGCATGTACTCTCTCTGGCTAAGATATCCACACTTAAAGCACATATGGGTCACTCTGATGAGCCTTAGGTAGTCGTAGCCATCAATTCCGCTGTCACCAAATCTAAGATAGGCAAGGGCCGAACCCTTTACTCTGTCAAAAGCATCTGTGCTGATCCCATTTTCTTTAAAATATTCCTCAGTAATCTCAAGTCCATCTTCATAAGTTAGGTCACTGCCCATATCTTTTTCAATAAGTTCTATGGCCTTTTTGACAGTCTTATCACTTTTAAGGAACTTCTTGTATTTTGCTCGGTGTCCAAACTTAAGCATTCTGTCGATTACTTCCTTGGCAGAATCGCGGTCGCTTATCTTGTAGGCACTTTCAAGAAATATCTTGCAGTCATCGATCTCGGCGGAGTTTAACATCTGCCCTCCAATGTACTCTTCATATCCGTAGCTCATGAATGGATATATAGAAGTTGCAGCTGCCGCCCACTTATATGTAGGTGTATCCCTTTCAGGATAGGTTAAGGAAGAGGCAAAAGTCTCATCATCATCAAACTCTATTTTCAGGTTTTTGTAGTTGTCATTGACAGAAAGATTTCCTTCTGAACTACCTCCAAACAGTTCAGGAAAGAAAATGGCTACCATGAAAAGTCCACATATAGCAAAAACAAAAGCAAATGTAAAAATTGCGGCTGGTATATTAACCGAATTATATCTTTTGCTGCGGTCGTAGTACTCTTGATCGTTACCCATACAAATCATTCAGGCTTTAGATTAACTTTAAAAGAAATCTGCCTGGGAGTCTCCATTTCATCAAATTTAATAAGATAACTCTCTTCAGAGGAGTTAACTTCAAGTATTATGCCACTGCCGAGTATTGCATGCAACACCCTTGTGCCAGGCTCAAGGAGATTAAGTTTCTCAGCGCCCTTTAAGTGTCTTGAATCATTATCGATAAATTTCCTTGCCGACACTAAAAGCTCATCCACCTCGCCGTCAGTAAATTCCAAAAGCTCCTTATCAATATCAAGGATAAATCTGGAAGGATATCTTGGAATGCCCTCAAAGTTCCTTCCTCCAGCCTCTGTTATAAAGAGCTTTTTCTTTGCTCTTGTCATGGCGACAAAGGCAAGCCTTCTCTCCTCCTCCATGCCTTCAAGAGTGTGGATCTTGCGGGAAGGAAAGATTCCTTCATTCATACCGCACAAAAATACATAGGGAAACTCAAGCCCCTTGGCAGCATGTACTGTCATAAGCTTGACCTTATCTCCTGCTCCTGCGTCAGAATCAGCATTAGTAAACAGAGCCACGTGCTTAAGATAGTCCAAGGGCCCAACTTCTTCGCCGCAACTGGTCTCAAATTCAAAAATTGCCTGTTTGAGCTCTGCCAGGTTATCAAGTCTCTCCTGGGCTCCTTCAGTTCTTAGCATCTCCTCATAGCCGCTCTCGTGAAGGATTCCTGTAAACACCTCAGACACCATCTTGCCTTCATAGCTCTCAGAGAAGCTCTCAATAAGATCAATAAATGCTCTAGCCTTGGTGCCTCTCATGATCTCAGCATCAAGGTTCTCTGAAAGGGCCTGATAGAGCGAGCATCCCTTGTCCCTTGAGTACTGCTCCAAAAACTGCATTCGGCGCTTACCAAGGTTTCTCTTAGGGGCATTTGCAATCCTGCGAAAAGAGATATCATCTCTGTAAACAATCATCTTAAGGTAGCTAAGAGCATCTTTTATCTCCATTCGCCCAAAGAACTGAACCCCTGAATATATGGTATAGGGTATCTTTTCTTTTAACAGTCCCTCTTCAATTGTCCTTGTGACATAGTGGGCCCTGTAAAGAATGGTCATATCCCTGTAAGGAATACCCATTCCCTTAAGGGCCAGGATCTCTCCGGTAATATAATCGGCTTCATCGGCTGTATCAGGGGCCAGGTGACAGACCACCTTATCGCCCTCTGGCAGAGTCGGAACAAGTTCCTTTTTAAGTCTGTCCCTGTTCTTGTCTATAAGAGAGTTCACTGCCCGCAGTATCTGCGGCGTGGACCTGTAATTGTCGTTCATATAAATGGTCTTGGTGCCAGGGAATTTCTTATCAAAATCCAACAGGAAATGTACGTTGGCCCCTCTCCAGGTATAGATAGTCTGATCAGGATCTCCAACCACAAAAAGGTTCTTGTGATAAGCAGACAAAACCTCCATCAGCTCATGCTGAAGAGAGTCGATATCCTGGAACTCATCAATCATAATATACTCAAGACGCTTCTGCCACTTGAGCTTAATGTCTTCATTCCGGGAAAAAATATACAGGGTAAACTTGATAAGATCGTTGTAATCAAGTCCAAAGCACTTTTTCTCCTGATAAAGATATCCATAAAAAAGAATGTCCCGAACCTCTGTGGCCTTGTCATATTTCTCCTTAAGGACCTCAGGGGACATACCTATCATATCGATATAGTACTCAGGCTCCTCAAAGATCTTGCGCATCTCAAACATGTCCCTAGCCATTCCAAAGGTCATGTCACGAAGGGACAATCCCCTCTCCTCATAGATGATCTTAAGGATGTCATCTATGTCTGAATTGTCCAGCACCATAAAGCTCTTGGGATACTGAACAGCATGGGAATCCTCCTGAAGGACTGAAACGCAAAATCCATGGAAGGTATTGATATAGCCAGTATCATTGTCGCCAGTAAGCATATGTATTCTCTGGCGCATCTCAGTTGCTGACTTGTTGGTGAAGGTAACACAAAGAATGTGACCTGGCATTATGCCAAGCCCATTAACAAGATATGCAAATCTGCTGGACAAAGCCTTAGTCTTGCCACTTCCAGCTCCAGCCACAACCCGGACATAGCCCTCTGTTGTAGTAACGGCTGCCTGCTGCGATTCATTTAAATCCTGTAAAAAATCTAGCATAAAAATACCCCTAATAATCTATCTGCAACCATTATACAAACATTTGTTCGTAATAGCAAGGGGACGGGTTCTGTTGTCAGGTATTTTTAATCAACAAACAGCCTTGGCACTCTTCTGCTGATATCGCAGGTGAGCTCATAGTTGAATCTTCCGCTTAAGTCGCCCAAAAACTCAGCTGAGATCTCTTCGCCGGTGGTCTTGTCTTTTCCAAGAAGGATAACTTCATCCCCTTCCATTACGTAGGGGATATCTGTAACATCCACCATGAACTGGTCCATGCAGACCCTTCCAAGGATATTGGCGTGATGTCCGTTTATAAGAACATAGCCCTTGCCAGATAAGCTCCTAGGATATCCATCGCCGTAGCCAACAGGAATAGTGGCGATCCTGGTAGTTTTATCTGTTACATAGGTTCCGCCGTAGCTTACGGGAGTTCCTGCCGGAACATCCTTGATCATAACGATGTGGCTTACAAGCTCCATGGTAGGCTCAAG
>NZ_JAGAYD010000231.1 GCF_017940685.1 Butyrivibrio sp. | reverse complement strand
CTCTTAAGTGAAACAATCCTGTTAAATACAGGAGCGCCCTCCTTGGAGTCCTTGCTGTCCACACAGAAGAATCCGTTTCTTACGAACTGGAATTTATCATAAGCCTTGGCATCCTTAAGGGATGACTCAAGCTTGGCGTCCGCTATAACAGTGATGGAATGAGGGTTAAGGTTAAGTGAACCGTCCTCGTTGTAAACACCCTTCTCCTCATCAATGATGTTCTCGTAAAGTCTTACCTCTGCTGTAAGAGCATCCTTAGCTGCTACCCAGTGGATAGTACCCTTAACCTTGCGTCCGTCAGGGCTGTCTCCGCCCTTGGTTGCAGGATCATATGTGCAGTGGATCTCTGTTACCTTGCCATTTTCATCCTTAACAAAGCCGGTGCAGGTTACAAAGTAAGCATTCATAAGTCTTACTTCGTTGCCTGGGAAAAGTCTGAAGTACTTCTTAGGAGGCTCCTCCATGAAGTCCTCTCTTTCAATGTAAAGCTCTTTTCCAAAGGCGATCTTCCTGCTGCCCATCTCAGGAACTTCCTTGTTGTTCTCGATATCAAGGTACTCTGTCTCGCCCTCTGGATAGTTGTCGATCACGAGCTTAACAGGATCAAGGATTGCCATCATTCTTGGAGCCTTAAGCTTAAGGTCCTCTCTGATGCAGTACTCAAGCATTGCATACTCTGCTGTAGCCTGTGCCTTACTGATACCGCACATATCTACGAACATCTTGATGGACTCAGGTGTAAAGCCTCTTCTGCGAAGAGAAGCGATAGTTACAAGTCTTGGATCATCCCATCCATCTACGATTCCATCCTCAACAAGCTTCTTGATATATCTCTTACCTGTTACCACATTGTTGAGATACATCTTGGCGAACTCGATCTGACGAGGAGGATTCTGGTACTCGCACTCGTTCTTGACCCAGTCATATAAAGGTCTGTGGTCCTCAAACTCCAGTGTGCAAAGAGAATGTGTGATACCTTCGATGGCATCCTCGATAGGATGAGCAAAGTCGTACATAGGATAGATGCACCACTTATCGCCAGTTCTTGCATGTGTCATATGTGCAACACGATAGATGATAGGATCTCTCATGTTGATATTAGGTGAAGCCATATCGATCTTGGCACGCAGAGTCATTGCTCCGTCCTCTACCTTGCCACTTTTCATTTCCTCAAACAGGCGAAGGTTCTCTTCCACACTTCTGTCCCTGTCAGGGTCGTTCTTACCGGGCTCTGTAAGCGTACCTCTGTACTCTCTCATCTGCTCAGCTGTAAGAGTTGAGACATAAGCCTTGCCCTTTTTAATAAGCTTAACTGCATCCTCATACATCTCATCAAAGTAATCTGATGCATAGAAAAGTCTGTCCTCATAATCAGCACCAAGCCACTTAACGTCCTCGATGATGGCGTCCATGAACTCTGACTTCTCCTTGGTAGGATTGGTGTCGTCAAATCTCATGTTGAACTTGCCGCCATATTCCTTGGCCATTCCATAGTTTAAAAGTATGCTCTTGGCGTGACCTATATGAAGGAAGCCATTAGGCTCGGGAGGAAATCTTGTGTGGACATGATCGTAAACGCCCTCAGCCAGATCTTTATCGATCTCTCGCTCAATAAAATGTCTTCCATTTGGATTTGTTAATTCTTCTGCCATTCTAAAATAAAACCAACTTTCTTTTTGTTTTTAAAGTACATTATAGTATAACATAAACTCATCCGTTATACACATACTTTTCCTCAAAGGCCGCTCTTCTCATGGGTTTGTCGTAGTAGTAGCCCTGAATGTACTTGGCTCCAAGCTTTCTTACGATGTCCACCTGCTCCTTACTCTCGATACCCTCTACGCAGATCTCTGCTCCGATGGCCTTACCCATATCTACCATGGACCTTACCACAGCCTGTGAATACTTATCATCTACTATATCTGCTGCAAAATCCTTATCTATCTTGATAATATCAAAAGGAAGAGCTCTTATACTTGAAAGAGCTGAGTATCCGGTTCCAAAATCATCAAGAGCAAGCCTTACTCCAAGGCTCTTTATATCAAGAAGAGTCTGCTTGGTCCTTGCAAGGTCATTGATAGCAAGTCTCTCTGTAAGCTCTAATACTATATTCTTAGGATCGATCCCGTTTTCCTCAATACAGTTTTTGATCACATCCACGATGTCGTTTTGCATGATCTGCACAACTGATACATTGACGCTGATTGAGAATTCACCACATCCGGAATCGTTCCACTGTCTGCAGCATTCGCAGGCCTTTTTAAGAACATGATTTCCGATAGGAGTGATGAGTCCCAAATACTCCGCAAGAGGAATGAACTCATCGGGGCTAAGGAAGCCTAAAGAGGTGCTGTTCCAGCGAATAAGTGCCTCCGCGCCAATATGTTTTTTGCCGCCCTTTTTGCTCTCACTAATGACAGGCTGGAAGTAAACCTCAAACTCATCGCACTTCTTGGTGATGGCTGAGTACATATTCTTTTCAAGGTCAAGCCTGTGTATGGATGAGGAGTCGATGTTGTCTGAGTACTCCGCGATCCTGTTCTTTCCTGACTTTTTAGCCTCGTACATGGCCACGTCAGATTTTCTTATGAGTTCTGATACATTATCTCCGTGGTCTGGGAAAAGAACTACACCCATACTCATGGTGCAGTAGTAATCGCTGTCTTTAAGGTACCATGGTGTTGCAAAAGCGTTCTTTATCTCCTCTAAGATCTTGTCGATCCTTGGATAGCTCTCTGGAGGAACGATGATTACGAATTCATCTCCGCCCATACGATAACAGGAGTTGCTGATACCCTCAATCCTGCTGATGGTTCTTGAAATATCCTGAAGCAGTGCATCGCCGTACTGATGGCCCAATGAATCGTTGATGTGTTTAAAATCATCCAGGTCAAGGTACATAAGGGCGCCTCGCTGCCCAGTCTGTCTTGCCTCATCCACATACTTAGCCAGGTCTTTTTCGCAGCACATTCTGTTGAAAAGACCAGTTAAGAAATCAGTGTAGGCCTGCTGCTCAATGCGCTTCTGATACAGCTTTTTCTCAGTTACATCATAGATGGCGCAAAGAGATACCGGACGTCCGTCAACCCACTTGATCCTGGTGTAGTATACGTCGTACCACTTCTCTCTGTCTCTGTGGTGAACTTCATAGTTTCCACTGTGGCTCCTTGGAGGGATATTGGTCTCAAAGAGCTCTGGAAGCTTGTTCTCAGTAAGCTCTCTGCTAAAGTTCTTTTTAAAACTCCTGTTTGCAAAGAGCAGAACTCCCGTATTTATATCCCTTACATATATGGAACTTCCCACATTATCAAGGACCGCCTCCAGAGAAGCAAAAGAGCTTGCAAGGGAATTAGTCTGCAGCCTCTTGGTAATGATACTCTGCATGATCCTGATGGCGTCATTGACAAACTTGATGTCATCAATTGACCATATCCTGTTCTCCCTGTTTTCTGTAAGACAGGTGTAGAACATAGGACTTCCGTTTATAACAACAGGCATGGAGACTAAAGCCTTGATTCCAAGGTTCTCAAGCTGTTCTCTTTCGCCTGCATTCATCTGTGTATCAGAGGATACAACTATGGCCTTCTGAGTTCCCAAAAACCAGCATACTTCCTGGTCTGTAGTCTCAGGAAAGAGCTTGGAAGTACCAGGGTGGGTCCACTGGACTACAATGTCCATAAGTGTATCGTGATGTATCCTGCAGATAAAGGCGTTGCTTAGCTGAAGATATGAACACAGCTTAGTCAGAACCTCAGCCATGATCTCCTCAATGACCTCGTCGCTGTCAAGGAGGGATACTATCTCAGTCATGGTCTCGGCTCTGTGAAAAGAGCTGGTCATCTCTAGCTCTTTTAACTTGCTGCCTTCACTTATGGCAACAGCCTGTGACCTGGAAGCCTCAACACTTATAAGGACTGCCAGGGTCGCTCTCATCAAGTCTAAGGTCTTATAAAATTTATCTTCGGTGATCTGATACTGGAAATTATCGATAGGTGGATAATGGAAGAAAGCTTTGTCGTACTTGGCATCTGATAAAAGTGCCGCAACAACAAGTACAGCAGAAATTTTTCCACTATCCCCAACAGCAATTGCCGCCAGCTGAAGGTTGGGGATCTCAGTGATCTCCACTGCCTGATCCTCAAGTTCGCTGTCTGACACTCGCTTATAGATATTATGAATTCTTATTGGTGTAACGTATTTTTTGATGATCTCGATTTCATGGGAATTACCGGAAAACTCAGTTAAAGGAATGCCCTGTTCATCGAGACACAAAGCATAGACGCCGGCCATATTGCAGAACTTATCCTGCCAGGCCTGCATCTCGCCCTTGTGTTTTTGCGCAAAACTACCAAGGGTCCTGGTCTCATTTCCACCCTGACCCCCATTAGTGGTTTCCAAGTTGTCCACCATAGTAGTTATATCCTGCAAAACCTGCTCCTTGTATAAGGATTTTCCTATCTTACTGTCCGTCAACGCTGTAGTTAGGAGCTTCCTTAGTAATCTGAATATCGTGAGGATGAGATTCACGCAGAGCTGCTGAAGTCATCTTGATGAACTTACCGTTCTCCTTGAGAGCTTCAATTGTGTTGCAGCCACAATATCCCATTCCGGACCTGAGGCCTCCAATAAGCTGGAATACTGTATCTTCTACAGTTCCCTTATAAGCTACACGGCCTTCAACGCCTTCAGGAACGAGCTTTTTAGCATCTTCCTGGAAGTATCTGTCCTTAGAACCATTCTCCATAGCTGAGATTGATCCCATTCCTCTATAAACCTTATATTTTCTGCCCTGATAAAGCTCGAACTCACCTGGAGCTTCATCACAGCCAGCAAACATGGAGCCCATCATAACAAGGTTAGCTCCTGCTGCAATAGCTTTTGTAATATCGCCAGAGTACTTGATACCACCATCAGCGATAATAGGTACTCCATACTGCTTGGCCATTTCGTAGCAATCCATAACTGCTGTGATCTGAGGTACACCAATACCAGCAACTACACGGGTTGTGCAGATAGATCCAGGTCCGATACCAACCTTAACAGCGTCTGCACCAGCCTCAATGAGGTCCTTGGTAGCAGCTGCAGTTGCACAGTTTCCAGCAATAACCTGAAGATCCGGGAACTCTGCCTTGATCATACGAAGGCACTTAAGCACGTTCTCAGAATGTCCGTGAGCTGAGTCAAGAACAATAACGTCAACCTTGGCATCTACCAGTGCCTTAACTCTCTCAAGGCAGTTTGCAGAAATACCAACGCCAGCGCCACAAAGAAGTCTTCCCTGATCATCCTTGGCTGCTAATGGGTACTTTATAGTCTTCTCGATGTCCTTGATAGTGATAAGTCCAACGAGATTGTAATCGTCATCTACGATAGGAAGCTTTTCCTTTTTAGACTTGGCAAGGATGCTCTTTGCTTCCTCTAAGGTAATACCTTCCTTGGCAGTAATGAGGTTTTCTGAAGTCATTACCTCTTTTATTTTCTTGGAGAAGTCTTTTTCAAACTTAAGATCTCTGTTGGTGATGATACCAACAAGCTTCTTGCCCTCTGTGATAGGAACACCAGAGATCCTGAACTTAGCCATAAGTGAATCAGCATCAGCAAGTGTGTGATCTGGTGAAAGTGAAAAAGGATCAGTGATAACGCCGTTCTCAGATCTCTTTACCTTATCAACCTCTTCGGCCTGAGCCTCAATTGACATGTTCTTGTGGATGATACCAATTCCACCCTGTCTTGCCATGGCGATTGCCATTCTGTGCTCAGTTACAGTGTCCATACCAGCACTCATAAGTGGAATGTTGAGCTTGATCTTCTTGGTAAGATATGTTCCAACATCAACCTGATTAGGTATAACCTGTGAATATGCAGGTACTAAAAGTACATCATCAAAAGTAATTCCTTCGCCAATAATCTGTCCCATTATTTATCCCCTTTTAATCTGTGAAAACTTTCCTAGGTGCTACACTCTTTACTGCATTTATAAATTCAGCATTTGGTTCAAAAACAACCTTTTCTTTTCCGTCATATATGAATGTATATGTTGGATCAGGCTGTCTGCCCTGCTCTCTTGAAGAAAAATCAAGAGTCTTGTACTGTTTGTTCTTAAACTCATCAAGGTGATATGAACGTGATGGAGCAAAAGCCTCGATACGCTCAACCTCATATTTTGCCACGTTTTTGCGCTTACTCTTGTTGAGGATCTTGTCCACTGTGATTTCCCTGTCACAGTACTGATACTCAAACTCGATGTTTGCATTTAATGAAAGGAAATAATACGCAACTCCTGCAGCGACGCACAGGATAAGACCTACAATTCCAAGTGGGGTAAGAATTGAGGAAAGAAAGAAGATTACTGCCACTATCAGAGCCAGATAGCTGCCAAACTTCACTAGCGGCGAAGCTTTGCTCTCAATAAGGCACTCAACATAACTGTTATCACTTACCATTACTGATTGTCTCCTCCTAAGTCGATTAAATTACCGACTATCTTATATTACTTTCCAAGGACTTGCAAGGTTTTTTTCACACAATAATTTGGATTTTACAGGATTTTTCATTTGACAGTAAAATTGCATTTTCATATCATAACTAGGTATGAAAAAGCACTCATTAACATTATATATGTTTTAGCGCCAAAATTGTATTACATTTCTGTTAAGAAATTCTAAGGAGTGAAAAATGGCAGTTCGTGATGAGATAAGACAGCAGAGACAAAAGCTTAAAGGACAGGGCTTTAGGGCCCACTGGGATTACTTCTGGGAATACTACAAGATCCACACAATCGTAGCTGTTGTTGCGATCATTTTAGTTGTAACTCTCATAAGAGACATTGCAAACAGAAAGCCCTACGCCCTTTATTCATTGTTTGTAAACAACCAGGGCATGGAAACACAGCTTCTTTTGCAGGACGGCTTTGCAGAATATGCCGGAATCGACACCAGTTCAGAAAATGTCTTAGTAGATACTTCTTCTAACTATATAGGTTCATCTATCGATCAGACAACCGTTGCCACCAGCGAAAAGATCATGGCTCTCATCGCTGCATCTGAACTCGACGTATTCGTTTCAGACCTTGGCACAGCCTACCACTACGCATCCCAGGAAACATTCATGGATTTAAGGGACGTCTTTACCAAAGAAGAGCTGGACGCCATGTCAGACAGACTCTTCTACGTAGATCAGGCCTACGCCGACTATCTTGCATCAGAGGAATACACCGACTACATCACCACCGGCAAATTTGACGAGAGCAACAAGTACGCCGTTATGGCCGACAAATACAACAACACCTTCCAGTACGATGAGATCTCCCCTTCCGAAATGGATGATCCCGTCCCTGTAGGCATCAAGCTCGATAACTCCAAGGCACTGGCTGAGGCTCAGGCCTATCCTGGCTCCACCCCTGTTGCCGCCATCGTCATCAACACCGAGCGAATTGACCGCTCCAAGCAGTTCATCGAATATCTCATGCAGTAAACAACACGGGGACGGTTCTGCTGACACGGGGACGGTTCTACTGTCAGGTTTTATCAAAATAAAACCTGACAGTAGAACCGTCCCTATGTCAGCAGAACCGTCCCCGTGTCTTGTTTATACCTGTGTAGTCACGAAGATATCGTAGATGGCTGCGATGGCTTTTTCAAAGTCTCTGGTCTCGACACCGATGATGATGTTAAGCTCGGATGAGCCCTGGTCGATCATGCGGACATTGACAGAAGCGTGGGCCAAAGCTGAGAAGATTCTGCCAGCAGTTCCTCTTGTGGACTTCATGCCACGGCCAACGACTGCGATGAGTGCAAGGTCTGACTCGATCTCAAGCATATCAGGGTGAGCAAGTCTGTGGATCTCTGATACTACTGACTGCTCTTTTTCTATGAATTCGTCCTGCTGGACAAATACTGTCATGGTGTCGATTCCTGAAGGAACGTGCTCGATGGAGATGTTCTGATCTTCAAAGGCCTGAAGAACTTTTCTTACAAATCCAACCTCTGAGTTCATCTGATCCTTAAGGACGTTTACACAGCAGAAGCCCTTCTTACCAGCAATACCTGTGATAACGTACTTGGACTTTTTAGCTGTGGATTCAACAATCCATGTACCGGGATCTTCTGGCTTATTGGTATTTCTGATGTTGATGGGGATACCCTCTTTTCTTACAGGGAAGATGGCATCCTCGTGAAGAACTGAAGCTCCCATGTAAGCAAGCTCTCGAAGCTCTGTGTATGTGATAGTCTCGATGTATGGTGGCTTGTCGATGATCCTTGGATCTGCAACAAGGAAGCCTGAAACATCTGTCCAGTTCTCGTATACATCTGCCTTGATGGCTCTGGATACGATTGAACCTGTGATGTCTGATCCGCCTCTTGAGAAGGTCTTGATCTTGCCGTCAGCATAAGCTCCGTAGAAACCAGGGATAACAGCCTTAGGTGTCTTTTCAAGCTTCTTACCCATGAGCTTGTTGGTCTTTTCACTGTCGAAGTCGCCGTTCTTATCAAAGGCAACTACTGTTGCTGAGTCGATAAACTCATATCCAAGATAGGCTGCCATGATGATACCATTAAGATACTCACCTCTGCTGGCTGCGTAGTCGCTTCCAGCCTTGTCTTTAAAGCTCTTTTCAATAGTCTTAAACTCACTTGAAAGATCAAGCTTAAGCTTAAGTCCCTTTATAATCTCGTCATATCTTGCCTTGATGGCATCAAGATCTTTCTTAAAGTCCTTTCCTGCCTCTGCAAGGGCGTAGGTCTTATAGAGCATGTCTGTGACCTTGGTGTCCTTGGAATTTCTTTTTCCGGGAGCAGATGGAACCACGTAAACGCGGTCAGGATCTGACTTGATGATATCTGCTACCTTCTTGAACTGCTCTGAACTTGCAAGTGAACTTCCACCAAACTTAACTACCTTCTTCATTGTTTCACAATCTTCCTTCTTTTCTTTTTCTTAATATAATCTGATATATCCCTTGACGCTGTCCAGTTTCCACAGCTTTTCTTCAAAATCCTTTTCGGAAATATTAGGCGTGATAAATGCAAACTCGCCGTGTACGCTTATTCCAGTTACTTCCTCGATATTCTCGCCAAAGATGCTCATGGCCTGTGCCTTTAATTCAGCAGGGACTCTTACGAAGAACATGCGAACTGCATTGTCCTTGGGAGAAAGAACTGCCTTCTCCGACTTCATGTTGACTTCGATGTGCTTTCCTTTGTGCTTGATGATATCAATTACATCTGCAACTACTGCACTTGCTGTGGCGTTCTTGCCTGCGCCCTTTCCGTAGAACATAACATCGCCAAGCATATTTCCATGTACGTTGATGGCATTGAATACACCATTTACATTGGCAAGAGGATTCTCATATGGAATAAGGAATGGTGCAACAATAGTAAAGAAGCCATTCTCATTTTTCTTGCACATTCCAAGGAGCTTTATTGCCATTCCAAGGTTTCTTGCATAGTCGAAATCCTCAATACTGATCTTGCTGATACCCTCAGTATAGATGTCTTCGTAGTTTACATGCTGTCCGCTCATAAGGCTAGAGAGGATGGCAATCTTTCTACAGGCGTCGTACCCTTCAACGTCAGCTTCAGGATTCTTTTCTGCATAACCCTTGTCCTGAGCGGCCTTAAGAACTGTGGCAAAGCCAATTCCTTCCTTGTCCATCTTAGTAAGGATGTAGTTGGTTGTTCCATTTAAGATTCCTGTGATGGAATCGATCTTTTCATGTTTAAGGGAGTCATTGATGGTGCGAAGAAGTGGAATTCCGCCGCCAACACTAGCTTCAAACAGATAGCTGGCTCCGTTCTTTTTTGCAAGCTCCACAAGCTCTGGTCCATGAACAGCCACCAGCTCTTTGTTGGAGGTGCAAACGCTTTTGCCTCTCTCAAGAGCACTCTTTTCAAAAGAAAAAGCTGGCTCGATTCCGCCCATGGTCTCACAGATAACTTCTATTTCAGGATCGTCCAGAATGATGTTAATGTCATGGACAACCTGTGTCTCATGCTTATCCCCAGGGAAATCCCTAAGGTCTAAAATGTACTTAACTTCAATCTTTTCTCCGGCACTTCCTGCTACTTCCAAAGCGTTGGTGTCCAGAACCTCAACAACACCGCTTCCAACTGTGCCATATCCCAGTACTGCTACTTTTGCCATCTTGATGCCTCCTTTTATGTCAATGTGGCACTTCGTCCTGTAATGTGGACCTTGTGCACACCTTCTGTCTTTTCCATTATGGATATCATCTCCATGATATCCTTGGTTGTTTCCAAAACCTGGATTGTGATAGAAATAGATGCCACCCCGTTAAGAGGAATGGATTGATGTATCGTAAGAATGTTAGCTCCGAAATCTGCTATGAGATTGAGAACATAGGATAAAAGTCCCACTTCGTCGTTCATCTGGAAGGTCAACGTAAGTGTGGTGCCCTGAAGGCTGTCATGAAATTCATATATGTCTTCTTTATATTTGTAAAAAGAGCTGCGGCTGATCCCAAGGCTTGCTGCTGCCTCATTGACAGTTTTAACCTTGCCAGACTCAAGGAGTTTCTTGGCTTCCACCACCTTGAGAAGTACATCTGGAACTGCCTGCTTTCTTATTACGTAGTATCCTGTATCCTGCTGCACCTTAAGAAGCACCTTTCTGTTTTTCTGTGGCATACAATTGTCTGTCTGTGTCAGTATAGTGTTTTTCTCGGGCGGACATTTGTATGCACTGGAAAGAGTTTATCACAGTGAAGTTATAAAGACAAGCATTAATTTTTATAAATATTCATCTTTTATGCATTTTTCTTTGTTAATATTTCCCAAACGCCAAAGACAGATATCCCATAAGACATAAAAAGACCTGGCACCTCATGTACTAAGATGCCAGGTCTGTAGCTTTCTGTTATCATTTGATCATATCTGCTTTGCTGATGGAGCAGACTCGTTTTCTTCAGACTCGTTCGTCTCAGTTGACTCCTTACTGTCCGCTTCTTTTACTTCAACCGCCTCTGTGCTGCCTGTCTCTTCTGCCTCAGCGTCCTCTTCATCCAGCTCGTGCTTAACTTCAAGAGTCATACCATACTTGTTGCCAAGGAAGATGAAGCCAGCGTAGCCGTTCTCATCAAGAAGTGACATGGTATCTTCACCAGCAGGAATTGTGAAACTGAGGCGATCGCCCACATACTCTTTTCTAAGAAAGCTCACCTGAAGTGAAACATCAGGCCTCTTTGCCAGAGCCTCCATAACCTGTTTGTTAAAGTTGATGAAAAGAGATGTCTTGACCTTTACAGTGAAGTCCTGAGGCGCAACCTCTATCTGCCTTGCAATGTCGCCCTGGAAACAGTAGTACGCTGGATATGGCCTAAAGTACCAAACCTTGTCGCACTCCTCGCACATATAGTTTATGGTTCCATCTGCAGACTCACTGGCGTTCCGCTTAGCGATCCACCTGAAGTGGTGCACGTGAGTTGGGTCATTCTGAAGGGCGTGACGGGCATCTGCTGCCTCTTTTATGGCTCTGTCGTAGTCAGAGAGCTGTTCCTCTTCCTGAGCTTCTTGCGCCTCAATGTTGTCCTTGTCTGTTTCTTCTATATTTTCTTTATCTGTATCTTCTGTCTTATCATCTGCCTCCTGCGAAACAGCTAAAGCCTCCGCCTTATCATCGTTCTCAGCATAAGCTATGCTGCCCTTTACAGGAAACGCTATTAGCATTGCTGCCGCAACAGCCATCGCCACTACTCTTTTAATGATGAATTTACTTTTTTTCATATATGATTATCTCCAAAAATGTTTTTCCTAATACTTATTATAACCGCTTCCCAGCTGAATTCTACACCATTTCATCTTTTTTGTGTCAAAATTTGTTTTAAATCTTTTTAAAAAAAGTGAAGACTTTCTATTCGGTGAATCGTTATATTATATGAAGGACGAAAAATAGACTATCCAAAACGCGTTGAGGGAAACAGTGGGGAACACAGATTCAAATGAAAAGTTAATACAGCTGATGACTTCCTATGAGAATCTGGTTTTTTCCATTTGTCTCAAGATGTGCGGCGACTACTTTGCAGCACAGGACATCACTCAGGAGACCTTCATCTCAGCCTTTGAGCACCTTGAAAGCCTCTCTGAAGGATCTGAAAAGGCCTGGATCTGCAGGATAGCTTCAAACAAGTGCATCGATTATCTTAAGTCTTCTGAGAGAAAGGCTTCTCCAACACCCGAAGAGGAAATGCCAGAAAACGTCACTTCAAGAGATGGCCCCTTAGAAACCTTTGTAGCAAAGGATGTGTATAAAGAGTTTACTGACAACTGCAATGCACTTCCTGACAACTATAAAGAAGCGGCCAGAATGCATTTTATAGATGGCCTTACGGCAAAAGAGATCTCGCTAAAAACGGGAGTTCCTCTTAAGAACGTTCAGACCAGGATCTACAGGGCACGGGAAATGCTAAAAACAAAAATGAGAAAGGAGGATTTTCTATCATGACATTTAATAATGATTACTTGTCCGACGAAGAGCTAAGTGCACTTATCGCTGAAACTGAAAGTGAAGGATTGGTACAGGCGCCCAGGGGACTGCATGCAGAAGTAATAAGCAGGATTGATAGAAATCCTGCCAGATCTCAAAAAGAAAGAACAGTAGATTTTTATAAGTTCACCTACAAGGTTGTATTGTCGGTTGCCGCAGCTCTTTTACTAATGACTCTTCTGCCCCGCACCATTGATACAAGAAGGCCTGTCCCAACCAAAGAAGAAGTACTGAAAGAAAGAGCAATAAATAGCGAGTTACACATACTACCGCAAAAACAAAGCCCAACAAAAGATGAGGTTCAAAATGATCTCAAAAAGAAGGATCTCATTACAATGCTGGAAGATTACATAACCGAAAAGGGAGGGATTTTAAAATGAAACCTATGAAAAAGAGCAGATTCTTTACTTTTATATTTTCACTTCTGCCAGGAGCAGCCGAGATGTATATGGGCTTTATGAAAAATGGTCTGAGCCTTATGTGTCTGTTCTTTGCAGCATGCGGACTTTTAATGTGTGTCCGTTTTGACTTCATGATGGCAGTCATTGCCGTGATCTGGTTCTGGGGATTTTTCCACGCAAGAAATATAGCAGGTCTTGATGATGAGCACTTTGCAAACTACGAAGACAGGTATATCTGGGAAGAATACCTTACCCCTGGCACCTTCGATATCAAGAGTAAGACCCTGCGCACTGTATTTGCAGCATTCATTATCCTTATAGGTCTTGGCATGGCATGGGATTACATCATGGACATCGTAATAGATTTTATCCCCGGAGATTATTGGGACACCATCTATCCTATCTTTGACAATATTCCAAGTCTTGTGATCGGCATAGCACTTATCGTTGCCGGCATTGTCCTTATCAAGGGTAAAAAGAAAGAACTGCTGGCCATTGAGCAAAAGGAGGAGATCACAGATGGAGAATCAAATAAGAACGCATAGAGTTGGGTCTATAACAGCCGGCCTTTCCTTGATAGTTTTCGGAGTGCTGTTTATCCTTCATCTCTTCATTGGAAGTCTTGACTATGCACTGATATTCAGGCTCTGGCCTCTTATGTTAATAGGGCTCGGAGTAGAGCTTTTAATATCAAACTATAAAAGCGATCAGGTTATTTACGACAAGCCAGCAGTAGTACTTCTTTTTATAACAACCATATTTGCCATGTCCATGGCAGGAGCTGACATCCTGCTTCAAATTGCAAAAGAAGGTCTTTTCAACTGATAGCACCGTTATAAACCACATCTGGCATATTCATTCCCTGCAAATAATTTGCTAAGATAAATGTACCATTTAGCACATGATTCAATTATGAGGGGATAAAAAGGAATGAAAAAGATCAGTTCTATTATTAGCAATATCTGTGTTTCTACTCTGATTTTACTGAGCATCACCGGTTGTGGCGCATGGTCCAGGCAAAGAGAAATAAACGAAGGCCCTGAGGATGAAGACCAAAGGGATACACTGTTTCAGGTTTCACTCCTGCAGGGCCTTACCTTTGGAGATTACCACGGAAGCGTTCCTGTTTCCGAACTTATGAAAAGAGGCGACATTGGGATCGGGACCTTTGATGGTCTAAACGGCGAGCTCATCGCTTTAGACGGCGTTGTCTACAGGGCCGCTGCCGACGGAAGCGTCGAAACAGTAGGAAACGATGAGCTGATCCCATTTTCCAATGTCACATTCTTTGATGAGGACGAAGTCCTTGAGATTGGAGCTGTAGCTGATATCGATGAGCTTAAAGCTCTTCTTGATAACAAGGTAAAAGAGCTTGGTGTAAACAGGTTCTATATGGTCCGCATAGACGGGGATTTTACCACAATGAACGTTCGGAGCGAGTACTCGCAAAAAGAGCCTTATGAACCACTCGCAAAAGTTCTTGAAACCGACCAGACCTTCTTTGACTACGAAAACATCGAGGGCACTGTAGTTGCCCTATACTGCCCGCCTTACATGGACAGCCTCAATGCCACAGGCTGGCATCTTCACTTCATTTCCGGCGACAGGCTATATGGCGGTCATGTCCTTGGCCTTAGTTTTGATAGCGCTACTGCAAAGCTGGACTACACTGATGGCTTTGAGATGCTACTTCCTGAAAACGAATTGTTTAACGGCTTTGATCTGACTATTGACCAGTCAGAAGATATAAAAAAGGTTGAGACTGACGCTGAATCCAAGGATAATTAGTTAATATCTTTTAGTCTTACTACTCTACACTTTTATCTTTAAGCCTCTTGTAGGTCCACTCTTTGATAAGAGAATATATTACCGAGGTAAGCGGAATAAAAAACAGCATTCCTGCAACTCCCATAAGGCTGGATCCTACAGTAACCGCGAAAAGAACCCACATAGATGGAAGTCCCACACTACCACCAACAACCTTAGGATATATCAGATTTCCTTCAATTTGCTGAAGTATCAGGAATATTACAATAAACAAAAGCGCCTTTTCCGGACTGTCCATAAGTATAAGAAACGCTCCAACCGCACATCCTATAAATGCGCCCACCACAGGAATAAGAGCCGTAAAGGCAATTAAAATACTGATCAAAAATGCATATGGAAGTCTTGTAATCAAAAGAACTATTAGAAACATTGCGCCGAGAATACACGCCTCAAGACACTGGCATGAAATAAAGCTTGAGAATGTATCTGAAAATTTCTTGGCTACATAGTTTATTTTGCCGCGGATCTTCTCAGGAAACAACGCAGTAATAAGCATCTGCACCTGTCTGTACAGATTTTCTTTTTGCATAAGTATATAGCAGGCAAAAACTATGCCTATAGCCACCGAAGCCATCATAGACAACGCAGCCTTTGCAGCAGAAAACGCACTGCCAAAAGCACTGCCCACTCCGCTCTTTAAAAATGAAGTTACAGCAGAAATCACACTGTTAGCATTTATATCCAGGGATTCTATCTGAGCCTGTATCTCTTTATTACCAGAAAAGAAATTCTCGGCATAACTCTGCAATTTGGGAAGCGAAGTATTCATAGCCTTCACAAGCTGATTTGCAGTTGTTCCGAGTTGCGGGACAACAACCATGATCACACAGCTGATCACTAAAAGTACAAGTACGATCGTGACAATCATGGAAACAGGTCTTACAAATTTCCTGCCCTTCCACTTTTTGAACCATTTTTCCTCTATATCTCTCATGGGGATATTAATTATAAAAGCAATTATTGCCCCTATCACAAAGGGCAGCAGAATTCCCCAGACAAAGGCAATTATCGCCCCAATAGCCCTGTAGTTCAATATTATAAAAAATACTACTCCGGTAAATAATACTATCTGACAGATTCTTTTAAAAGTTGTAGTCGTCATGTCCATTCAAAGCCTCCGCTTTTTGTTATGCTGCTTCAAATTTTTAAATTTACCAAAATTATAAAGAAGCCAAAACAAAATGTAAAATGTTCGATGAATTGAAGCTTGATTAATTACGAAAGGCCATGGCAAACGCCATGGCCTTTCGCAACGCTTATAAAAGGAAAGAGTAAAAAATAGGAGGATTTCATAATGAAATCTTTTAACCTTTTACTGCACCTGCAGATACACCACCAACGATATATCTTGAAAGAAGCAGGTAAATCACGATAACCGGGAAGATTGATGCTGCGATCATGATGTAAATCTGTCCCATATCGAAACGTAACCAGTCAGCACCACGCAGCTGAGCGATCATAACAGGAAGTGTCTTCTTGGTATCTGTATGAAGGATCAGGGCTGGTGTGAAGTAGTTATTCCAGCTACCTACAAAAGCGAAGATCATCTGTACGCTAATAGCAGGTTTAATAAGTGGAAGTATAATTGTGTTAAATGTACGGAACTCACCAGATCCATCAATTCTTGCTGCTTCTACCAGTGAAAGAGGAAGGTTGCTCTCCATGTACTGCTTGATATAGAAATATGTAACAGGAGAAGCAATTGCAGGAATAATAAGTGGAACAATTGAGTCATCCATACCAAGTCTTACGATCAAACGCAGGAAACCAAGAGCTGTAACCTGTCCAGGGATCATCATGATAGCCAGGATAAAGGTTGCAATTGCTGCTCTTCCCTTGAATCTGTAGGTATTGATAGCATAAGCTGTCATAGCTGAGAAGTATGATGTAAGACAAGCTGTGCAAGCTGAAACGATGATACTGTTTACAAATCCCTTTGCGATAGGAATAGTACCGTTTACAAGGCTGCTCCAGTTATCCAAAAGGTGAGTACTTGGAAGTACTGTAAATCCAAGTGTCATCTCTGAGTGTGATCTTGTTGAGTTAATAAGCAAAATGTAAAACCAAATAAGGCAAAGGAATGAGAAGAATGCAAGTACAATATATGCAATTGTTCTTCTGACTCCGATTGGAACGCCGTGAGGCTTCATCTGTATATCGTTATTCATCCTTGTATCTCCTCTCTCAATCTTTATCCTTAGTAGTGTTTATTCTGAATACGATCAAACTAAGAATACCGGTTACAATAAACATGAATACTGACAAAGCACCACCACGACCAACGTCTTTACTGGTCAGGTATCTGTTCAGCAACATGATTACTGTGGTCAGGGAATCTGTAGGATTACCACGACCATTGGTCAGGATCTGAGGAACATCGAACATCTGCAAACCACCGATAAGTGATGTGATAAGCACATATACGAAAATAGGACGAAGAATAGGCATTGTGATCTTAAAGAATACCTGTGAAGCTGTAGCACCATCAACCTGTGCTGCTTCATAAAGTGATGAGTCAATACCAAGCATACCTGCCATAAGAAGGATTGTGGTATTACCAAACCACATCAGGAAGTTCATGAGCATTACAAGAACCCTGGATGCAATAACAAACTGGAAGAACTTGTATGGCTCTTTGATAAGGTGAAGACTTAAAAGGATCTGGTTCACAGGGCCGCTGTCTGAGAACAATGCAAAGAACAGCATTGAGAAAGCTGACGCCATGATCAGGTTAGGCATATAGATAACGGTCTTAAAAAATCTCTGTCCCTTAAGCCTGAGGGAAGGATCTGAAAACCAGTATGCCAGCAAAAGAGCTATAACAATCTGAGGAATAAAACCACCGATCCACATGATCAGGGTATTTCCTAAATATTTCCAAACTTCCGCGGTACCGAGCAGGTTTCCATAGTTGGCAAGACCAACAAAGTTAGGTCCTATCTGCTTAAGACCGGAACGATAGTTTTCAAAGAAACTGTTGTAAATTGTTGAACAAAGCGGAATAAAACTGAATATTACATAAGTAACAAAGAATGGAATAAGAAAGATGTAACCCCATCTGTTGAACTTTACTACGTTCTTATTGGACTGTTTCTTGTCCATACTCTACCTCCACAAATTACTCTTTTTGGAACTACAAGCGTTTTTTTAAAATTGCCTGCCGGCGCAATGACCGGCAGGCAAATGAATAGTTAAGACATAAACCTATGCAGGATTATTTTGAAAGCTCAGGATATCTCTGAAGTGCAAGTGTGTAGAACTGCTCAAGAGCCTCATCATATGTAGCATAGTTGCCATTGATGTAGTCACCCATAGCTGTCTGGAAGTCTCCAAGAAGACCCTGATCATAAGCTGTAAGGTTAGCCATATCGATCTTGTCAGCGCCTGCACAGAACATCTTAAGAGCGTTCTGTCCGCCAAGAACTGCATTTGAGTAGTTAGGATCGTTTGCAAGCTCTTCCATAACAGGTCTGTTGTTTACGAAGTCATTGTCCTTAAGAACGATATCCTTCATAACTTCAGGATCCATTGTCATCTTTCTCATGATATCAGCAACGAGAGAAGCGTTGTCTGTTCCAGTTGCTGCACAGATCCATGTTCCGCCCCAGTAGAAGCCCTGAGGTCCCTCTGTAGCTGCCCAGCCACCATCGTGTGCTACTGAGCCTTCTACATCAGCTGCCATACAGAAGTCGATAAGCCAAGCTGGTCCAAAGTAAGCGAATACCTTTCCTTCAGGATAGAATCCCTTGTTCCAGTCCTCACCCCACTGGCCCCATGTGTTGCAGTAGCCAGCATCTGCAAGCTTCTT
>NZ_JAGAYD010000230.1 GCF_017940685.1 Butyrivibrio sp. | reverse complement strand
TCATAAGTGTCTCCCTTAAATCAATGTGTGGTCGGATACCTTTGATTTAAGGGGCCGCCTTTGCTAAAGCTTCTTTAGCAAAGGCGGCCGCACTTTTTGAGGTCTGAGTCAAGCCTAAATTTAAAAAATTTAAATAAAAAAGTGATTCTCACGTTTTTCGTGGAATCACTTTTTCTATTACAATAATGTTTTTTCTTAACTAAATGACATTGGAACCGTCCCCGTGTCAGCAGAACCGTCCCCGTGTCACATCTTAATAAAGTTTTAATACTCAGTTTATTGCTTTTCTTTGTCCTTTCCTGCATAATTTACTCAAGAAATTATGCGTTATTATGCCATGACATGGATGTTTTGGTGCCTGCGGGCGCAGGCTTATATCAAGGAGGTGACGATAGGTGAGTACAAACTTTTTTAGCAGTTTAAATGGGAAGTTTGATCTTAACAGCAGCATGAGCAGTCTCTATGGTGATTACAACACCATTAAGAGTGGTGCTTATGGAAATCTGATGAAGTCCTATGTTGGAAAGGTGGGTAACAAGGCAGCTCTTGACGCCTACAGAGAAACTGGATCCACAACAACAGGAGAGTATTCGACCACTTCAAAAAAGAGCTCTGCTTCTAAATCTGATTTCCTTGATAGCTATTTTGCAGAAAAGACTCAGAGCAAGAAGGCTGTTGCTGAAACAAAGAGTGCAGATGCGTCCACAGAGGCAGCAACTGATAAGTATTCCAAGTACAAATCCAGCTGGCTTGATAATCAGCTTGGTCAGTATGACAAGGATGCTAATAAGACAACTGCTGCAGATCCTTCAGTTTCAGTGGATACAACAATCTGAATATTAAAGACTTTAAGTCCCGTACTTAGTGAATCTTACTTCACGAAAGTACGGGACTTTTTTTATCATTTATAAGAGATTACTTGTCGGTTTAAAGTTATCAATCTGATATAATTATGTATATATATCCCAAAAAGGAGATACAACATCATGAGTAGAAAAAGAGGCTATGAGATACTGATCCTTATAACTTATCTGGCAATGAGCGCAGTGTGTATTTACCTGCAGTTCTTTTCAAAAAACCAGGCTGGAGGCCTTGAAAACCTAATTGTAAATGTGACCATGCTTGTGATAGCAGGTATCATCTTTGCATCCTGCGTATTTGGAAGCCTGCTCCCAACGGCCTCAATGACTGCAGACTTAATTGAAGTGGCGCAGCGCTTTGAGGAGGATGCCAAGACATCCCACAACTATCTGTGGGATCAGTATATAAACAATAAGGATGATATCTTTGAAGATAAAAGACTCCTTCGGCACTTTAAGGACTATAAGCTTGAACTTTCCAGAATATCAGGAAGCTCGGATGTGTACTACAAGTGCGATATTGAGGACTTTATAGGGTATGACCTTATTGACAGCGTCATTCACAGGGAAAGACTTTCTCAGGTTCCTGGAGTAATGACGGGACTTGGAATCCTTGGAACCTTTGTGGGGCTCTCCCTTGGACTTCAGAGCTTTAATACTGGAACAACTGCAGAGATAACAGGCAGCATAGAGCCTCTTATGAATGGTATTAAGGTTGCTTTCCACACCTCTATTTATGGAATGGTATTCTCCCTTATTTTTAACTACGTATATAAGAGAAGGCTTGATGATGCTGAAAACGCACTTAATTACTTTGTAAGGAATTTCAAGAAATACGTTCTTCCTGACACAGACAAGCTTGGAGTAAACAGGATGATGGAGCTGCAGTCACAGCAGACCAAGGCTATAACCGAGCTTACAAACGCTCTTACCCATGAGCTTCCTGAGGGACTTAAAACTTATCTTGAGCCTCAGTTTGATCATCTTGACAGCACCATCGACAGCTTTAGCCGGATGGCTACCAGAAATCAGATGGATCAGCTTGAAAGGGTTGTTGAAAACTTCATAACAGAGATGAACAAAACCCTTGGCAACTCATTTTCAGATCTGTCCAAGGTTGTCAGTCAGACCATGTATGTTCAGGAGGCCAATGAGCGCCAGCTTAAGGAAATGTATGAAAAGAATGCTGTTGCAGCAGATGGCATGGTGAAGGCAGTAAACGAAATGGAGAATGTCACAAAACAGCTTAAGGATGTTTCAGAATCTGTGTCCAAGTATGTCAAGGAAGTAAGGACACTTGAGGCTCAGATAGCTTCTTTTGGAAATAAGTAACAGGGTAAATTACGGAAGGAAGACCTGTGATCATGAGACATAGAAGAAATAGAAGTGAAGAAACTACATACTGGCTTTCTTACTCTGATATGATGGCGGGATTACTGCTTACATTTGTTCTGATAATCGCCTTTACTATGCTCCACGCCAGCATCAACTACGATGAAAAGGAACTGGCTCTTGCTGGTAAGGAAGAGGAGCTAAAGGTTTCTGCTGCGGCCCTTGATAAGGAGAGAGAAATTGTCTCCAATCAGCAGAAACAGCTAAATGCCCAGGAGGAAGCCCTTACTGAGCAGGGCGAAAAGATAGCTATCCAGGAAGAGACTTTAAAGGAGCAGCATGAGCTTTTAAATAAGCTTGAAGCTGTCATGAGCGAGCAGCAGCAAAAGCTGGATGACCTTATTGGAATCAGGAAGGAACTTGTAAAAGATCTTTCAAAGGAGTTTGGGGACTCTGACCTTAAGGTTTCCGTTGATGAAAAGACAGGAGCCATCACCTTTGACTCCAGCATCCTCTTTGACTATGGAAAGGCAGTTATCAAGCCCACTGGCGAAGAGTTCTTATCAGAATTCCTGCCAAGATATGCAGATATTCTTTTAAGTTCAAAATACAAAGATAATATTTCAGAGATCATAATAGAGGGCCATACAGATACTGAAGGTACATATATGTATAACCTTCAGCTGTCTCAGAAAAGAGCTTTAGCTGTGGCAGAGTACTGCCTTAGCGATAAGAGCGGAGTACTTACAAAGTCAGAGCTTGAAGGAATGAGATCTTTAGTATCTGCGACAGGGCGCTCTTACAGTAATCCCATCTACACTGCAAGCGGAACCATAGACATGGAGGCTTCAAGACGTGTTGAAATTCTCTTTAGGCTCAAGGATGAAGAGATGGTCCGTGAAATGATGGAAGTCCTTAGCGAAGACTCTGATACTGCCGAACCTTAACTTGCCTTGTATAAACATATAAGCGGGAAAAAGCAACAGGACTTATTTTAACGCTTGACGTATAACAAAAAAAGATATAATATATGTTCTTGAAGATTAGCACTCATTTGAAGTGAGTGCTAACAAAAAGAAAAAGTTAATAAATCTCATATATAAGGAGGCATTTATAATGAAGTTAGTACCACTTGCAGACAGAGTTGTATTAAAGCAGCTTGAAGCTGAAGAGACTACAAAATCTGGAATCGTTCTTCCAGGCGCTGAGAAGGAGAAGCCACAGCAGGCAGAGGTTATTGCTGTAGGTCCTGGCGGAGTTGTAGATGGCAAAGAAGTAAAGATGGAAGTTAAAAAGGGCGATAACGTAATCTATTCCAAGTACTCAGGAACAGAGGTTAAGCTTGACGACGTAACTTACATCATTGTTAAGCAGAGCGACATTTTAGCAATCATTAAATAATTATTTGGAGGCAATAGACAATGGCTAAGACAATTAAGTACGGCGCTGACGCCCGCACATCTATGGTAGAAGGCGTTAACAAACTTGCAGATACAGTTAGAGTAACACTTGGACCAAAAGGAAGAAACGTAGTTCTTGATAAGAGCTATGGCGCTCCTACAATCACAAACGACGGTGTTACAATCGCAAAAGAGATCGAGCTTGAAGATTCTTACGAGAACATGGGAGCTCAGCTTGTTAAGGAAGTTGCTACTAAGACTAACGACGTAGCAGGTGACGGAACAACAACAGCTACTGTTCTTGCACAGGCTATGATCAACGAAGGCGTTAAGAACCTTGCAGCAGGAGCTAACCCAATCGTTCTTAGAAAGGGTATGAAGAAGGCTACAGATACAGCTGTTGCTGCTATCGGCAAGATGGCTACAAAGGTTAAGGGCAAAGAGCAGATCATGAGAGTTGCAGCAGTTTCATCAGGTGATGATGAAGTTGGACAGATGATCGCTGACGCTATGGAGAAGGTTTCAAACGACGGCGTTATCACAATCGAAGAGTCCAAGACAATGCAGACAGAGCTTGACCTTGTAGAAGGAATGCAGTTCGACAGAGGATACATCTCAGCATACATGGCTACAGATATGGACAAGATGGAAGCTACACTTGAGGATCCATATATCCTTATCACAGACAAGAAGATTTCTAACATTCAGGATATCCTTCCACTTCTTGAGCAGATCGTTAAGACTGGTTCCAAGCTTCTTATCATCGCTGAGGATGTAGATGGTGAGGCTCTTACAACACTTATCGTTAACAAGCTCCGTGGAACATTCAATGTAGTAGCTGTTAAGGCACCTGGCTATGGTGACCGCAGAAAGGCTATGCTTGAGGATATCGCAATCCTTACAGGTGGTAAGGTTATTTCTTCAGACCTTGGACTTGAGCTTAAGGATACAACAATGGATGATCTTGGAAGAGCAAAGAGCATCAAGGTAGAGAAGGAAAAGACAACAATCGTTGATGGCCTTGGAGTTAAGAAAGATATCCAGGCAAGAATTTCTCAGATCAAGAAACAGATCGAGGATACAACATCAGATTTCGATAAAGAAAAGCTTCAGGAGAGACTTGCCAAGCTCGCTGGCGGTGTTGCAGTTATCAGAGTAGGTGCTGCTACAGAGACAGAGATGAAGGAAGCTAAGTACAGAATGGAAGATGCTCTTAACGCTACAAGAGCAGCTGTTGAAGAGGGTATCATCTTTGGTGGTGGATCAGCTTACATCCACGCTACTAAGGAAGTTGCTAAGCTTGCAGATTCACTTGAAGGTGATGAGAAGACAGGTGCCAAGGTTGTTCTTAAGGCCCTTGAGGCTCCTCTTTTCCACATTGCTAACAACGCTGGTCTCGACGGATCTGTTATTGTTAACAAGGTAAAAGAGTCTAAGGCAGGCATCGGCTTTAACGCTTATACAGAGCAGTATGTAGACATGGTTAAGGACGGAATCATCGATCCTGCCAAGGTTACACGTTCAGCTCTTCAGAACGCTACATCAGTAGCTTCAAGCTTCCTTACAACTGAGGCAGCTGTAGCTACAATCAAAGAGCCAGTTCCTCCTATGCCAGCAGGCGGCGCAGGAATGGGTGGGATGATGTAACGTATAACGAGTTAAGCATTCCATAATAGCATGAACAAAACCACGAAGTGGTTTCAAATTGGAAGACGCATGGTCTCAAGTTTACTTGAAAGACCATGCGTCTTTTAATTTTGTGGAGGCACACAATTTCATATTTTCTTAAGATTTTCCATCCCAAAACAGGTGTAAAATATCCTTTGTGTGTGAAATATGTTCAAAGAGGAGAATATGAAAATGAAAAAGAAAATCTTAACCCTGGT
>NZ_JAGAYD010000229.1 GCF_017940685.1 Butyrivibrio sp. | reverse complement strand
TCGCAGGTGGATATATGGCAACAGCAATCAACGACTTTATCCAGGGCATCATCATGCTGATCGGTATCTGCGCAGTTATCGGATCAGTTTTAAACAGCCAGGGCGGATTTATCGCAGCCCTTGACGGTCTTGCAAGGATAAGCGATGAGAGCGTATCAGCAACTCCTGGTATCTTTGCATCATTCTTCGGACCTGACCCACTTAACCTTCTTGGAGTTGTAATTCTTACATCTCTCGGAACCTGGGGACTTCCTCAGATGGTCCAGAAGTTCTACGCAATAAAGAGTGAGAAGGCAATCTCCAAGGGAACTATCGTTTCCACATTCTTTGCTTTCATTGTTGCAGGAGGATGCTATTTCCTTGGCGGCTTCGGAAGACTCTTTTCCGACAGAGTAGACATCGCTGCAGGTGGATATGATTCAATCATTCCCGCAATGCTCTCAGGACTTCCTGATATTCTCATTGCTATCGTAGTGGTTCTGGTGCTTTCTGCATCAATGTCAACTCTTTCATCACTGGTTCTTACCAGCTCATCGACCCTTACTCTGGATCTTCTTAAGGGTCACGTGATCAAGGACATGAATGAAAAGAAACAGCTCTTTATCATGAGAGCTCTGATAGTTGTATTTGTTGGAATTTCTGTAGTTATCGCAATAATCCAGTACAAGCAGAACGTTACCTTCATCGCCCAGCTCATGGGCGTTTCATGGGGAGCTCTTGCAGGTGCATTCCTTGCTCCGTTCCTCTATGGCCTCTACTGGAAAGGGACCAGTAAGGCAGGCGTATGGTGCAGCTTTGTGTTCTCAACAGTTGTGATGCTCCTTAACATGTTTGTAAGATCAAGCTTCCCTAAGCTCTTACAGTCACCCATCAACGCCGGAGCATTCTGCATGCTGGCAGGACTTGTGATCGTACCTGTAGTTTCACTCTTTACCAAGAAGCCTGACAAGGCCCTTGTGGACGGCGCATTTGCCTGCTACGAGAAAGAGGTTATGGTACACCAGAGTACATCCCTTTCTGATGAGGATGAATGATGTAATAACAAATTAGAATAAAATGAAAAAAACTGATGAGTACAAATAGCTGCTCATCAGTTTTTTATGCTTGTTTGATTATATATGAATTGTTAAGTTTCTGATATACCATGCTCTTTTAAGAGCCTGCGTAGCTCAGCAATAGTGGCATCTTTATCGGCGATAGTGTCATTTAGGTTTTGGATAAGCTCCTTCTGATATTTCTCATGCGCAATGGCATCTTCCCTTGCGCGACACTGCTCAAGGATGGCAATGTCAGCGTTAGACATGAAGATAGACTCAGCAGTGGAATTCATTGATGGATTATCTTTTGTGATCATCTTGACTTCCTCCCATGTAGTTGCTTTGAAAAGCTTCGCCCAAATATCAACGTGACTGGCTTTATCCTCTGAAGTAGCTATATCTGTGTGATTCAATTCTATCACGTAGAGATTGAAGTTGCCAGTGTACAGATAGTTGTCCTTGGTGTTCCTTACTTGATATTTTGCAAAGAATTCCGGATGATCT
>NZ_JAGAYD010000023.1 GCF_017940685.1 Butyrivibrio sp. | reverse complement strand
CCAGAGATGATTGAATCACCAAGTGATGTTGCAAGTGACCAGTAATCTCCAGGGTACTGTCCCTGAGGGATTGTGTACTGAAGCTGATCAGCAAGAGCTGAAAGAGCCTCGTCAGCCTTAACTGCATCTGACTGCTGAGCCTTGAGGTTTGAAGGACCCCAACCTACTGCATCGTATCTAGCCTGCTGAACTTCCTCACCTGAGAGGTAAGCTGCAAGTGCGTCACAAACTGCAAGCTTCATGTCATCTTCCTGAGGCTTAACACCAAGAAGCTTGAATCCACCAAAGCCGCTCATCTGATATGTCTTGCCATCAGCGCCTTCGAATGTAGGAAGCTTAGCACATGCGTAGTTGTCACCAAACATATCCTTAGCTGCCTGTGCATCCCAAGTACCATCAACGATTGCTGCACAGTTAGTTGCGTTAGAAACTGCTGAACCATTCTGGAATGACTTGGAAGAAGCAAGCTCAAGCATCTCCTTAAGAGCTACAACACCCTTATCTGAAGCGTATGTTGAGTTGCACTTTGTGAAGTTACCCTGATCATCAGTGTCGTATGTAAGCTCAGCACCTGTTCCGAAGAAGAATGCTGTCTGATACCATCCTGAGTTAAGCTCGAAGTAGAAGTTCTTGCCTGCTGCTTCGCAATCAGCGATGATTCCTTCAAGAGTAGAAGGATCTGTTATAACGCTCTTATCATAGTAAAGGAAATATCCGTTATCTGATGTAAGAGGATAAGCATATAATGTTCCACCAACTGTTGCAGCTGCAACTGCACCAGCGTCGTTCTCTGCCTTAACAACCTCTGCGTTAGAGTCCTCAACTACCTCAAGAGCTCCAGCAGTAACAAGTCTTGCGATCTGATCCTGAGCAAATGCATAAATGTCAGCACCAGCCTCAACGTCTGTGATCATATTTCCTGCAGCATCGCCTTCACCAACAGCCTCAACTGTGAATGTGTATCCGCTCATCTCAGGATGTGCCTCCTGGAACTTAGCGATCTGCTCATTAGTGAAATCAACTACATTATCAGCAACCCAGACCTTAACTTCGCCTGTGCCGTAATCTGTGATCTCCTCCGCTGTCTCTGCTGTCTCTGCTGTCTCTGTAGCTGTCTCAGCAACTTCTGTAGCTGTTTCTGCTACCTCTGTAGCTGTCTCTTCTACTGTGTCTGCTGCACCATTGCCACAACCTGCAAGGAGTGTAGCACCCATAGCAGCTGTTAAAATAACAGATACCAATTTCTTTTTCATAATTTATTTCCCTCCATTTGTTAAATGTGACTGCGCAAATTTGCGCAATCGGTTGCTCACACAAAAAGTTTATCCTTTGTGCACTTTTTTGTCAATTAAACATTTTTAATGATTAATTGAGCCAATTTTCATACATGTTGCACATTGACTTTTTCTGCGGTAACGTTTCCGGAAACGTTGTCGGTAACGTTTTGCGCAATCGGTAAATCACGCTATTTTGCGGTAATACGCGCCGTTTTGTGCTATCTTTCCACTGTAAGTTAACTCCATTAACACAGTAAGTAACCTTGGGACCGAGATTTCTTTTCCCTTCTTGTAAAGTTCCTCCAGGATAAAAGAGCTTGAAACAGGGATAATATCTACAATTTCCAGGATCTCCTCCTCTATTGAGATAACCGGCTGATCATTCATTTCATCATCCGGATCTCCACCACAGACTGTCAGTTCTCTCTCATCTTCCAGGGCAGTCTCGATCTTTTCTTGTGCCTCATACCCTCCTCTCACAGTCCATATCCTGTCAATAACATCTGCTGCAGAGATCGCAACTCCTGCTCCCTGGCTTATGAGATAGTTACAGCCATCGCTAAGTCTGTCGGAAGCTCTTCCCGGAACTGCAAACACTTCCCTGCCCTGCTCAAGAGCTGTATCTACAGTGATGGTGGTTCCTGATTTTCTCCTTGCTTCCACCACCACAAGGGCATCAGCCAGAGCACTGATGATCCTGTTTCTCATGGGAAAGAACCTGGCAACAGGCTCCATTCCTGGTGGAAACTCCGATATGAGACCACCATTTAACGAAAGTGCATCATATATTTCTTTATTCTCCGGAGGGTAGCAAATATCAACTCCGCACCCAAGGACTCCAAAGGAAGCTCCCCCTGCAGCAACAGCAGCACCTTGCGCTATGCCATCTACGCCTCTTGCCATTCCACTTATGACCTGGATCCCAGCAATGGCAAGATCTCTTCCAAACTGCCTTGCCATGAATCTTCCGTAGTCTGAGCACATCCTCGCCCCAATTACGGCAACTGAAGGAATGTTTGGGTCTGGGAGCTTTCCCTTTACATAGATTGCAAAGGGTGCATTGGGGATATTCTTTAGCTTTTCCGGAAAGTCTTCATCTATCCTTGATACAAACCTGATTCCTTTACTTAAAAGTTTGTTCTTTTCATTTTCAAAGTCCCAGCTGTGCCTTGATCTTTCTATATTTTCTACCTGTTTATGAGAAAGCACCTTGGACAGTTCTTTTGAGCTTAGCTGATACACATCTTTGCAGCTAAGCCCACTGCAAAGGAGCTTGTCCATACTGGCATTTCCAATGCTCTCCACATTAAAAAGCCACATTGCATAATCTTTTTCTGTTAATTCCAAATCTTAATCCTCCATCTGACTGTAATATTCTCCGTCTGTGATCCTGTATCCCACGGCTTCCATGAGATGGATCTGTCTGATCTCATCTGATCCGTCTATATCCGCAATTGTTCTGGCAACTCTGAGTATCTTGTGATATGCCCTTGCAGAAAGCTCCATGGTGTTAAAGGCATTTTCGAGGTATGCTTCTTCCCTCGGGCCAAGGCGGCAGAACTTTTCTATATCCTTTGGGGACATGTCTGAGTTAAACCTAAGGTCCGTGCCTTTAAACCTCTCGTTTTGAATATCCCTTGCCTTTAGAACCCGCTCTCTTATAGTTTTACTTGATTCATTGGCGCTCTTATTCTTAACAGTAAGATCTGCGATATCAACCCTTGGGGCTTCTACGCAGATGTCTACTCTGTCAAGGATAGGGCCTGAAATATGGCCAAGATATCTTCTTATCTCTGAAGGCGAGCACTTGCACTTATTCCTGTCAGGATAATATCCGCAGGGGCAGGGATTTAGCGCTCCCACCAGCTGAAAGTTTGCTGGATAGGTATAAGTTCCCTTATTTCTTACTATGTGCACGATCTTATCCTCTAAGGGCTGGCGCAGCATATCAAGCTTGGCCCTTGAAAACTCCGGCATCTCATCCAGAAAAAGAACGCCTCTGTGGGCCAGTGATATGATGCCAGGCCTTGGAACTACGCCGCCTCCAACAAGAGCGGTCTCAGTCACCAGGTGGTGAGTACTCATAAACGGCCTTTTTGTGATAAGAGCTTCGTTCTCACCAAGCATTCCTGCAACCGAATATATTGTTGACACTTCAAGACTCTCATCTAAAGAAAGTGGCGGAAGGATTGTAGGAAGCCTTTTGGCCACCATGCTTTTTCCTGCTCCCGGAGGCCCTATTATCATAAGGTGATGGAAGCCTGCTGCCGCAATCTCAGCAGCTCTTTTCACCCCTGACTGACCATTGATATCTGCAAAGTCAAGATCATAGGCGCCTCCTTCATCCTCCTCAAAAAGCTTTCCCACATCGATAGTTGTGGGAGGTATCAGCTTATCTCTCTCGCCTTCATCAGCCTGAAGATACAAGGCTGTCTCCTGCAGGGAATCTACACCGATCACCTTTATTCCCGAGATAACAGCTCCTTCTCTTGCGTTGCTCCTTGGAAGGATGACCTTCTTATAACCCATTTCCCTTGCCTTACTAACAATCGGAAGGATTCCCTTGACCGGCTTTATCTCTCCATCAAGGCCCAGTTCTCCTAAAACAACTGTATCCTCCAAGGCTCTTTCTTCTATCTGTCCCATGGCAGCCATGATCCCGACAGCCACAGGCACATCAATAACTACGCCGCTTTTCCTTATTCCTGCCGGTGACAGATTAATGGTGATCTTTGCTGCAGGCACCTTTGTCCCTGCATTTTTTAGCGCCACTCTTACTCTGTCTCCGGCTTCTCTTACTTCTCCTGACATAAATCCAACCATATTAAAGCTGGGCAGCCCGTCAGAGACATCCACTTCTACCTGCATAAGGTATGAAGAGATGCCATTAGCTGCTCCTGAAGTAACTGAACTAAACATTTCATTTCCTCGTATTCAAATTATTGGTGAAATCACTGTCTGAAGACCTCAAACAGTGTTTAAAAGATATAAAAACAAAATCGACCTGCTAATTATATAACAGGTCGATCAAAAAAATCTTTAAGATTTTCTTAAGATTGAAAAATTTTTCATCTGAGCATTTTGTTCTGCATGGTGTCAGGGTCCTGAGCAAACTGAAGCGCAACCTCTCTTGTAACCTTCTGAGCCTTGTAGAGCTCAAGGATTGCGTCGTCCATAGTGATCATACCCTGCTTTCTGTAGGTCTGCATGTAGGTGATCAGCTGGTGGGACTTACCTTCACGGATAAGGTTACGAACAGCACTGTTGATATGAAGAACTTCGAATGCTGCAATTCGCTGTCCATCTCCTGTTGGAAGGAGTTGCTGACAAATGATGGCTTCCAAAACACCTGCAAGCTGGATCCTTATCTGTTGCTGCTGGTGTGACGGGAATACATCGATGAGTCTGTCCACAGTGTTGGATGCACCAATTGTATGAACTGTAGAAAGAACCAGGTGTCCTGTCTCAGCAGCGGTTATAGCTGTGCTTATGGTCTCAAGGTCACGCATCTCTCCCACAAGGATAACATCAGGATCCTCACGAAGAGCTGCACGAAGAGCACTTGCATAGTTGTTGGAGTCCGTTCCGATCTCACGCTGGTTAACGATGGACATCCTGTGCTGATATGTGAACTCAATAGGGTCCTCCAGTGTGATAACATGGGCTTCCCTGTTGTTGTTTATCTGATCGATTATAGATGCAAGGGTTGTGGACTTACCACTTCCGGTAGGACCTGTAACCAGCACCAGACCTCTCTTTTTCTTGTAAAGGTCAATTACTGTGTCAGGAATACCAAGGACCTCTGCACTTGGAATGGTGGTGGCAACAACCCTAAATGCCAGGGCATAGGAACCCCTCTGTTTGAAGACATTAAGTCTGTATCTTCCTACATGGGGAATAGAGAAGGACATATCGTACTGTCCGTTTTCATCGAGCTTTTCCCTCTGTTTTTCAGACATGATTTCTTCAACGATGGCAAGAGTATTTGGTGGCAGCATCTTGCCATATTTCTCCATGGGGATGAGCTTCCCATTAAGTCTCATCTTGGGTGGGAGTCCTACTGTTACGTGAACGTCAGATGCTCCTGCTTCCTTTGCTTCTTTTAAAACATCTTCAATAAGTGACATACTCATGCTCCTTTATCAGACGTAATCAGGTTCTTCTACCTTAATACCAAGCGCTTTCATCTTGTCAGTATCCATAACGTATCTGTTGTCCATGGTCTTCATGATGTCTACAATTTCAAGGTCGCCGTAAGCCCTTCTATTGGACAGATCAATTATTGAATTATCTCTAAAACTAAGAACAGTAGGTCTTAAGAAATCATCATCGTTGGTCCTTATGACAAGGGCCTTCTCACCGGAGTTAAGCTCTACGCTTACCCCAGGTATCAGGATGTTCAGCGAATCGATAAGGCCCTTTACAACTCTTGGGTCAAATACATCGCTTCTCTTCATCATGTTCCTGATGACAACAACCTCAGATGTTGGTGAATCCTCAAGGCGTACCGCTGTCTCCTTATCAAATATACCTGCCACAACCAAAACCTTGGCTGCCAGCAGTGTCTTCTGACCCTGAACAGGATTCCCATTATAGTAGTCCAAAAGGATTTTTCTTGCCTGGTTGCAGGCTCTCTTGATATTGGGCTGGAAAGAAAATGCTTCATCGATTATAGGATATCCCTGAACCTCATGGCCATCGATGAGGGCCCTCTCATCCTCAGTGGTGTTCTGCTTGGACTGAAGAGCAGGTGGCAAAGTGAGCTTACCTATGTCGTGGATGACTGCTGCCATTACAGCTTCGTTCTGCTCAGAAAGAGGAACGTTCATGGTATGGGTGATCATGGCTGCAAGAATTGCCACATTAAGTGAATGCTTGTAGATATAATCATCTTCACTTCTAAGTGCCTGCTGGAAGGTTATCTTTTTCCTAAGATTGCCGTAGCTCTTGATGATCTGAGCACAGATATTAGGAAACTTCTCCTGCTTGCCCTTATTTCTTATCCTCTCAAGCTCCTCCATGATCTCGTTGTACATAACGGTCTGGAATCTCTCAAAGTCTATGTCGTCCTGAGTCATAGGAGGAACAGGCTCTGCGGGCTCAAGTATAAAAAGACCAATGAGTCCGAAACTCTTGATGTTTTCAATGCTCTGGGTGTCCTTAAGGACCGTGGCGCGGTCATACAAAAGAACCCCCTTCTTACTATATATAGGTTTAGCCAGTCGCATTCCTGGCCTTAGCTCATCACATTTTATAAACAGCATATTCCGCACCCCAACGCATAAAATACTATATCTCTAGTATGAGGCCGCCAAGTGAAAAAATCAATCAGATATCGCATGTTCCCACAAAATATAGTTTCAAGTAAGCTCATCTAGTGTGCTGCCATATGAAGACAAAAATTCATTAACAAAGTCAAGGACTTCAGGAAGTTCCTGATACAGGCTCCTTATGGCCTTTCCAGTGCTCTCTTTTGCAGTCCTGAACTCCGAGTTACCTGCATTCATCTCTCCGATACATTTAATGAGGGCCGATAGTTTGTCTGCAGCCTTGACCAGCTTTCTCATGTATCTCTCATCCTCGGAATCTGCAGGAACAAATATCTCTTCAAAGGATGGCCTAAGGTCATCTGGCAGCTTTTCAAGGAGCTTGGAATCAGCTATAGCTTCGACTTCCTTGTATGCATGCTTGAGTTCTTTATTAAAGTACTTAACAGGTGTTGGCATATCTCCTGTGATGATCTCAGATGCATCGTGGTAAAGGCCGATAAGCGCCGCCTTGTTGGCGTCAAGGTGCTTGCCATAGCGCACATTGCCTATGGTGCAAAGAGCATGGGCAATAATAGCCACTTCCATTGAGTGCTCGCACAGATTCTCCTGTCTTGTATTCCTCATAAGAGCCCAGCGCTCGATATATTTCATTCTGGAAATAAGCGCAAAAAAATTGTAGTTCATGGTATCCCCCCTTGTATTTGTCTGTTAACCGTATAGGCGCGACTATGTTTATTCTATCATATTTATATTGATACTCTTGCTAATGTTATCTTTCACAGCAAAAAATCAGCCATTATCGTGTTGCTGACATCAAGACCAGCGTCAGTGAAGCGAAGATGGGCTCCTTCCTGAGAGCCTATCTGATGCTCATCATAATCCGTAACAAGTTCAAGATGGCCTGACTTTATGTATTTATCTATCACCTCTCCATAGACTTCAAATATGTCCTTTGAAAAGAGCTGTCTAAACTCCTCTACATCTACTCCCCGCACAAGCCTTAGCCCCAAAAACATAAACTCTTCCATCTGGCTTTTAAGGCTTAATTCTTCAAAGTTTTCCTTGACTGCCATATTGTCTTTAGTTCCATTATTCAAATAAAACTCAACATATCTACGAAACTCTCTGGTGTTACTCCACCTTACATTGTCAACCATGGAGGCTGCCCCAAGGCCAAGGCCCAGGTAATTACCCCGCTGCCAGTAAACCTTATTGTGAGCGCATTCTTTTCCAGGCTGAGCATAATTGGATATCTCATATCTGTGATAGCCGTGCTCCTTAAGGTAGCGCTTTGTCTCGTGGTACATGGCCCTGTCAGTATCCTCGTCTGGAAGCTTTAAGTCCATGTCATAAAAAGGTGTACCATCCTCAATAATAAGGCTGTAGGCAGAAATATGCTCAGGGGCTAATTCCACCACTTTCCTCAGGGTCTCCATGTAAGAAGAAAGGCTCTGATCAGGAAGCGCGCTCATAACATCAATGTTTATGTTTCCAAATCCCGCCCTCCTGGCATTTTCAAAGGTTTCAACAAATGTCCTGCTGTCGTGGAGCCGCCCAAGTTTTTTTAGCTCGTCATCATTAAGGGATTGAGCTCCGATACTGAGCCTGTTAAAGCCAGCTTCTTTAAAAGAAACAAGCTTATCATATATGGCTGATGCTGGATTTACCTCTATGCTGATCTCGCACTGCGGGCTAATCTCAAATTCTGCCTTTATGGCCCTTAAGGTATCACATATCTTTTTTCCTTCCGGAAAAGAGGGAGTTCCGCCCCCGAAGAAAATGGTCTTTACTACTCTGTCCTTATACTCTGCAGCTGCTGCCTTTATCTCTTTTCCCAGAGCCTCAAAGTAGCTGTCTATCTGCTGTTTACCCGCACCAAAAGAAAGGAAGTCGCAATATAAGCACTTCCTTTCGCAAAATGGTATATGAACATAAATTGAAATATCTCTGCTCATAACGTATTTTAAAATTCCATAAAACAAAAATATCAGTCTGTGTTGTCAAGCTTAAGAACGCTAAGGAATGCTGACTGTGGAACCTCAACATTTCCGATCTGTCGCATTTTCTTTTTACCTTCTTTTTGCTTTTCAAGAAGCTTCTTTTTACGGGTTATATCGCCGCCGTAGCACTTGGCAAGGACGTCCTTGCGGTAGGCCTTAACTGTTTCTCTGGCGATGACCTTGCCTCCAACACAAGCCTGGATCGGGATCTCAAACAGATGCCTCGGGATCTCCTCTTTTAGCTTCTCGCACATCTTGCGGCCTCTCTCATAAGCCCCGTCCTTGTGAACGATGAAGGAAAGAGCATCAACCTCTTCTCTGTTGATGAGGATATCAAGCTTAACAAGGTCTGATTTTTCGTAGCCCTTAAGCTCATAGTCAAAGGATGCATACCCCCTTGATCTGGACTTGAGTGCATCAAAGAAATCATAGATGATCTCGTTCAGAGGAAGCTCATATTTAAGAATAGCCCTTGTCTGCTCGATGTAGTCAGTACTTAAGTACTTGCCTCTTCTCTCCTGGCACAGCTGCATGATGGCTCCCACGTAGTCTGTGGTAACCATGATCTCGCCGTTTACTATAGGCTCTTCCATGTAATCTATCTCTGATGGATCAGGAAGGTTTGTAGGGTTTGTAAGGTCAAAGACCTCTCCATCCGTCTTGTGTACCTTGTAGACAACAGAAGGTGCTGTGGTCACAAGGTTAAGGTCATACTCTCTTTCAAGTCTCTCCTGGACAACCTCAAGGTGAAGGAGTCCAAGGAAGCCTGCTCTGAATCCAAAGCCAAGAGCCTGTGAGGTCTCCGGCTCGTAGAATAAAGATGCGTCATTGAGCTGGAGCTTTTCAAGGGCGTCTCTAAGATCTGAATAATGGGCAGAATCTGCAGGGTAAAGTCCGCAGTAAACCATTGGCATAACTTTTTTATAACCAGGAAGTGGCTCAGCACAAGGCTTGTCAGCATCAGTTACTGTATCACCCACTCTTGTATCCTGGATGTTCTTGATGGAAGCGGTAAAGTATCCAACATCTCCTGCGGAGAGCTCATCGCTTGGGATAAAGCTTCCGGGAGCAAAATATCCAACCTCAACCACCTCTGCGTCAGCACCTGTGGCCATGAACTTAATCTTCATGCCCTTTCTGATGACGCCATCTCTGACCCTTACAAATACGATAACTCCTCTGTAGGAGTCGTAGATACTGTCAAAGATAAGAGCCTTAAGGGGCGAAGCTATGTCACCTGTAGGAGCGGGAATCTTGTGAACAACTGCCTCAAGGACATCCTCTATGCCAATTCCGTTCTTGGCTGAAATAAGGGGTGCATCCTGAGCTTCTATTCCAATGACATCCTCGATCTCATCCTTGGCTTCCTGAGGCATTGCGCTTGGAAGATCGATCTTGTTGATGACCGGGAAAACGTCAAGGTCATGATCAAGGGCCATATATACGTTAGCCAGTGTCTGGGCCTCAACACCCTGTGTGGCATCCACCACAAGGATAGCTCCGTCGCAGGCTGCAAGGCTTCTTGATACCTCATATCCAAAGTCTACATGTCCAGGGGTGTCTATCATATTGAAGGTGTATTCCTGTCCGTCCTTTGCCTTATATATCATGCGCACTGCCTGAGACTTGATGGTAATACCACGCTCTCTTTCAATATCCATATTATCAAGGACCTGGTTCTGCATCTCTCTAAGGGTGAGAACTCCAGTCTTTTCAATCATTCTGTCTGCAAGAGTTGATTTGCCGTGATCGATATGGGCAACTATGCAGAAATTTCTAATTCTACTCTGATCCACTTTGTATTCCTCGTAATTTTGCTTATTCGTACTTCCGTGTATTATATCAAAATCTATTGACAGTTTCTAGATTTTAATCTAAAATATCTAGCGTATGTGGCATTAACTGTCCGTGTCCGGCTTAATGCGCACACGAACATTATTATAAACACTTATTTTATTGAATTTTATCGGAGGTAATTATGGCTAATATTAAATCCGCCAAGAAGAGAATTTTAGTTAACGAGAAGAAGGCAGCTCAGAATCAGATGATCAAGTCTGCAGTTAAGACAGAGATCAAGAAGGTTAGAGCAGCTGTTGAGGCTGGCAACAAGGAAGAGGCTGCTAAGGCACTCCTTTCTGCTACATCTGCTATCGACAAGGCTGAGTCAAAGGGTGTATTCAAGAAGAACACTGCTTCAAGAAAGATCTCTCGTCTTGCACTTGCTGTAAACAAGATGGCTTAAGTTTCATTTCGGTTTAAATATTTAGATAATAATAAAGACTGTGGATTCTCACCTCCACAGTCTTTTTTTGGTTTTTTCTTTAAGTTCTTCCATACTCTCTTTTGATGTTACTGAGGACATGGTCGGATTTCCTGCGATAGTTCTTTCTCTGTACCATTCAAAAAAGTTCCTGACCGGCGCAGGAGTAAACTTTGACATCACAACTCTGTACTTGGCATAGAGTTCTGTTACTTCTTCTCTTACATTTCCAACATATGCAGCCGGATCAAGGGCCATCTTTTCTTTTATGGCCTTGAAGGACTTCTCAAGAGAATCACTGATGACATCCACACGGTTGGCCACTGCTTCTTTTACATCCTCTCCCTTAAAGGCAATTATGACATCAAGTCGCTTTTGCATCTTGGACATCTCTGTCTTGGCTCTGTCCATGTAGCTAAGGACATCTTTAAGATCAAGGGCTGTCTTGAAGGCCAGCATAAAGTCGCAGCTTACAAGGAATGTCAGTATAGCGGTAAATACCGTAAGGAAGTTATAAGGTATCGACAGGATTATCTTCTCAATGGGAAGCTGCAGGTAGTGGGTAAATATCACAGTACAGACGCCCCATGCTATGGAAGACTCCAGAGATACGTGGCCCTGGAAGTTAAACTTCTTGTGGGAGTAATCCCAGTACCTGACCTTGAACAGAGCCTCCATGGTAACACCCACAATATACTCAAGGGCTGTGGCGCCAATACATCCTGCAATAAACACAAGGACCAGGTTGTCGTAGTAAGGCTTACTTACAACCAGCATCATGATGCCCCCTGATCCATACAACGGCAAAAAGGGTCCACGCATGAACCCTCTATTTACCAGATGTTTTTCCATTATTGAAACATAGGCTGATTCAAAGCACCAGCCAAAAAAGCTATAAAAGAAAAATAGAAATAGCCACTGACTGGGCTGATAATTAAACATAATTACTGCTCCGGATTAGAAAAATCAATTACTGGGTTTGCTGGCTCAGTGGTCTTTTTAACTTCTGTGGCCACTAGCACTGGTCCTTCGCCCTGGTACTCAGCAACGTACTGTTTTACAACCTTGGCGGTAACTTCAACCCACTCTTTTTCCTTGAGTTCATCCACCTTGTCATACTCACAGGCAAATCCCAAAAACTGCATATCCTGGGCACAGCAGGTCATAGCCATTCTGCCAGGAACAAATCTGCCCTCAGGGAACTCTGGTGGAATAAGCACCATTCCCTTGAATTTTACGTTTTTACCTTCATATCTTTCAACGTGGTCAAGAGCATCAAGATAAAACATTCCATATCCGTAGTTGTTAAGCTCAATAGGATCATCATTAAGGTCAAATGGAAGATCCTCATCAAGAGTTACATCAACCTCTCCGTTCTGATCCTCAAAGATGATATCCGCCTTCTGGTTGATGGCCTTAACATTCCTCTTGTAGGAAGGAAGGTTCTCAGTAAGACCGTCACATCTGTTGAACAGGATAAGATCTGAGTTTCTTATCTGTTCTGCCAAAAGAGATTTCATATTGCTAAAGTACAGCTCAAAGCTTGAGCAGTCGATAACTGTGATCTGCTGCTCAAGGTTCCACATAACAGGGAGCCTCATGTTTTTGAAGTTCCACATTCCGTTGTACTCAACGAGGATACGCTCCGGATTATGCTTGGCATCAAGGGCTACAAGGGCATCTGGATTAAAGTCCTCTTCCTCCTCAATGTATTCAACTACTGTATTTGTGCTCTTTAAAAGCTTCTCTTCATAGTCATTCTCGCCCTCTTCACACACGATAAGAAGTGTCTTACCCTTTGTGCGGAAATATGGCTGAGCAATAGTATATCTGAAAAAGTCAGTTTTACCTGCATCTAAAAAACCATTGATGATATAGACTGGTTTCAATTTTTCTCTCCTTATCATAACCTTCTAAACAGCTTCTCTAAGTTTTCTTCCTTGAGCTCGGCGCCGATAACGCAGAACTTACCAGTTACATCTGCTGCTCCGCTTCTTACGTCAGCTTCGCCTGGTACATAATCAAACTCAATCCATGAGCCATCTGTTGCTGGAACAACGCCCTTTGTACGAAGAACGATACCATAGGTCTCCTCGTCCTCAAGCTTACCAAGCATCTCTTCAATCTCTTCCTTGGTGTACTTAAGAGGAGTCTCCATTCCCCAGCTGATGAAGATATCTGCTGCGTCGTGGTGATGCTCATGCTCGTCGTGGTCGTGATGATGGTGCTCATGCTCGTCGTGATCGTGGTGATGATGCTCGTGCTCATCGTGATCATGGTCGTGATGGTGCTCGTGCTCATCATGATCGTGGTCGTGGTGATGATGCTCGTGCTCATCATGATCATGGTCATGCTCATCATGATCGTGATCATGGTGATGGCAGCACTCGTGATCATGGTCGTCATCATGGTCATGATCGTGGTGACAGCAGCACTCATGATCATCGTCTTCACCGCCTGAGATGTATACTACAGAGCCATCCTCTTTTTCAACTCTCTTGCTGCCATGATCATGGTGATGATGATGGTGCTCCTCCTGCTCCATAACGAGCTTCAGAAGCTCAGCCTCAAGGGTGTTGTTGCCTTCAAAGGTATCAAGGATCTCTTTTCCTGTGATCTGGTCAAGAGGTGTTGTTATGATAGTTGCCTTCTTGTTGTGCTCTCTGATGAGCTCAACTGCTGTCTCGATCTTCTTCTCGTCAGCCTTGTCGCATCTTGTAAGGATAATGGTTCCGGCGTTTTCGATCTGGTTGATGAAGAACTCTCCAAAGTTCTTGATATAAACCTTGGCCTTGGTTGCATCAACAACAGTAACAGCGCTGTTAAGCTCCATGTTGTCATCTGTGTCAGCGATGTTCTGGATAGCTCTCATAACATCTGAAAGCTTGCCAACACCTGATGGCTCAATGAGGATCCTCTCTGGTGCGTACTGGTCCATAACCTGCTTAAGTGAAGTCTCAAAATCTCCAACCAGTGAACAGCAGATACATCCTGAGTTCATCTCTGTGATATTGATGCCTGATTCCTTAAGGAAACCTCCGTCGATACCGATCTCGCCAAACTCATTCTCAATAAGAACAACCTTTGTTCCAGCAAGAGCCTCTTTTAAAAGCTTCTTTATAAGTGTAGTTTTTCCAGCTCCTAAGAATCCGGAAATAATATCTATTTTTGTCATATTTACTCCAATCTGCACACACTTCTGTGCTATAACCACTACAACACATCTATTCTATGCAGACCCATTCGGAATGTCAAGGAAGGGGAATGTTATGGTATCAGTTCTCTTCCTCAGACGTTTCTTCAGTAAGTGCCCCAGTACTGCTGCCTTCAGGAGGTATCACCCCACCATCACTGTGTTCATCAGAAGGGTCATGATCACTGCTGTCAGTGCCAGCATTGTCCGTACTATCACCAGCATCGTTGACATCATTGCCATTTTCTTTGTTGTCATTATTGTTATCTCCATCTTCATTATTGTTATTACTCTGCTTATTATCTGCCTCATTGCTACCAGCTGCCCCAGCGGATGAAATATCTGGCTTTTCCGATTTCTCTTTTTCCAGAGAATTATTATCATCATCCTCTTCCTCAAAATCCCAGTTAAAGTCATCATCCCAGAAAGCAGATGTGGAAATGCTACTACCAGCAGCCGGAGCTCTCATGAGAGAGGTTGTAACATTCGTATCTGAAGGAGCCAGGACATCCGTTGAAGTATTGTACCTGTCATATCCATCGGAAAAGACAATCTGGGCTGCAACGATCTGTCCGTGAAGGAGGTTACAGGTGGTCTCGTAGCCAAGAAGTGTTCCTTCTGGTTTTGTGCACTTAAGTGTCTTTGTCACTGTCTCCCTTGGCATGTTCTGAGCCCTATTCTGCGCAACATTCCTGTCTGTAGTTGACTCAGAATGTTCCGGGTTATCGTTGACGAATCTCTTTCCACAGTAATGACAGTAATAATAGTAATTATTATTGCCGCCCCAGTCAGCATGGCTCCAGCCTGTAGCTTCTACGTCCTTGGCTGTTCCGTAGGTGTAGGTTATGGTCTTGTTATAGCAGTCATCTGTGTGAGTGTGGACGTACTCATGGGTGTAGCATCCGCCCTGTCTGTCAATTGGCACGTATTCCTCATCACACACATTACCCTGTCCGTCCACGTGGTAATGGTACTGATAGATGACTTCACCAGAAACCTGATCCTGTCCAAGAACTACTTCCATTGGGATGTCTTCTATTGCCTTTGCGATCTCCGCAAACGTGGCGTCCTCACGAATCTGAACGTTCTTAGTGAGTAAGGTGGACGCGAGAAGCTTTTTTCCCTTACTCACTCGCTGAAAAACCTGATCAACCTTGTCATTAACATTTGAAAGTTCTCCTGAAAGGTAGGCCTTAAGCCCTGTCATGTCGCTTTCAAAAGAGATATTCATAGAGTTAAACTGATTGTCGATGTTGGTGTTGATATCAGTAGAAATCTCTGTGAGCTTCTTGGTTACTTCTGTATTTAAATTACCGATCTGCTCTTTAAACTCCTTAAGGCTCTCACTGTTTTGTTCTGTAAGCTTCTCATTGGACTTTGTAAGCTCATCAAGAAGCTCTTTATATCTGTCAAGGAGTTCTTTTGACAGTTTGTCATCTCCGCTCTTTAAGGCGTTTTCCAGCTCCTCAATAAGAGACTTGGTGTTCTCATGAGTCTTGTTATAGGTATTTTCGATTTCCTCAAGATTGTTGTAGATATTGGTAAACTTTTCAGTTATGGACTTATCTGAATCTTCTCCGCCCTTTTCAATTATCTCCCTTAGTTTGTCAATATCAGTCCCTGTGCGGATTATGGTGTCATGAAGGCCGGCAAGATCATTTCCAAGATTCCCCACCTTCTCAGTTACGGTGTTTGTCATCTTTTCAGTATTCTTTTCGCCGTCCTTTGCATAGAAGCTCGTCATGCTGTCCTTGCTCTCGGTGATGGACTTATCAAGGCCATTTAAGTACTCTGAAAGCTCATCGAGCTTTTCAATTGTCTGCTCGTTGTCTTTTGTCTGCGCCTCCACAAGTTCGTCCTTGGCACTGGCTGCAACCACTGGAGTGCTAAGGTAAATAAGTCCTCCGCAAAGGATCACCGCGATAACCACCGCGACTGCCACAACTACTGTGTCATGTCTTTTTAGCTTTCTCAGCAGCATTTTTACTGAGTTGTTCTGTTTTGTCCACTTTTCTTTTAGATTCATTTTGTTTCCTTTCTTGTAATACCCGCGGTAAAAAAGCGCAGCAAAACAGACCAGCGCTTTAGCCGCCACACACATAAAAAATAGTTGGAAATCATCGGGAGAAATCCCGTGATAGTAGTCAGAAGAATTCCGACAAGAAGTTATTATACATATAGTTTTAAAAAATGCAATACATTTTTTTGATCATGAAAAAAGAGGTACCACTATTGGGTACCTCTTAGGTAATCTGCCTATCCTATCCAAGTTCATCCATATCATCCACGTCGTGAATATCAGATGCGCCAAAGCCAATGTTCTGCATGCTTACAGTGCGGCGACGGAGTCTTGCGGCTTCAGAAGCCTGTAAAAGGAAGTCCTTTATCTCTTTTCCGTGCTTGATGTTCTTCATGACAATGGTCTTGTCTGTTACATCAGAAGTGTAAAGAACTATGGTGGAAAGACCAGCAAGTCTTTGCATGAAGCTCCTTGTGATCTCCACGTCGCTTATCTTGTACATGTAGCAGTCATTTTCTCTGACTGTGAAAAAACCTTTGATTATAGTAAAGTCGTTGTCACGGATCTCATACTTTGTGAAAGTCCATGGAAGTCCAAATAATAGCCATCTTCCGCGCTCCTGGTACCTTAAATCTCCCTTAGCTTCCTTGGACTGAGCGTACTGCTCCGGGTTAGCTACTTTTGACATGCTGCCTCCTTATCCCTCGACCTTTGGAAGAGAATCAAATGATTTCTGAAGTTCTGCGTCTGTAGGAACATAGTCGCTCATCTCGCCGTCGTTGTACTTCTGGTAAGCAACCATATCAAAATATCCGGTTCCTGTAAGGCCGAAGACGATATTCTTTTCCTCGCCTGTCTCCTTGCACTTAAGGGCCTCATCGATGGCAACCCTGATAGCATGGCTACTCTCAGGAGCTGGAAGGATTCCCTCAACTCTTGCAAACATCTCAGCAGCCTCAAATACGCTGGTCTGCTCAACTGATCTTGCAGTCATGATTCCCTGGTCGTAAAGCTCTGAAACAACACCGCTCATGCCGTGATAGCGAAGTCCGCCGGCGTGGTTTGCAGAAGGAATAAAGCCGCTGCCAAGAGTGTACATTTTCTGAAGAGGACAAACCTTACCAGTGTCGCAGAAGTCGTATGCGTACTTACCTCTTGTAAGTGATGGACATGAAGCAGGCTCAACAGCAATGATCTCATACTGATTCTCTCCGCGAAGGATCTCGCCTGCAAATGGAGAAATGAGACCTCCAAGGTTTGATCCGCCTCCTGCACAGCCAATGATCATGTCGGCCTTGATGCCGTATTTATCAAGAGCAGCCTTGGTCTCAAGACCAATAACTGACTGATGAAGAAGTACCTGAGAAAGAACTGATCCAAGGACGTAGCGGTAGCCTTCCTGGGAAGTTGCTGCCTCTACAGCCTCAGAGATCGCGCATCCAAGTGAACCTGTTGTTCCTGGGAACTCAGCGTTGATCCTGCGTCCGACCTCTGTCTCCATGGATGGAGAAGGAGTTACCTTGGCGCCGTAGGTTCTCATAACCTCGCGTCTGAAGGGCTTCTGCTCATATGAAACCTTGACCATGTATACCTGGCAGTCCAGATCAAAGTATGAACAAGCCATGGAAAGAGCTGTTCCCCACTGGCCTGCGCCAGTCTCTGTGGTAACACCCTTAAGTCCCTGCTTCTTAGCGTAGTAAGCCTGTGCAATAGCTGAATTGAGCTTGTGGCTGCCTGATGTGTTATTGCCCTCAAACTTGTAGTAGATGTGGGCTGGAGTCTGAAGCTTCTCCTCAAGACAATATGCTCTTACAAGTGGTGATGGACGATACATCCTGTAAAAATTTCTGATCTCCTCAGGAATATCAATGAATCTTGAAGTATCATCAAGCTCCTGCTCTGCCAGCTCTCTGCAGAAGATTCCTGAAAGGTCATCAAGTGTAACCGGCTTAAGTGTTGCCGGATTTAAAATTGGAGCCGGTTTCTTTTTCATATCGCCTCTGACGTTGTACCACGCCTTGGGCATCTCTGATTCTTCAAGATAGATCTTGTATGGTATATTATTAGACATCTTTTCTCTCCCTCTAAAAAAACTGTTAGGAGTATCATATCGCAATCAGCACTTTAAAGCAATGAAACCTCGGACGCAATTTACCTTGATGACGTATAAATGTTGTATTATCATTATTTCTAAATTCTAAGATAAGCTAAGGAGCATAAAAATGGTTGCGGAAGATATAAAAATAAGGACAGCCACATTAGACGACGCAGCTGCCCTTCTTAACATCTATGACTATTACGTACAAAATACCGCCATTACCTACGAGTATGACACACCCTCTCTTTCAGAGTTTAAGGACAGGATCCGTGGCATTCAGGAGAAGTTCCCTTACCTTGTTATAGAACAGGGAAAAGAGATTCTTGGCTACGCCTACGCAAGCTCCTTTCATCCAAGGATCGCCTACCAGTGGTGCGTTGAGATGACCATCTACCTAAAGAAAGACGCCCGCGGCAAGGGCCTTGGCCCTATGCTCTATTCTGAGCTCGAGCGCCAGCTCAAAGACCTTGGCTACCTAAATCTCTACTCCTGTATCGCCTATCCCGATGCCGAAGACGAATACCTAACCTTCGGAAGCGTCAAATTCCACGAAAAAATGGGCTACAAGCTAAACGGCAAATTCACCAAGTGCGGCTACAAATTCGGCCGCTGGTACAACATGGTCTGGATGGAAAAATTCATCGGAGACCACACTAAAAACCCTGCAGTCCCTAAATAAAACAAGATCAAACTTCCGCTCATTTGATAAGTTTCTCCAGGGTCTCAAACAAAACTGCCGGCTCAACAGGTTTACTCAGATGTGCATTGAGTCCTGCCTGAAGGCTCTGCTGAACATCCTCATCAAAGGCATTGGCTGTCAGGGCAATAATAGGTATAGAAGCAGAGTCCTCCCTTCCCAGAGCTCTGATGTTTCTGGTGGCTGTAAGGCCGTCCATCTCAGGCATTCTCATATCCATGAGGATTGCATCGTAGTAGCCCTCTGGCTTGTTCTTGTAGAGTTCAACAGCCTCTTTTCCGTTGACTGCATGATCTGCCTCAATCTTTCTCATGGAAAGAACCTTCATCATGATCTGGGCATTGACCTCAATATCCTCAGCCAGGATCACGCGCCTTCCTTCAAGCTCAGCTTTCCTGAGACTTTCCGCAGCTATCTTTTTCTTTTTAAGTACGTTCTTAAACTCGTTTATGAGATTCTCGGTAAACAGAGGCTTTGCAATAAAGCTGTCCACACCGGCGTCCTTGGCTTCTTCGTATATATCATCCCAGTTATAGGCTGTAAGAATGATCACAGCTGTATCCGCACCTATTAACGAGCGGATGTTTTTGGTTGTCTCAACGCCGTCCATCTCAGGCATCTGCCAGTCGACAATTATAAGGTTGTAGGGTTCCTGTCTTGCCTGAGAGAGTTTCACCATCTCGATGGCTTCGTTTCCAGACGTGACAGCCTCTGAATGAATTCCGGCCTGATTCATGACAAGCTTCGCCTGATCGCAGGCAAGAGGGTCATCATCTATGACAAGAACCTTCATGTCCTCGGGATGAACCTCGAGATCATCGTTATCATCTGCCAGCACCCTTTCAGAATCCCTTAATGTGACGTTTACAGTGAAGGTTGTTCCAACATTCTTTTCACTCTCGACGCTTATCTCGCCGTTCATCATCTCGACAATTCTCTTGGTGATGGCCATTCCAAGGCCGGAACTGCCGTATTTGTTGGTAGTTCCTGCATTTTCCTGAGTAAATGCATCGAATATTTTGGGCAGATATTCCTTGCTCATACCTATTCCGGTATCTTTTATCTTGAACTGGATCGTGGACCTGTCATCAAATCCACCTGTCTTTTCCACGGTAAACTCAACGCTTCCGCCCTCAGGGGTAAACTTCACGGCGTTTCCGAGAATATTGATAAGAACCTGTCTGAGCTTGGTGTTGTCACCGATGTAATAGTCATTTAAGTGTCCGTTAATGTGGCAGTTATACTCAAGGCCTTTTTCCTGGCACTGTCCGCTGAATATTACATTTATCTGCTCAATGAGTTTGGAGAATGCAAACTCCTCATTCTTAAGCGACATACGTCCCGACTCGATCCTGGACATATCAAGAATATCGTTTATAAGACTAAGAAGATGCTGTGCGCTGCTTCCTATCTTTTCAAGATAATCCTTGGTTGTATCGGAAATATCCGGCTCATTGAGGGCAAGGGAATCAAGGCCTATGATGGCATTCATAGGCGTTCTTATCTCATGGCTCATGCTTGATAAGAATACAGTCTTTGCTCTTGATGCCTCTTCAGCAGTCTTGAGGGCATCTGAAAGAGCCTGATTCTTGGCAAGAGAGTCCCTCATCTCCTCGTCTATATCAGAAAATCCTACACCTATCGCATTTATTGAGTCATGATTTTTCGCAGAGCCGGTTCTGGCATCAGCCATTCTGAGCATTTCATAGCTCTCGACTCCATCCTTTTTGACCAGATATCTGAAGGCGATAAGAGGGCTTTCCTTTAAGCCTTTACGGATATTCTCAGGCTTAATAAACTCAAGGAACTGCTCTCTGTAGTCCTCGGATACGAATTTATTGGCATACTCGGTAAAGCCCTCAGAGAAGACAAAAACATCATCCTTGCGGATATTGTCATGAGCATCATCATTGCTAAAGCAGGTGGCACTGTCCTTGTCGAGATTTACGTAGTACACGCTCCTATAGTCGGAAGCAAGCGCTGTGATCATCCTGTCAAGCCTTGCCCTCTGCTTTTCCTGCTCAAGAAGTTCATCCTGAAGAGCGATCCTCTCCTCAAGTTCCTGCTGCATAACCTCCGAGGTCTCTTTTTCCATGGCGAGCTTGGTAGCTTTTCTGGTCTGAACCAGCATCACGGAAAATACACCTACCAGGACGCAGGTGGTCAAAAGTGCAAGAACAAGGCTCCTCTTTATGATGCCCTCTGATATCTCATCGATCTGCTGACTGATAACGCTCTCTCTGATAAGGTATGTCAGCATCCAGTTTGTCCTGTGCACGGGAACATAGTACAAGGTCTCCTGTACACCGTTATAGGTAAAAGAAACTACACCGGTATGTCCGTTTTTAAAGTCTTCCCTTACGTCATCGGAAGTTCTGCCATCTTCAAAGTCAGCTGTTTCAAAAGCAGATAAAAGGTTATCCTCACTGGCAAGTCCCCCCAGTACCATATTGGCAACCGAGTATCCGTCGGGAGTATAGATATTACAGAAGGTGGTATTGTTGGAGCCTGACTCAAAAGAAAGATTGGCGAGCATGTGCTCCATGTCTATCTCCATAAAGCAGACAACAAGGTAATGCCCCTCATAAGGAAGACGATCCGTGGGAACTGCAATTACGACCTTTGCGTTGTCACCATCCGCATTCTTCAATGAGATTTCAGGTCCGGAAAGAGTCTGATAGTCGAAATGATACTGATCTATATCTGTTCTGGTCCCCCTGGAGGTATAAATAAGTCCTGTTTCATCAACAAAAGCAAATTTTTCAAGGTCATAGAGCTGTTTCATCCTAAGCTGATATGCCTGGAGATTTGCTGTGCTTGAGAGGTCCTCCGGAGTCATAAGTCCTATGGCCACATCAAGGTCACTGATATAGTCATTTAAAGTTGACGCCACAACCTGTTCTCTTCTGCCAGCCAACTCCTCAAGATATAAAAGACTTACGTTTCGAACTGCCTTCCTGGCGCCTGAACTTGCACTTCGTCCAGTCCAAATCGTTCCGATAATCATAATTGCAACCACTATGATGCTTCCAATGATAGCAAGAGACATGATCTTTTTAGTATTTACACCCTTCATATACCGCCTCCGGTTTATTTGAGTCTTGATTGCAACCGTCCCCGTGTCTTGTTTTATGCTTCCTGCTTCTCCCAGACAAGGCCCTTGCCCTTAGTGTAAATTCTGGATTCCTCCATTGGCATGGGCTTTCCGAAGTAGTACCCTTGCGCTTTTTCACAACCAATCTCTTTGAGGAACTCAAAGTGGCCTTCTGTTTCAACGCCTTCGCAAAGGGGTGATACGCCCATGGCCTTGGCTCCCTTTATGATGTACTTCATGATCTTACCGGTCTTTGGGTTGTTGTCGAAGCTTCTAAGGAATACCATGTCCAGCTTAAGGACATCAAAGTTGTAGTTGGCTATGGTGTTGAGGGATGAATAGCCTGATCCAAAGTCGTCTATCCATACGTGATAGCCCATCTCCCTCATCTTGTCGCACTCAGACCTTATAAAGTTCTCGTTCTCATTGAGGGAGCTCTCTGTTATTTCAAGATCCAGCATATGTCTTGGAATTCCGTATTCTTCCCTTGTAGTCTCAATGAATCCAAAGATATCGCAAAGTTCAAAGTCAAGTCTTGAGATGTTGACGGAGACTGCCACGATCTCTTTTCCCTGTTCCTTCATTTCTTTGTAGTCCTGGCAAACTTTCTTAACCACATACCTGTCAACCAGATGGATAAGGTGGAACTGCTCCAGGGTGTCGATAAAATCTCCAGGGGACAGCATTCCCATCTTGGGATCGATCCATCTTACAAGGGCTTCATACCCGCAGATCTCTCCTGTGGCAACTCTCACAACAGGCTGGTAGTAGACCTTGATATACTCATTTTCTATTGCCTCATCAATGTGGTCGATGACGTACTGCTGCTTGCGAAGGTTCTCACGAAGCATCTCGTCGTAAATACAGTAGTTGATATCATGCCTGTTCTTGATGGAATTGCAGGCAAGTCTTGCATGGTCACAGGCAAGACCTATCTCAGCTCTTCTATCATCAAGGTAATAGATTCCTGCTTTTATCCTGACTTTTTTATTTACATCTTCAGTAAGGAGCATTGCCTTATAAACATTCTCAACCTTCTGGATGACGCTCTCATGGTCACCTGTTGTGCACACAACAAAATGGTCATCAGAAAATCTTGCGCAGATGCCGCCAATATTAAAGTTTTCCCTGATAGCCTTTGCAAGATCGCAAAGAAGCTCATCTCCAAGTTTAAAGCCGTTTCTCTCATTAAAGAGCTTGAAGTTTGGAACATCAAAATGGATAAAAGAAATGTCCTCTCTCCAGCTCTCATAAGACCCTAAAAACATCTGAGCCTTTTGGTAGAAAAAGGACATGTTAAGAAGACCTGTAAGGTCGTCTGTTTCCTGATTGGCAGAAAGAATCTCTGCTTCCGCAAAGGAATTGCGGTTCTTGTTATAAAACTCGTTCTGATCTACATCAACGATATAGACATAGTAATAAGCTTTGCCATCTTCCCTGTGAAGGAGATGTCCAAAGTCTTCCACATACCTTACAGCACCTTCCTTGGTGATGATACGATAACGGACATAGTCGTGTTTTTTCTCCCCGAAAATAGTCTGGGCCTGGATCTGGTTCTGTATCCTGTTGTAATCCTCAGGATGTACCATTCCTTTAAAGGTGCCCCCTGTGAGCATGATGAATTCGCCCATGTTCTCGCAGCCGTAGAGCTCAAGGACATTGGGGCCAGCATAGTACACGCTTTCAGACCCTCCCGCGTCGTAGATGAAAAAGCCGCCAGGAAGTCCTGTTGGTATTATGCCACTAATTCCAGCGTCGAAAAACTTTTTGTCCATACGTACATCCCCCTTTTTTGTGAATCAATTGTACTTAAGGCACATCATTGTAAGGTCATCGAACTGCTCTGCATCCATTATGAAATCTGTTATATCGTAGCAAACATTATCAAGAAGCTCTTTTAGCGTGGAGTCTTTCTCTCTGTTAAGGGCCGCCAGCATCCTGTCAGTGCCATACATAACGACATCTGAATTGGTTGCCTCAGGCACTCCGTCGGTGTACAAAAATACCATATCGCCGTGGTCAAGCTGTATCGTATATTCCTGGTACCTGGTTCCTTCCATTCCGCCAATAACAAAGCCGTGCTTGTCTTTATAAAGCTCAAATGAGCCGTCAGCTCTTTTGATAGCAGGATATTCGTGACCTGCATTGGCACATGTCAGTTTACCGGAAGATATCTCCAGGATTCCAAACCACACAGTGACAAACATTCCTGTCTGATTGTTGGTGGTAAGGGCCTCATTGGTCTTATCAAGTGTCTCCGCTGCAGACTTGCCAAGCATTGCACAGCTTTGAAGGATAGTCTTTGCAACCATCATGAAAAGAGCTGCCGGAATACCTTTACCTGAAACATCTGCCATTACCATTCCAAGGTGATCGTCATCTATAAGGAAATAGTCGTAGAAATCGCCGCCCACTTCCCTTGCAGGCTCCATAAGAGCATAGAGATCAAATTCCTTTTTATCAGGGAAAGCAGGGAAATCATGGGGCATGATACCTGCCTGTATCCTGGTTGCCAGAGACAGTTCCGTGTGGATCCTCTCTTTTTCCGCTGTAACAGTCTGAATATCATCGATATATTCCTTGAGCCTTTCTGTCATGGACCCAAAGGAATGAGCCAGGGTCTCAACCTCATCGTCAGTATTTTCATACCAGGCAAAGTTCAGCTGATCTCCGTCCATGTTGCGAACCTTGTCAGTAAGGAGCGCAATAGGCATAACCAGGCGCTTACTGAGCTTATTTGAAATAAATACGCTAAGAGCTGCCAGGGCAAGGATCAAAAAAAGCATCACCATAAGCGCTGATCTTGTAACCTTGTCAACATCGTCAGCCTCACTCTGGTGGCTCTGCTTGATGAAAGTAAGAAGATTCTCTTTTGGTGCAAGAACTGTCTTTTCAGGAATGATGGAAATAAGTGACCAGCCCACAGACTCTATTGGCGAAAATGCCACGTAGCTGCTCTCTCCATCGATATTTATAAGCTCAAGACCGCTCTGACCTTCAATTGCTCTCTGAGTCAGCATGGACAACGCCTTGTCACTGTTTTCCTTGCCACCAAGAACTGTACTGGCTTTTAATTCTCCTTCTTCGTTGGATGAGAAAATGATATTGCCCTTTCCATCGATGATACAGGTGTTACCCTCATCGCTGAATATGGCATTCATCATCATGGACTCAATTCCTTCAAGGTAGAGACCAGCTCCTGCAACTCCCACAAACTCTTTTCCCCTGAAAATAGGAGCGCCGCACATGATGGCAAGTCTTCCTGTGTCGTAGTCGGGAGTTATCTCAGAAAAGGTAAGCTTCTTGGACTCCTTGGCCATGTAATACCAGGGACGAAGCCTTGGATCAAGGTAAACGTAATCGCCGTTCTCATCCCATCTGTCATCAAGTACAGGGCCAGCAAGGAGCATTATTCCCGACTCGGTTCCTATGTAGGAAGCACCAAGCTCAGGATAACGATTGTACATGGAAAGAAGATTGCCCTTGAGATTTCCTATCATGGCAAGCTCATCCTGCACAGCAGGATCATCCGGGTCCACATCCTCAGCATAGACAAACTGTCCCATGTCCTTGCCTATATCAGACTTTTCAAGAGGTTTAACATATGTCCTTCCGTATACATCGGGATTAGTGTAGATGTCAGTTGCTGAATCTGCGATGATCTGTATGGTTCCGGAAAAATCATCCAGCATCTTGTTAAGACTGTATGCACATCCCAGGGTGGTTGCACTAAGGCGCCCTGTGATCTGATCCCTCATGGCTATGTCAGAGTATTTTTCAACGTCCTGACTCGACCTCTCTGAGCTCTCAGCCACAATGTGATGTACTCTGCCAAACACATACCAGGTTATTGCTCCAAATAGAATTAGTAACAAAGAAGACACTAAAAGCATCATCCTCATTATCTTTTTCTTCATACCAAAACTCCCTTATCTCTTGTCTTTATCTATGAATTCAAGCAGCACTACTGCTAAAATAACATAAACCACTGTCCATATTATAAGCCATCCCCAGCATTTTAGCACAATATTTGGGTCAAAATTGTACTCAGGATTTTGATTTTGTTTTGCAGTCTCCATGAGAAGATCATCTCTCATGTCGTTTTCTTCGATATACTGGAACATTGTCAAAAGAGGCTTTTCCCCCTCCACCTCTACATCCTTCATCTTAAGGGCACTGTTCCAGACAGTAACCATGGGTTGGGAGTTGTAGTCTCCCTGAGCGCACATGGCTGTAAGTCCCCACTTGGTAGCAGTCAGGTAGGTAAGGGGCTTTGCTTCTGCCGGGAGGTTAAAAAATCCCCCTGAAAACAGGAGCTGTACTATCAAAAGAAACGGCATTATAGTCATGGCTGTCGTGGTGGTCCTTGCAAAGGCAGATACAAGTAGCGCCAGCATGTCAGCGCAATAGGTTATAAGGAAAAGAGATATTCCAAGATCTGCTTCTGGCCAGGGAGTAAACATGCTCCTTTCCGGCATCTTGATACTCATGATCTTCAAAACTCCAAGAGTTATCACCACCTGAAGCACGCACAGAACCATCTGGTAGATCATGTGGGCAGCAACGTAGGAAGTAATATGAAGGCCCGCTCTGTGCTCTCTTTTTACGATAGCTCTTTCCCTGCAGATCATCTGGATAGAGTTGAAAAAACCGTTCCATATACAAATACAGGAGAGCGCAAAGGTACCCATCATTGTACCTTCCATGGTCTTAAAGAGGTTTGCCCCCACCGCAAATGCCACAAGTGCAGCAATTACAGCAGACATAGGCAGCACCTTCCAGTCATTCTGGAACAGGAACATTCTAAAGAGTTTGCCCAGGTATATGAAGGTCTGTGCCACTCTTCCTCTGTGCTTGTACTGATATTCTTCCATAACCCGTCACCCCACTCTTTCCTTAATCCTGTCGGCATATTTTTCTACGAACTCATCTGCTCTTCCCTCGCCGCCTTCATCCTTCTGGTTGATGGAAAGAAGTATTTCCTCCATAGACTCTTTTCCAAAGAAGTCATATGCCTCCTTCACAGGGCCGTAGTATGCAAGTCTTCCCGTCCGTGTGGCATCCTTGGCAAGAACTATGACGTCATCAAACAGGTCAATTACCCTGTCAGGAGTATGGGTAATAACTATTACAATCTTGCCCTCATCAGCTATTTCACGAAGCTTCTCAAAGAGCTTCCTTGCCACAACGCCGTCAAGGCCTGAATCCGGCTCGTCCAGGATAAAGAGATCCGGATCTGTTATAAGTTCCATGGCGATGGAAAGTCTTTTTCTCTGACCTCCTGAAAGCTTGTCCACCAGACTGTTCTTAACAGAAGTAAGTCCAAAGAGGTCAAGAACGTAAGCTATGCGGTTTTCTCTTTCCATAGTGGACATCTCAACTGGAAGACGCATCAGCGCTGCATCTATAAGAGTCATCTCCACAGTGTCATTTCCCCTCATAAGATCCTGCTGAGGCACAAAGCCAATGTCGTACTTCATCCTCTCGTAGTCGTTGTATACATCTCCTTTTCCAAGAAGGATGCTGGCATCAGCCTTCTCATAGCCGGTTACCGCATTAAGGTAGGTGGTCTTACCAGCTCCTGAGCCTCCAAGAAGCAGCACCAGGTGTCCCTTTGGAATTGACATGTGAATGTCTTTTAAAAGAGTTTTCTTTTTAAAGAAATCTATTGCTGTCCTCTTTTTGATGTTCACAGTCAAAGTGTCATCACTGCCCTTAATATCCTCACCAAGCTCTTTTGCCCCGGTTACACCCTTTAGATTTTCAACCTGCCTGGTAGGCTGAAATTTCTTTGAAAATCCCCAGATCACAATGGTGAGGCTCTCAAAGAAAAAGAATGCCCATATCCACCTCTTGTTTCTGTCAAACACCCTGATCAGGCCCTGATAGATCTTAAGCCCGTAGATTATGTCAGCAATAAAAAGACCTACCAGCGGAATAGTCATCAGCATCAGCACCGTGGTGTTATCTTTAAATAAGAATTCTATAGCCACAAGGACGTAGCTCAAAGCGCAGATTATGGTGTATGCGCGGCCGTCCTTTTCCCTGTCTGCACAAAGGCTTATGTGGTATTCCTTGGCAAGGGGTACAAATGCCCATATTCTCTTAACTCCGCACTTTTTGAATATCCCCATGTATCCTAAGGATACAAGAAGATATATGAGTATTCTGAAGATCAAATCGGGAATATCAACGCTAACTTGCATTGGCAGCTCCTTCTGACCGGTGTTTTGCTACTTTGGTCACTTCTCATTCATCACAACATTTACGTAGTTATATGGTATCTCAATTTTGTTTTCCTTAAGGGCTTTGAAAACGGCGGAATTTACTTCATCTTTTACAACCTCTGTCCTAAGTTCATGAGGGTAGTAAACTGTTGCTCCAAGCAGCAGCGCACTCTCCTGTATTTCAAGGAAGTAGACGGATTTGCTGTTTGGATCTGTGATAGTGTATTTATCTCTGTTTAAGGTAAGGGGGCATTCGCAGATCGTCTTTCTTATGACCTCCTTGGCCTTGTCAAGATCACTGTCATAGCTTATTGGGAACCTGACATCGAAGGATCTTGGGACATTCTCAGCATAGCTGTAATTTATGATCGTTGCACTGTTGGCCTTGCTGTTTGGAATGATGACCCTTGTGGTGTCAATGAGCCTAAGGACCACATGACGAAGCGTGAGCTTTTCAACAATCCCAACTGTGCCATCATCCAGCATTATCCT
>NZ_JAGAYD010000022.1 GCF_017940685.1 Butyrivibrio sp. | reverse complement strand
TCCAAGGAATGCTAAACCCAATCTTGACTTTGTATTTATCACCCACGCAGGTGTATCTGAGGAGATGCTTGAAAAGATCAAGGAGATGGTTCTTTTGAGATTCCCGTTTAAAAACGTGATATTCCAAAAGGCCTGTGCTGTCATGTCTATCAGCTGTGGCTCAGGTGCCTTTGCCATCATGTACATTGATGAAATAGACCGCGCATATAACCTTGAAAAGCTGGTTTCCTATGATGATGCACCGGTAATAGTGCCAGATAATAATCGAAAGTTAAGACCACAGGTGGCTACAGAAAGAAAAGAGGAGTGGTTTGAAGGCATCATAGGCATTGATAAAAACATTGCTATTGAAAACAGTGGATCTGAGGAGTCCTTCCTCTCAGTGCTGTCTATTTTCTATAAATCAATTGAGGAGAAGATAAAGGAACTTGAGGATTATTACGAAGATGGTGACTTCGACAGCTACACCACTAAAGTCCATGCTCTAAAGAGCTCTGCCCGCCTTGTAGGAGCGCAGAAGCTCTCTAAGGACGCTGAAGATTTGGAGATGGCAGGTAAGGCTGGAGATATTTCTTTTATCAGAAAGAACCATGACAGCCTTATGGAAGAGCTTAGGGGATTTAAAGAGCCTCTTGAAAGGTTCTATGAAAAGAATCCTGTATCGGCTGAGGATACTGGCGATGAGGAGAATAGTACTGCAGTAGAAGATTACGCTGTATCTGATGAGGACCTTGGGGAAATTCTTATAAAGAGCATGTATACTGCGCTGAAAGCCGGTGCAATGGAGAAAAATAGGGAGTTCCTTGGTAAGACCTTTAAGGAGATGGAGGACTTTTCTTTTTCTGAGCAGCATGTGCAGATCATTACAAAATTAAGAAATTGCTTCGAAAAAGAGGACTATGAGGCCATGGAAAATATACTAAAAGAGATTAAATAAAATCAATAATTTTATACTTGTCTTTGTGCCGATTGAATAATAGAATTGTAGGGATGGAAAAAGATTAATCGGGGAGGAACAAAATGGCACAGAGAACAGATATCCACAAAGTACTTATAATCGGTTCAGGGCCTATCGTTATCGGACAGGCTTGTGAATTTGACTATTCAGGGACACAGGCATGCAAAGCCCTTCGTAGCCTTGGGTATGAAATTGTTTTAGTTAACTCCAATCCGGCAACTATCATGACTGATCCGGAGATGGCTGATAAGACTTATATTGAGCCGCTTAATGTCGAGCGCGTTGCGGCAGTTATTGAAAAAGAAAGACCAGATGCATTACTCCCTAATTTAGGCGGACAATCTGGTCTTAATTTGTGCTCTGAGCTATATAAGGCAGGAGTCCTCGATAAATATAATGTTAAGGTAATAGGTGTCCAGGTTGACGCAATCGAGCGAGGCGAAGACAGGACAGAGTTTAAAAAGACCATGGACATGCTGGGCATTGAGATGGCAAGATCAAAGGCCTGCTACAGCATAGAGGAAGCTTTAGCTGAAGCTGACGAACTTGGCTATCCTGTAGTTCTTCGTCCTGCCTACACCATGGGCGGCGCAGGCGGCGGACTTGTTTACAACAAGGAAGAGCTTCAGACTGTATGCGCAAGAGGCCTTGCAGCATCTATCATCCACCAGGTTCTTGTTGAGGAGTCAATCCTTGGATGGGAAGAGCTTGAGCTTGAGGTAGTAAGAGACAAGGATAACAACATGATCACCGTATGCTTCATTGAGAACGTTGATCCTGTTGGTGTTCACACAGGTGATTCCTTCTGTACAGCACCTATGCTGACAATTTCTGAGGACCTTCAGAAAGAGCTTCAGCGCCAGGCCTACAAGATTGTTGAGCACATCGGCGTTATCGGCGGAACCAACGTACAGTTCGCCCATGACCCTAAGACTGGCAGGATCGTTGTTATCGAGATCAACCCTCGTACTTCCCGTTCATCAGCCCTTGCAAGTAAGGCAACAGGTTTCCCGATTGCCCTTGTATCAGCCAAGCTTGCTACAGGACTTACACTTTCAGAGCTTCCGGATTCCAAGTTTGGAACCCTTGATAAATACGTTCCTAATGGCGACTACGTTGTTGTTAAGTTTGCCCGCTGGGCATTTGAGAAGTTCCACGGCGTAGAGGACAAGCTGGGAACCCAGATGAGAGCTGTTGGCGAAGTTATGTCCATCGGCAAGAATTTCAAGGAAGCTTTTCAGAAGGCCATCAGATCTCTTGAAAAGGGCAGATACGGCCTTGGCAACGTGAAAAAGTACGAGGAGATGGACAAGAATGAGCTTCTTCGCATGCTCAAGGACGCTTCCTCAGAGAGATATTTCCTTATATATGAGGCACTTAAGAAGGGCATCACTGTTGATGAGCTCTTTGATATTACCAAGGTTAAGCACTATTTCCTTAACGAGATTAAAGAGCTTGTTGATGAAGAAAAAGAGCTGGTTTCCAAGTTTAAGGGACAGGTTCCTTCAGAGGATGCTTTGGTTAAAGCCAAGGAAGATGGCTTTGCAGATAAATATCTCTCCCAGATACTTGATGTTTCTGAGGATGATATCAGAAATACAAGAGATAAACAGGGACTTACTGAGGAGTGGGACGGCGTTCACGTTTATGGCACCGAAGGGGCAGCTTACTACTACTCAACTTATAAGAGGGGCGCAAGCCTTGAGAACCCTAAGGACATGGGCGCTGGCGGTTCCAAGAAGATCATGATCCTTGGCGGAGGCCCTAACAGGATCGGTCAGGGTATTGAGTTTGACTACTGCTGTGTACATGCAGCTCTCGCCCTTAAAAAGCTTGGTTTTGAGACCATCATTGTAAACTGTAACCCAGAGACAGTTTCAACTGACTATGATACATCAGATACACTTTACTTTGAGCCACTTACTCTAGAGGATGTTCTTCAGATCTACAGAAAAGAGAAGCCTGTTGGAGTTATCGCTCAGTTTGGTGGACAGACACCTCTTAACCTTGCAGCCAAGCTCAAGGAAGAGGGTGTCAACATCCTTGGTACAACTCCCGAAGTTATCGATCTTGCAGAGGACAGAGACCAGTTCCGCATCATGATGCAAAAGCTCGGTATCCCTATGGCAGAGTCAGGAATGGCATCTGACGTAGAGGGTGCTAAAAAGATCGCTGCAAGGATCGGATATCCTGTAATGGTTCGTCCTTCCTTTGTCCTTGGCGGAAGAGGAATGGAGATCGTAAGAGACGAAGAGAGCATGGAAGGCTACATGAAGGCAGCTGTTGGTGTTACACCTGACAGACCTATCCTCATTGACAGGTTCCTTCACAACGCCCTTGAGTGCGAGGCAGATGCCATAAGTGATGGAAAACAGGCCTTTGTTCCTGCTGTTATGGAGCACATTGAGCTTGCTGGTATCCACTCCGGAGACTCAGCCTGCATCATTCCAAGTAAGCACATCTCTGAAAAGAACCTTCGCACCATCGAGGAATACACCAGAAAGATCGCTGTTGAGATGAACGTAGTTGGTCTTATGAACATGCAGTACGCCATCGAGGACGACACTGTATATGTTCTTGAGGCTAACCCAAGAGCATCAAGAACAGTTCCTCTTGTATCCAAGGTTTGCGGAATAAAGATGGTACCAGTAGCTACAGATATCATCACATCACAGCTTACTGGAAGACCTTCACCAGTTCAGGAGCTTATTGCTAATAAGTCAAAGGAAGAGCCAGCTTACTATGGAGTAAAAGAGGCTGTATTCCCATTTAATATGTTCCCTGAAGTTGACCCGGTACTTGGACCTGAGATGCGTTCAACTGGAGAAGTCCTTGGACTTGCCAGGACTCCTGGCGAAGCATTCTTTAAGGCCTACGAGGCAGCAGGAGCAGCACTTCCGCTGGAGGGAGCAGTACTTATTTCACTTAATTCTGAGGACAAGCCAGAGGCAGCAGATATTGCAAGAGCCTTTGCTGATGAGGGCTTTAAGATCTACGCTACTGGCAAGACCTTTGAGAACATAGTAGATGCAGGCATTGATGCAATAAGGATCATGAAGAACTACGAGGGTGGAAGACCAAACGTAGAGGATGTTATCAAGAATGGAGATGTGCAGCTTGTGATCAATACACCAATTGGAAAGGGAGCAGAGCACGACGACGGATATCTTCGCCGCGCAGCAATAAAGGCTCGCATTCCATACATCACAACTGTAGCAGCAGCTAAGGCAGCAGCAGAAGGTATCACTGAAGTCAAGGCTAAGGGTTGCGGCCACATCAAATCACTGCAGGAGTATCACCAGATCTAAGGAGGCAGGATATGGGCGATAGTGAAAACAATCAGGAAGTTCAGCAGGTAATTGCAGATAAAGAGCAGGTAATTGCAGATAAAGAGCAGGCCATGGCTGCGATGCTCATTGTGGCTAAGAAACAGCTCTTTTTACAGAGGATAACGACACTGGCTACAGTTGGTATATTTGTGGTTGTGCTGGTGGCTATGATCGTACTGGTGCCTAAGGTAACTATGACGCTTACCAATATTGATCAGATGGTGGCAGATGCAAGCAGTTCTGTTGAGAATATCAATGCCATGGTTGCGGAGATGACAGAAGCCAGTAAGAATCTGAATCAGCTGGTCAATGATAATACTGAGCCCCTTACACAGGCTGTCAATAATATGGCTGGTATTGATTTTGAAGGACTCAATAAGGCGATCACAGATCTTCAGGCCACAGTTGGACCTATGGCCCAGTTCTTTAGCAGATTCAGGTGATGTGCGCCTAGTCGCAAAATGGCAGTAGATAGGACGTTTTGGAAACATGGAAATTGAGTTATCAAGCTTTTTTAACTTAACACATTATGAATATGGCGAGGCGTACTTTGGAAGCCACAAGGGAATGAGATACAGGCTGGCAAGAGAACCACTGAAAAATGTCTTTTTCGTAAAGAAGGAAGACAGGGAACCGGCGACACTTATGGCTACTGTATGGCCTGAGCCATATTCCTATGCAAATACTGACAAGGATTTAATGGTCAGTGAACACTTTGACGTATCTCAGGAGGGTTTTGAAGCAGCTGTAGCCTGGATAAATGAGCAGTATGAGAGCCGAAAAAGTGAATGGACAAATTAATTTTGTATAAATAAAAAGGATTTTTAAGTCCCACGTCGAATAATAGTAGATGTGGGACTTTTTTGTCCCCATAATCTACCTGAGAAAGAAGAACAGCATTGAAGATACGTGAGAAACTTGAAGAAAGAGAAACTCAGATCTTAAGCACACACGCTTGTCTTAGCATGAATTCCAAGGGAAGAGAAAAAGAAGAAAAACCCTGCGACATAAGGCCTTGTTTCCAGAGAGATCGCGATCGTATACTTTATTCCAAGTCATTTAGGCGCCTCAAGGACAAGACTCAGGTCTTTTTGTCTCCGGATGGCGATCATTACAGGACGCGCATGACCCATACCCTTGAAGTTTCGCAAAATGCCAGGACTATTGCCAAGGCTCTTCGCTTAAACGAGGACCTGGTGGAGGCCATTGCTCTTGGTCATGACCTGGGACATACGCCCTTTGGTCATGCTGGAGAGAGGGCGCTTGATGCGGAGTGTCCTGAGGGGTTTAAGCACAACGAGCAGAGCCTTAGAATAGTTGAGAAACTTGAGAACTATGGCAAGGGACTTAACCTTACCTGGGAGGTTCGTGATGGGATTTTGAATCACGAGATGGATCTGACCCCTGGAACACTTGAGGGCAAGGTTGTGCGTCTTTCTGACAAGATCGCTTACATGCACCACGACATGGACGATGCCATCAGAGGCGGGATCATAGAAGAGAGCGACGTTCCCGACTCCATCACCAGTGTCCTGGGACATACCAAGGGCGAGTGGCTGGATGGTTTCATTCACGATATCATAGCCAACAGCATGGACAAGGATGACATCAGGATGTCAGAGGAAGTCTACGAGGCTTTCCATGCCCTAAGGCGTTTTATGTTTGAAAGAGTATATACAAACCCGGTGGCTAAGGGGGAGGAGACCAAGGTCGATGACATGATCAAGATCCTTTACCACTATTATGTGGGGCACATCGATCAGCTTCCTGACTATCTTAAGGAGATGATGGACAGGGGCGAGGCTTCAAGGGAGCGCATTGTCTGTGATTATGTAAGCTCAATGACAGACAGATACGCAGTTGCCACTTTCCAGGAGGTTTACATTCCAAAATCCTGGACAGTTCTATAAAAGTATTGAAATGGGGAAAAGAAATTGCGCTATTCAGATCAGATTGTAGAAGAAGTCAGGTCGCGCAATGACATTGTGGATGTGATAGGGCAGTATGTTCATATCCAGAAAAAGGGAGCCAACTATTTTGGCCTGTGCCCTTTTCACAATGAGAAGTCCGGTTCGTTTTCTGTGTCACCAGGCAAGCAGATGTACTACTGCTTTGGTTGCGGAGCCGGCGGTAACGTGATCACTTTTTTGATGAAATATGACAACTTAACATTTGCAGAAGCACTTAAGCAGCTGGCAGACAGGGCAGGGATAACCCTTCCTGAAGAGGACAATTCGCCGCAGGCCAGGGCTCTTCGGGATAAAAAGCAGATCCTGTTTGATATCAATAAAGAGGCGGCCAAGTACTATTACTTAAATCTCAAAAGGCCTGAGGGCCAGGTAGGAGTTGAGTACTTTAGAAAGAGGGAGCTGTCTGATGATACCATTAAGCACTTTGGACTTGGTTATTCAGGTCTAAGCTCCAATGACATTGTGGGTCATCTTAAAAAGCTTGGATACTCGGATGCGCAGATAATCGAGGCGGGGCTTGCTTCCTTTGATGAAAAGAGAGGCACTTCAGGCAAGTTCTGGAACAGAGTCATGTTCCCTATAATGGATGCCACTGGCAAGGTCATTGGCTTTGGCGGCAGAGTTATGGGAGATGCCAAGCCCAAGTACTTAAACTCACCTGAGACTCCGATATTTGATAAGAGCCGAAACCTCTTTGGACTTAACTATGCCAAGAACTCAAGGGCTGGATACATGATAATCTGCGAGGGCTACATGGACGTAATCGCCATGCACCAGGCGGGATTTGACATGGCAGTTGCCTCCCTTGGAACGGCCTTTACTCCTGGTCAGGCAATGATCCTTAAGAGGTACACAGACACTGTGATACTATCCTATGACAGCGACGAAGCAGGAACCAAGGCTGCACTTCGCGGAATCGGAATACTTAAGGACGCGGGACTTAAGGGCAAGGTCCTTGATCTTCGTCCCCACAAGGATCCGGACGAGTTCATTAAAAACGAGGGCAGAGAGGCTTTCGAGGAGAGGATCAAAAACGCAGAGAACACCTTCTTTTTCGAGGTCAGGGTCATGCAGTCCAGATATGATTTTAGTGATCCTGTTTCCAAGACCGAGTTCCAGAGGGAACTGGCAGGGAAGCTGTGCGAATTTGAAGAGGCTCTCGAGAGAGAAAACTACATTGAAGCTGTGGCAGCAAGATTTGGCTTTGCCATAGATGACCTTCGAAGGCTTGTAGCTGATACTGCAGCAAGAGGCGGCGGGGTAAGACAGATAGAAAGACCAAAATCCGGAATAGCAGTAAAAAAGAGTCCGGACGATGGAGCAAGGAAAAACCAGAGGCTCCTTCTTACCTGGCTTTCGGATGAACCTGCTATTTTCCCTAAGGTTATTAAATGGGTAACACCTGAGGATTTCTCAGATGATCTATACAGAAGTGTTGCAAAAGAACTTTTTAAAGGCCTGGAGGCTGGGAACTTTTCACCGGCATCAGTGCTTGACCACTTCACTGACGAGGAGGAACACCGGCAGGTAGCTGAGATGTTCAACACCAATCTGGTGGAGATCGAGACCAAAGAGCAGAGGCGCAAAGCGTTTAGAGATATCATCTACGCAGTCAAGCACTCTGGCTACGAGCGCCAGAAAAAAGAGCTTCAACTTGATGACCCTGATTATCTGACAAAAACCATACAGGGCAAGAAAGAATTGGAAAAACTATCTCACGCAGATATTTCTCCTGACGACTAGAATACATAGGACATAATCGAAAAAATCTATCAAAAAAGAAAAGGAAAGAGTAAAAATGGCAACTAAGAAAGATACAGCAAAAGAAACAGAGAAGAAGACTAAGGCAGCTAAGACTACAAAGGCTGCAAAGGAAGAAACAAAGGCACCTGCTAAGAAGGCTACTAAGGCTACTGCTACTAAGGAGACTGCGAAAGAAGATACCAAAAAGAAAACTTCCAAGAAGGATGCTGAAGAAGTAGCAGAGGAAAAGTCAGCTAAGAAGGCTACTAAGGCAACTAAGGCAGCAGAAGAAGCTAAGGCACCTGCAAAAAAGAGCGCCAAGGCAGTTAAGGAAGTTGCTGAAGAAAAGCCAGCCAAGGCAGCTAAAGCATCAAAGAAAGCTGCAGAGTCAGCAGAGGAAAAACCAGCTAAGAAGACAAGAGGCAAGGCTGCAAAGACAGAGGAAGCACCTGTAGCTGCAGGGGATGGAGAACTTGATGAGGCAGCCAAGGAGCTCTTTTCCCAGAAGATCAAGGAAATCCTTGCTCTTGCCAAGAAAAAGAAAAATGTTCTTGAGTATGCAGAAATCAGCGATTTCTTTGCAGATATGGGACTTAATGAGGAGCAGCTTGATAACGTCCTTGAAGTTCTTGAGAATTCCGGAATAGACGTTCTTAGGGTATCTGATACTGATGATGATATTCCTGACGATGACGATATGGTCCTTACAGATGAGGACGAGGTTGATATGGAGAATATCGACCTGTCAGTTCCTGACGGAATCAGCATCGAGGATCCTGTCAGAATGTACCTTAAGGAGATTGGTAAAGTACCTCTTCTTACAGCTGAGCAGGAGATCGACCTTGCCAAGGCTATGGAGGCAGGTATTGACGCTGAGAAGGCTCTTGCAGAGGACGAGGGCAAGAACAAGCTCTCAGCTGCCAAGAAGAAAGAGCTTGAGCAGGCCGTTTACGAAGGCAATGAAGCCAAGAAGCGCCTTGCAGAGGCTAACCTTCGTCTTGTTGTAAGTATTGCCAAGAGATATGTAGGTAGAGGAATGCTGTTCCTTGACCTTATCCAGGAAGGTAACCTTGGTCTTATCAAGGCCGTTGAGAAGTTCGATTTCAGAAAGGGATTCAAGTTCTCAACCTACGCTACATGGTGGATCAGGCAGGCTATCACAAGAGCTATCGCTGACCAGGCAAGAACAATCCGTATCCCTGTACACATGGTTGAGACCATCAACAAGCTCATCCGTGTAAGCCGTCAGCTTCTTCAGGAGCTTGGCCGTGAGCCACTTCCAGAGGAGGTTGCAAAGGAGATGAACCTTCCTGTTGAAAGAGTACGTGAGATCCTTAAGATTTCCCAGGAGCCTGTTTCTCTTGAGACTCCTATCGGTGAGGAGGAAGATAGCCATCTTGGTGATTTCATTCAGGACGACAACGTTCCTGTACCTGCAGATGCTGCAGCGTTTACACTGCTCAAAGAGCAGCTGGTTGAGGTTCTTGATACTCTTACAGAGCGTGAGCAGAAGGTTCTTCGCCTTCGCTTTGGTCTTGACGATGGAAGAGCAAGAACCCTTGAAGAGGTTGGTAAGGAGTTCAACGTAACCCGTGAGCGTATCAGACAGATCGAGGCCAAGGCACTTCGTAAGCTCCGTCATCCAAGCCGCAGCCGTAAGCTCAAGGATTACCTCGACTGATAGGAAAACTATATGGACAACAGATTAGATGTTCTAAAGGGCAGGATGTCTGAAAGGCTGATCACTGTTAGTGAGTCATTGGGAACGGTTCGCAAGTCATTGGGGACGGTTCTCCTTGACTTACGGCGCAAGTCAGAGAGGACCGTCCCCTGTGACTTGCGACCTGTCTCCGAGGATTTGCTCGATGCCTTGCCGTTCGAGCCCTTTAGTTGTACCGCTGATGTTGGCTGTGACCATGGATACGTGTCCATGTATCTGGTCCTTAGCGGGATATCCAAAAGTGCCATAGCCATGGACCTCAGGAAAGGGCCATTATCTGCAGCTAGGAATAATGTGGCTGAATTTGGTATCGCTGACAAGGTACAGGTAAGACTCTCAGATGGTCTTTTTGCACTTGAGGACGGAGAGGTCGATTCCCTTGTGATAGCAGGTATGGGCGGTAAACTCATGCTGAGTATCCTTGAGAAAAGAGATATCGCATCCCTTGGAATCAAGGCCGGAGTATTGCAGCCACAGTCAGACATCCCGGAGTTTCGCGGATATATGAGAGGCAGAGGCTTTGAGATAGTTGATGAGCGCATGGTCTTTGAGGATGGTAAGTACTATTTTCCTATGGTGATAAGTTTTTCTGGAGATGGAAAAAAATACGAGGCTACCCTTAAAAAGCTTATGGGAGAGCTATCTGTAAGCAGGGATGACGCACTTAGACTTTCAGATAAATATGGCCTTTACAATATCCTTAGAAGGGAAGAGCTTTTAAAGTCATATTTAGAACATGGCAGGGAAGTCAGCTCTTCGATAATTGTGGGGTTAAATAAAGATCAGCACCCTGACAGGTTCAGGGAAGTTGCTACAGAGCTTAGTGACATAGAATTACTTCTAGACTTTTTTGACTGATAAGGAGAAAACGTATGCCTAAGATT
>NZ_JAGAYD010000228.1 GCF_017940685.1 Butyrivibrio sp. | reverse complement strand
TTTTTACAGACATCAAAACCTGATCCATCTCCTAAATTGATATCAAGAAGGATCAGGTCAGCGGTGTTTCCCTCTTCAAAGAAAGCAAGGCAGGATGCGGCGCTTTCTACATACTGCGTAGAAACGTCAAACATCCTGAAATACTCCGCCGTCATTTTTGCAAGTTCAATTTCATCATCCACAATAAGACAGTTGTAATGCATAATTTATCTCCGTATGGATTATTGTAACATAAACAGACTATTCTTCGGTGATCATCTTCACAGGTTCAAGACCTTTTATCCTGCGGCCTATAAGAGCGGAGGTGATAAGGGCAACACCAATGATAATAAACGCTGTGAAAAGATATGATACAGGAGCTATCTTAAAGTCTATCCTCTTAAATCCAAATATCATAAATGTGCCGACCATGAGCTTGCTTCCAAGGGAAGGAGACAGCACAAGACCTAAAGCTACACCAATAAGAATTGAAGGAATATTGGACAGCATGACCTGAAGGATCAGGTCTTTTGAGGTAAAGCCTAAAGCTTTGCTTACACCAAGGTTTCTCCACTGCTTATTGATATTTGTGCGAACGATCAGGGATTCTACAAAGGCCACGATCAGGATCGTAAGTAGGCTTACAAAGTAGGCAAAGAGCTTGATACCGATGGTGATAAGGCCCACGGTCTGGTGAGCTGCAACCTGATAATCAGTTACAGTAACCTCTGGATAAACATCTTTAAATTCTTCTTCAAATTCAGCAAAAGAAACACCCTTTTTAAGCTGCACACAAACCTGCATTGACTCAGGAACAGTAGTGACCTTAGTAAGGCCATCGATTGTCATAAAGGCCATCATCCCCATGTTGTTCATGGTCTGGCAGATACCGCATACAATGAAGGATTCATCAGCCATATCGTTTCTTACAGTCACAACATCTCCAAGGGAAACACCAAGTCTTGAAGCAGCATTTGTTGCAAGCATGACTTCGTTGGGGTGTTTTGGCCAGCGGCCCTCTATAATGGATCCTCCAATGATGTTTGAGGTGTCTGAAAAGGACCTGGTTGTGATATTCTGCTTGTTCTTTTTATGAGAGTAATTTACGCCCATCCAGATCTCTCGCCTGGTATTTTCAACGGTTTTCATGGTGCTTACAGTTTCTTCCATGCTCTCATCACCAGAGAAAAATGCATCATAAACGTCAAAACCGCCAATGTTAAGAACGCCTTCATCATTGCCAAAAGTGTCAGTCATTCCAAAGGCCACCACTGACGAAATGGAGAGGATCATCATGATAAAGATTATTCCAAGCTGGTTTTTAAATCTTCCAAAAGTATCCTTAAGTGACAGTGTCACTGCGATGGGAAGATTAGTCTTATCAAAGGAAAAGAGATTCTTCTTGTAATTGTGAGTGTTAACGCCGCCTCTAAGCGCTGAAAGGACGCTTACCTTACTGTATTCCCGACCGAGCAGGAGAGTAAGACAAGCTACAACCAGGCAAAATCCAAGGAAAACTGAAAGTATCACCACAGTGTTGACGGGCTGATTCCATGTAAGACCAAGGGTGATAAGGATAAGTATCCCGATCTTATCAAGAAGAAGTGCGCCAATAGTGATTCCTACAGCTGCGCCAAGTCCTGATATCATAATAAGCTGGAACAACAGGATAAGTACCAGTTCCCTGACTGTATAGCCGGAAGCTTCCATGATGGCTGTGTTTTTCATGTTGGTCATGATGAAGTTCTTTACGCTGAAGTTGATGATGACGATGGCTATAGCAAAGATGATCACAGCGAAAAGAAATATCAGTGCCACAAAAACAAATGGAAGTATCATGGAACCGGTCTTCATAAGTTCTGCAGGGAGGACATTAGTACCTGGCATCTCAAAATCCGGATTTGCTTTAGAATAGTCATTGTACCAGTTAAGGAGCTCATCACCTATGGTGTCAGAGAGCTTATTAGTATCGATATGTTTCTTTTTGGCAGTGTCAGTCAGCTGAGTCTTTATGTACCTGCTGTCATATGCACCCTTTGGGTTTTCGAAGCGCAGGGTTTCGTACATCCTGTCAGATACATATATCTTGTAGGTTCCCATGTTCATTGGCGAGCAAAAGAGATTATCCTCGTTGTAGCCTGCAACCTTAAAGTCATAGACGTTGTCGCCAATCTTCATCTGAAAGGTGGACCCTATTTTAAAGGCTGAGGATAGAGAGATTGGAATAACCACGTCGTCTCCGGAAAAATCTGAAGCATCAATACTCATAGTCTGGATCTTCTGTGGCTTTTCATAGCTACTAATAAACAGGGGGTATTCAATCCAGTTTTTGCTCCCTTTTAGTTTGTACTTTGAGCTGCAGTCAAGATATTCCTCAACCTCATAGTTTTTTAAATATACATTGCCCTTTATCAGTTCTTCCATCTTTTCGATGGCTGGCTCAGAGTATCCTGTGATAATAAAGATATCAGCGGCATTTATCTTTTCCATGTTGGTGTCGATGACTTTTCCGGTGTCAGCAAGAAATGAAGCGCTGATAAAGATAAAGAGAGAGGAAAGGGCCGATAGTATAAAGAAAGTGATCATATCACTTTTTTGTTTTTTAATATTGTTTTTGGCGATAAAGAAAAATCTGTACATTTTTCTTTCCTTTCGAATATACGGTGTGATCACCAGCCCATATCCTGAAGGAAATTCTTCAGGTTCTGGTGGCGCTTTTTTGCTATTTCCAGATTTGGGTTTGACTCATCTTTGTAGTCACCTGCGTAGGGACCAAGGTCAATCTCGTCACTTATGACGCCGTCGGACAAATAGATTATCCTGTTGCCGCGTTCAGCAGCTTTGATGGTGTGGGTTACCATGACAATGCTCTGGCCTTCGTTATTAAGGTTTGACAGGATGTTAAGGACGTTTTCAGTGTTCTGAGAGTTAAGGGCTCCAGTTGGCTCATCAGCGAAAAGAACTTCAGGAGAGTTGATAACACCTCTGACAACCGCTACACGCTGTTGCTGTCCGCCGGACATCTGGGTAGGGAATTTTCGGAAGTCATTTTCTTCGATCTCTACGCTTTGAAGCAGCCTTTTTGCCCTTTCTGCAAGTTCTTTCCTGTCAGTGGCCTTTAAAAGTCCGCAGACCATTACGTTATCAAGAGCACTCATGCTGTCATTTAAATAGTTTTGCTGAAAGACAAATCCCACGTGACTACGCCTGAAAAGGGCAAGCTTGTCGTTACTGAAAGTGGAGATCTCAGTTTCTTTTTCGCCATCTGCATGATATGTGATCGTGCCCATGCTGGGTCTGTCCATACCGGAAAGGGCGTACAAAAGAGTGCTCTTACCGGAGCCTGAGTTACCCATTATTACAGTGAAATCTCCTTTATAGATGGAGAGATTTAAGTTCTTTAAAACGTGCTGCTGAACAGAACCATTTGAAAATGTTTTGGACAGATCTCTTGCAATTAGTATAGTTTCTTTTTGAAGACTCATTATTTGTTCACCTTTACGCCCATTCCGTCAGTTATTTCTTCGGAGTCTCTCCAAACTACAAGACTTCCCTCGGTAAGGCCATCTTTTATCTCTACCATGTCGTCATTTCTGATGCCGCACTCAACAAACTTTTTGGTGGCTTTTCCGTCATTAGCAACAAAGACATAGCTGCCTTCCTCATCCTCACTGAGAGCTTCAAGTGGGATCCGCAAAACTTCTGAAAGGCTTGCTGTATTTATTTTTGCCTTGGCTTCAAGTCCAAGGATAATGGAGTCATCTGGATTATCCAATGTGATCTCAACACCGATACCTGTGCCGGTTCCTGAGTCCTTGGTCATTCTCTCAATCCTTGAAACTTTGCCGGTGTAGTCCTTGTTTTTGATATTGGCAGTAACCGTCTGGCCTTTTTCAATATTCACTATATCATACTTATTTACACTGGCTTTGATAACAACATCGGATAATGACTTAAGTGTAAGAAGCTTGGCTCCGCAATAAACTTCGCTTCCCTCAGCTGCATCAATTTCAGTAACTATTCCGTCAAAGTCAGCCCTGATGCCTTCTTTTGCAGCAGCATAATAGGAGAGCTTTTCACTATTTGTAAGTTCGTTTGCTTCCTTTATGGCTGTGAGTCTTTCTTTTTCGCCCTTGGTCATGATGCCGCCCACTGTGCTGGCTTTCTGACTTGTCATTTCGGATTTGTATTCCTTAAGGTCCGTGAGCGTAAGCTTTAAAGAATCAAGCTCTTCCTGCATCCTTACTATTTCAGGTGCATATTGCTGCTCGTAAGCATTGGTCTGAATGAGCTTCTGGAGGTTTTCATACTCGTCAGAGTCTGGTTCATCTGACCATTCAATGAGAGATACCTGAAGCTTTGCTCCAAAGTCTGCAAGAGATGCTTTCTTTTCCATGAGGCTGTTCTGAGTCCTTGTGATCTGAGCCTCGGTATCAGCTATCTGCTGATTTAAGACTTCAAGATTTGTTTTAGCTTCGTTATATAACCCGGCGGTTCTTCCAGATGACTGCATGGAGCCTTTGAAACTGCCAAGATCTGCCTTTGCAGTAAGGTTTGCCATTGTCTCAAGCTTTTCCAGATCTTCTTCGTCATAGGAGATCAGAAGGTCTCCCTTTTTAACGAAGTCGCCTTCCTTTATGTGGACCTTACCTATCTTAGCATCAATATCACTGTAGTAGAGCTTATCTGTGTCACTCTCAACAGTTCCGTTTACCTCTACGATGCTTTCAAGGGAGCCCTTGTCAGCCTGATAAGCGCTAACTGACATGGCGGCATTTGAACTTATAGATACACCACCTATTGCAACAGCTGCGACTAAAGCAGAAGATATCAAAATTATTCTCTTTTTACCTTTTATCATTTCAATCATGTTTCTACCTCTTCACTTAATCGTTTACGTTTGCTTCTGACCATACTTTACTGCAACAGACTTTATAAGTCTTAAGTTGTCTCTTGTGTAATTATTAATTGATTCTTAACTGGCCCTTTAAGAACGGAGTAAAGAAATTGTCAGTTGAATTAAGATAAAAAATGAGAGTACAAACCTTTTTGGGTATAATAAGTTCGTCAAAACAAAAAAACTCAGAAAAGGAGTACTCTCATGGACATTGTAACACTTTTAGAACAGCTTA
>NZ_JAGAYD010000227.1 GCF_017940685.1 Butyrivibrio sp. | reverse complement strand
TGGATGATGAGGGCAAGTTCCTTGGAAAAGCGGATATGTTCACGAAGCGTACCATCAAACACGCAGAGGTGGTGACAAGCGTTGATACCGCAAGCGAGGCTCTGGCGGTCTCCCTGGATGAAAAAGCCAAAGTAGACCTTGACTATATGGCAGAGCTTACGGGAAAGGAAAAAGAAGCCATAACCGAGGAGCTGGCAGGAGTTATATTCCGGAATCCTTTGACAGACCAGTGGGAGACAGCAGATGAATATCTGTCTGGTAATGTCCGTGAGAAGCTGTCCATAGCAAAGAACTATGCTGAGAATCACCCAGAGTATCAGGTGAATGTAGCACATCTTGAACAGGTAATGCCGAAAGACCTTGAAGCATCGGATATCGAAGTACGCCTTGGAGCAACATGGGTTGACCCGAAGTATATCGAGGACTTCATGCGTGAGACCTTTCAGACACCGGGATATCTTTTTGACCGGAATGTCATGGGTATACAGTATTCGGATGTGACCGGGCTTTGGAATGTGAAGGGCAAGAATGCAGACTATGGCAATACCCTTGCCAACATGACCTTTGGTACAAGTAGGGCGAATGCCTATAAGATACTGGAGGATAGCCTGAACCTTAAGGATGTGCGGATCTATGATACCATCGTGGAGGATGGCAAGGAAAAGAGGGTACTGAATAAGAAGGAGACCACCCTTGCCGCACAGAAGCAGGAGGCAATCCGTGAAGCTTTTAAGGATTGGATTTTTAAGGATCCGGAGCGGAGAGCTGATCTTGTAAAGGTCTATAATGAGCGTTTCAATTCCACAAGACCAAGGGAATATGACGGTTCGCATTTGCAGTTCCCGGGTATGACACCGGATATAGAGCTGAAACCGCATCAGAAAAATGCAGTAGCACATGTGTTATATGGAGATAATACGCTTCTTGCTCATTGCGTAGGTGCGGGCAAGACCTTTGAAATGACTGCGGCAGCTATGGAGCTTAAAAGGCTTGGGCTTGCTCAGAAGTCGTTGTTTGTAGTACCAAACCACCTGACAGAGCAGTGGGCATCAGATTTCTTAAGACTTTATCCCGGAGCTAATATACTTGCGGCAACGAAGAAGGACTTTGAACCTGCAAACCGTAAGAAGTTCTGTTCCCGTATAGCGACAGGCGATTATGATGCTGTGATCATCGGTCATACTCAGTTTGAAAAGATCCCGCTGTCACAGGAAAGACAGCTGGCGATACTGGAGAGACAGATTGATGAGATTACTGAGGCTATAGCACAGGCAAAGGCTGACAGGGGCGAGCGATATACCATCAAACAGATGGAGAAATCCAAGAAGCAGCTTATGACAAAACTTGATAAACTCAATGACCAGAGCCGTAAGGATAATGTCGTAACCTTTGAGCAGCTTGGAGTTGACAGGCTTTTTGTGGACGAATCGCATTCGTACAAGAATTTGTTCCTGTATACCAAAATGAGGAATGTGGCAGGTATCGCACAGACAGAGGCGCAGAAGTCGCAGGATATGTTCAACAAATGCCAGTACCTTGATGAACTGACAGGTGGTAAGGGCGTGACCTTTGCGACCGGAACCCCTATCAGCAATAGTATGACGGAGCTTTATACCAATATGAGATACCTTCAGTATGGTACGCTTCAGAAGCTGGGGCTTGGACAGTTCGATGCATGGGCGGCTAACTTCGGTGATACACAGACTGCGATAGAGCTTGCACCGGAAGGAACCGGATACAGGGCAAAGACAAGGTTTGCGAAGTTCTTTAACCTGCCGGAGCTGATCGCACTCTTTAAGGAGAGCGCTGATATACAGACACCGGATATGTTAAAGCTCCCTGTGCCGGAGGCAGAGTATGAGAATGTGACATTAAAGCCGTCAGAAGCACAAAAAGAAATGGTGGCATCCCTTGCAGACAGGGCAGAGCGGGTGCGTAACCGTATGGTGGATTCTTCCGTTGACAATATGCTTAAAATTACTAACGACGGCAGGAAGCTCGCTTTAGATCAGCGTCTTATGAACGATATGCTGCCGGATGATCCTAACAGTAAGTCCAGCGTATGCGTGGAAAAAGCATTTGAGATATGGGAAAAGACAGCAGATAAGCGGTCAGCACAGCTCATTTTCTGCGACCTTTCGACACCAAAAGGAGACGGAACCTTCAATGTATATGAGGATATCAGGGACAAGCTGATAGCTAAAGGAGTACCACCTGAAGAGATAGCATTTATACATGATGCGAATACCGAAACGAGGAAAGCGGAGCTGTTTGGCAAAGTAAGAAGCGGACAGGTACGTTTTTTATTGGGATCAACGCAGAAGATGGGAGCCGGCACGAATGTGCAGGACAGGCTGATAGCACTTCATCACTTGGATGTGCCATGGAGACCGTCTGACATTGAACAGCAGGAAGGCCGTATTTTAAGGCAGGGTAATACCAATCCGAAGGTAAAGATCTTCCGTTACGTTACCGAGGGTACGTTTGATGCGTACTCCTGGCAGCTGATCGAGAATAAGCAGAAGTTCATCGGGCAGATCATGACAAGCAAATCTCCGGTCAGAAGCTGTGAGGATATCGACGAGGCAGCTCTTACTTATGCAGAGGTCAAGGCGTTGGCAACAGGCAATCCGTACATAAAGGAAAAGATGGACCTGGATATTCAGGTATCGAAGCTGAAACTCATGAAAGCGAACCATACCAGTCAGAAATACCGACTGGAGGACAATATTGCAAAGAATTATCCGCAGCAGATATTGGCATTGAAAGAGCGTATTGCCGGAATGAAAGCTGATATAGCTACCTATAATGCCAACAAGCCTGCGGATAAGGATATCTTTACCATGACGGTAGCCGGAAAGACCTATGATGACAGGAAGGAAGCCGGGACAGCGATTATTGGAATCTGCAAGGAAATGAAGCAGGCTAATGTGGCTGTGCCAATCGGTGAGTACCTTGGCATGAAGATGAATGTAACTTTTGATTCATTTTTCAGAAAGTTTACGCTGAACATGAAGGGGAAACTTAGCCATGAAGTGGAGATTGGCTCCGATCCGTCCGGAAATATAACCCGTATCGGTAATGCCATGGAATCCTTGTCAAAACAGCTTGAAGATGCGATTGCAAAACTCGCCAATGTGGAGCAGCAGCTTGAAACTGCAAAGATTGAGGTGGAAAAGCCATTCCCACAGGAGCAGGAGCTTAACGATAAGCTGACAAGGCTTGCGGAACTGAACAGTCTTTTGGATATGGACGAAAAGGGCGAGGATGCAGTTGATCTGGATGAAGATGCGCCGAAGTCTGAGCCGGAGAAAGAAACAACACAGCAGGCAGAGACGGAAGCACTGGCACAGGAGGCTACGACAGAGGCAGAAGACATATCAGAGAATAAGGCTGAAATCAGTGAAAAACTTGAGAGGGCGGTTATTTCAGGGACAGAGGATATGGAGGAATCTGTAACAAAACCGGAGTCGAAAGAGGAAAGACCTTCCCTTATCGCAAGGCTGAATGAGAAAAAGGCAGTTGTGGCTGCCATGGATCAGAAAGCACCTGCGGTAGCAAAGAAAAAAGAAGAGGTTATAGCATAAGATTAAAAGGCTTCGGGGAGTATCTCCGGAGCCTTTTGGAAAGGAGCGGAAATGGCAAAAGATGAAACAAAAGACGAAAGCCTTAATGATGCCGCTGTCATAAGCGCATTCAAGGATAAGACCAAAGAGAAGTTCCATGAGCTTGACGGCATGGATCCTGAAACGATAGAGGCTAATGTTAAAACAATAGTACAGGGCATAGTGAATGATTATGGGATGGATGTAACAATTGAGGATGTCGTTGTATCCGGCAGTCGTTGCAGAGGTATGGAGGAGAAAGGAGCTGACCTTGATGTGGTGCTGTATTACAGTGGCTCGGTGAGAGAGGACGATCTTTTTAATACTCTTCATCAGAGCGATATCATTATGGGTGGCGTTAAGCTCGATATAAACACAATATCACAGGAACAGCATGGGAGTCTTTCCGAGTATCTGACAGGCGTGGAAGCGTACCTTGCAGAAAAGCAGGCTCAGATGATGCAGGAAGCACAGCAGCATAACACGGAGATAACCTATACCGTTGCAGAGTGTGGCGAATTTCACAGCATGGGAGCTTATCATGAGGGGATTGCCACGATAGAAGAGGCAAAGGCTCTGTTTGAAAGCATCCATGAGAACCATAGTAATATGATCCCTGCTGTCGGTATCAACATACATGAAGCGGGGACACCAGAGATAGATGATGTGCAGATGGATGTCCTATATGGAAACAGAATAGACCTTGATGATCTGCGGTATGTTCCTCAGATATGGAATAATCAGGAGGGACTCTCAAAGGTCGGACAGATCATAGATGCATTTCCGGATGTAAAGGTAGTTGGAGAACTGCCTGGATTAACTGTGCAGGATAAAGTGCAACCGGATATGGATGCTGTAAAGCCGGTATATGTGGATGAAGCTGCAAAGCTGGCGGCTGAAATAGACCGCTTTTCCAGTGACTTTGATCCCTATGAGTACAAGGATACGGTCGATAACTGGGAACTGCAGGTGCAGAATATAGCGGATGATATCCGAAATGGCAACTCTGCTGATTATAAGAAGTACCTGGGAACTGTGATAGAAGAGAGCGACAACATCGAGGATGTCCGCAAGGCTGCGGAACTTCTTGTGAAGCTGGCAGAGTATAAGCCACTTGCCAAAGTGGAGGAGCTTGAGGAGGTCAATCTTAACCAGATTGACAATGTACTCAGCAACACGGTTCCCAAATCAGAAGAGAAAAGGGAAGCCCGTCAGGCGGAGCAGGAACGATTGGAGGAACTGCAGCGCATCGAGGAAGAAGAGCGAAAGCGCAGGGCAAGAGGCGAACGCCCATCACTTCGGGCGAGACTTGCGGCCAAGAAAGCAATAGTAGCTGCAAACAGTGCAGTCCCCCAAAGAAGTAAACAGCGAGAGGCGCAGGAAGCAGTAGCTTCACAGAGAGATATATAAGTATAGGGGTGTGGGACTTCGGTTCTGCACCCTATTTTTGTACCAGTAACATCGCAAGAAGTTGGTAGAAAGAAATTGTGAATTTATCTTGCGAAAAGGGGCGATTTAAGATATAATTTATCATGACTGATTATATGTGTTTTTAGGGTATATGGAGGCGCTAATGGCAGTATCCTACAGCAAATTATGGAAAATATTGATAGATCAGAAAATGAGCAAAGCAGATTTGCGAAAGAAAGCGGACATATCTCCGAATACTATGACTAAACTTAATAAGGATGAAGAAGTGGCTATGAGTATTCTGGGGAAGATATGCAAGACACTGAATGTTGATTATGGAGATATCATGGAATACGTGGATGAAAATTAGCTTTCATACCGCCGTATGGATCGGAGGGATATAAGTGTCAGAACATAGAAGTATGTTTAACGAGGCTACTCGTGTACAAATGCCGGCGTTAGTCCATTTGACAAGGCTTGGCTATATTTATTATGGAAAAATAACAGAGGACATGGCAGGAACAAAATATGATCCTGACACTAATATTCTGCGCGAAATTTTCATCAATCAGTTTAGGCAGTTGAATCCAGAGAGAGAGGGAGAGGCCGAGGATGTTTTAAGAAGTATCAGACAGGAACTTGATAATGACGACCTTGGAAAGAGCTTTTATAAAAGGCTTACGAGTACATCTCCGATAAGGCTGATAGATTATGAACATCCTGAGAAAAATGTATATCACTGTACGGCTGAATTTACCTGCCAGAATGGACAGGATAATTTTAGGCCTGATATCACCCTATTCATAAATGGTCTTCCACTGATATTCATAGAGGTAAAAAAACCAAATAACCATGGTGGTATGGTTGCTGAAAGTGAGCGCATGAACAAACAGCGCTTTCCTAATAAGAAGTTCAGAAGATTTATCAACATAACACAGTTGATGATCTTCTCGAATAATATGGAATATGACACGGTAGGTGGAATAACGCCAATACAGGGGGCCTTTTACTGTACTGCGGCCAGAAAAACGGCTCCATTTAACTGTTTCAGAGAAGAAAACCAGGGTAATTCTGCAATTGCACCATATATTGCGAATTACCATTATTTGAATGTAAATACAGATGTTGAGAAGAAAATACTGTCTGATTTTAATTGCCAGGTTATACATACGACTCCGGAGTATCAGACTAATCTCAACATAAACACTCCTACAAATAGAATAATAACCTCTATGTGCAGTCCGGAAAGGATATTGTTCCTATTGAGATATGGAATTGCATATGTAAAGCAGGAAAAAGAAGTAGACGGCAAAATAGAGGTTACAGACCAGAAACATATTATGCGTTACCAGCAGATGTTCGCCGCCTTGGCTATCCGGAAAAAGATAGGAGAAGGTGTGAAGTCGGGGGTAATCTGGCATACGCAGGGTAGCGGGAAAACGGCATTGTCGTATTATCTTACATCTGTTCTTACGGATTATCTTGCTGCGCAAAATAAGGTAGCAAAATTCTATTTCATAGTTGACAGGCTTGATTTGCTTGAGCAGGCAACACAGGAATTTGAGGCAAGAGGCCTTGAAGTAAAAACAGCAAACACCAGAGCAGAGCTGATGGAACAGTTCCGTAATAATCAGGCTCAGGAGGGTAACAGCGGTAATCAGGAAATCACGGTTGTAAATATTCAAAGGTTTGATGATGACAGGGCAAAAGTGAAACTGCCTGATTATGCAACAAATCTGCAAAGGATATTTATCATAGACGAAGCACACAGAGGATATAAACCGGACGGTAGCTTCCTTGGAAATCTTCTGAATGCAGATACTAATTCCATAAAAATAGCGCTAACGGGAACTCCGTTGCTGAAAGAGGAAAGAGAATCGTGGAGAATATTTGGTAACTATCTCCATACGTATTATTATGACAAGTCCATTCAGGATGGATATACATTAAAAATCATCCGTGAGGAAATAGAGACAGAATATAAAGAAAAGCTGTCGGAGATATATGAAAAGCTGGAGACATTGGTACAGAAGAAGGATGTACCGAAGTCACAGATCATTGAGCATGAAAACTATGTAAAAGAACTGGATAAATATATCATAACAGATCTGAAAAAGTTTCGTATTTTGCATGGGGACAATACGCTTGGTGGAATGGTGATCTGTGAAACAAGTGAGCAGGCAAGGCGGCTCTATGCCTATTTTGATGAGGTACAGAGTGCATTGAATCAGAATTCTGCTCATCCGACTGTGTTATCTGCAGGGCTTATATTACATGACAGCGATGATAAAGAAACCAGAAAAGGTATTATCACCGATTTCAAGAAAAATATGACAGTAGATATTCTTATAGTCTATAACATGCTTCTTACAGGATTTGATGCACCAAGGTTAAAACGCCTGTATTTCGGACGTAAGCTTAAAGACCATAACCTGTTGCAGGCTATAACAAGGGTAAACAGACCTTATGGAGATAATAAATACGGATATATCATAGACTTTGCAGATATTAAACAGAATTTCGATGAAACGAATGAAGCTTATATGAAAGAGCTGAACCGCTTCAATGATCCGGAAGAGACGGGTATGACTGATCTTCCGAGCACTTTTGCGCAAGTCATTGAAGACAAGACATCTCTTATCCAGCAGATGAAAGATGTAAGACAGTCTCTGTTTAACTATTCTACTGATAACGTTGAGGAGTTTAGCCTTGAACTTTCGAGTATAGAAGAGAAGGAAGAGCTACTTAAACTCAAGAAAGCCCTCATTTCAGCCAGAGATTGCTATAACATGGTTCGTACCTTTGGTGATGATGAACTCAAGGAAACCTTTGAAAAACTCAAGGTGGAGAAGGTATCCGATATGATCCGGGAGGTTCAGAGAGCGATTGATAACATGAATCAGAAAGAAGCCTTTGAAAATGCCGAGAATCTGACCATGCTTGTTAACGAGGCGATGCAAGGCATAACCTTCAACTTCAGCAAACTCGGCGAAGAGGAAATGCGCATAATTGGTGGAGGTGAAGAACTTCATGAAAAGCTCAGTACGACACTCCGGGAGTTCTCCGAGAATATTGATCACGAGGATCCCGAATATATAACACTTCTTGAAGCTTTTAGGGCACGCTTTAAGGAACACGGGTTTAATGTGCAGAGTGTAAATGAGTTCAATCAGTATTCAAAAGCGCTGGATGAGTTCTTGAAAAAGCTGGAGGAACTAAAGCGAAAGAATAAGAACCTGATGAATAAGTATAATGGGGATGCCAAATTTGCAAGAGTCCATAAACGTATCATGGAGGCAAATAAGGAACGAACTGCTAATGGAGAACAGCCCATTGTGTCCGGATATGATCAGGATGTTGTAGACATTCTGGTATCTATAAAGGCAGATGTTGACCAAAAGGTTTACGACAGGAACGACATACTGAAAAAAGATGATTATTTTGAGAAGACTGTCATGGTTGAGATTTCAAATGGAATGGATAAGTTGAATATAGCAAATACTCGTGCTGATAGACGAATCCTGACCTATTGGATAATGCTTCAGTATATGAACCAGTACAGAGAAGTGTATCCGGCAGCATAATTTAATGGAGGAATCATAAAAGTGAATCAAGCAATAAAAGACAAAACTATAGCATTGATAGATGCTTTGAAGGCAACCTGCCAGACCTATGGCATGGGAAATGATGGGAATGAATATAAAATTATTACGCAGGTTTTCCTTTATAAATATCTTAATGACAAGTTTGGATTTGAACTGAAGAAAATCAGCCCCAAGATAGCGGATGCTCCAAAATGGGAGGAAGCATATTCTTCTATGTCCGAAGATGATAGAGAAGATCTGATGGACAGAATGAATCCCGATGTTCCTTGCCTCAACCCAGAACATTTGATTTCAAACCTTTGGAATCAGCAGTCCAAGGGTGATTTTGATCTGATATTCGACAGTACTATGACAGATATTGCTGATAAGAATATGGGCATTTTTGCAACGCAGACCACCCAGAATACAAAGATACCGTTATTTGAAAAGCTGACTCAGTACGTTACGGATGAGGCTCAGAGAGCCCCGTTTGCCAGGGCATTGGTGGATAAGCTAGTTAATTTCTCCTTTGAGGAGGTGTTTTCAGAACACTATGATTTCTTTGCTTCGATATTTGAGTATCTGATAAAAGATTACAATACTGCCGGTGGTGGTAAGTATGCGGAGTATTATACTCCTCACGCGATAGCTACTATTATGGCAAGGCTCTTAGTATCGGATAATGCAGACCTTCATAATATGGAGTGCTATGATCCTTCTGCGGGTACCGGAACGCTTCTGATGGCGCTTGCGCATCAGATCGGTGAGGATAGGTGTACCATCTTTTCCCAGGATATTTCGCAGAGAAGTAATAAAATGCTGAAGCTAAACCTGATTCTTAATGGTCTGGTTTCTTCCTTGGATCACGCTATTCAAGGTGATACTCTGGTGTCTCCCTATCATAAGAGTGATGATGGGCAGGAATTGAGAAGATTTGACTATGTTGTATCAAATCCGCCTTTTAAAATGGACTTTTCAGATACAAGAGAAAAGATTGCGGCCATGCCCGTAAGATTTTGGGCGGGAGTGCCGAAAGTTCCGGCAAAGAAAAAAGAGAGTATGGCCATATATACCTGCTTCATTCAGCATGTTATCAACTCTCTGAAAGATAGTGGAAAGGGAGCAATCGTCATACCTACAGGATTTGTAACCGCAAAATCAGGAGTGGAAAATAATATTCTTAAGCATATTGTAGATGAACATATCGTTTATGGCTGTGTAAGTATGCCATCAAACGTGTTTGCGAATACCGGTACCAATGTATCTGTACTGTTTTTTGACAACTCAAAGCAGACAGACAAGGTTGTTCTTATTGATGCATCAAAAATGGGTGAGGAATACCAGGATGGCAAGAACAAAAAGAGACGTTTACGTGATGAAGAGATAGATAAGATTGTATCCACATTCCAGAATAAAGAGGCAATAGAAGATTTTTCCGTAGCTGTTACATACGATGAGATTATTGAAAAGAAGTATTCACTCGCCGCAGGTCAGTATTTCGATGTAAAGATTGAATATGTTGAGATTACAGAGGAAGAATTCAATGAGAAGATGGGAGAGTATGCTTCTAATCTCCAGAAATACTTTGATGAAGGGAATGAGCTTCAAAAAGAGATTATGGAGCAGCTTGGAAAAGTGAGATTGGAGAAATAGCATGGAATATAGAAGGCTGAAAGAATTAGCAACAATTTCTATCAGTAATGTTGATAAGAAGACTGCTGAGAATGAGAAAACCGTTAGGCTTTGTAATTTTGTTGATGTGTATAGAAACTGGGCTATTACAGAAAATATGATTCCCAATTTTATGATTGCATCGGCAAAGGAAAATGAGATTGAAAAATATGCACTGCATAAGGGAGATGTTTGCATAACAAAGGATAGCGAGACTAAAGATGATATAGGAATGTCAACATATATTGCAGATGATATTGATGGTCTCGTTTTGGGATATCACTGTGCTTTAATATCGCCGGATAAATGTGTATTAGATGGGAAGTACCTTAATGCTTTTCTGCAGACGGATTTTGTAAGAAAGTTTTATGAACTGAACGCAAGTGGAAGTGGGCAGAGATATACGTTATCACTTGATGCGATAGGGGAAATCCCTATCCCCGTAATATCATTGGAGGAACAGAAAAGAAAAGGAGAGTTGCTATCGCTTATAGATAGGAAAATAGAGAACAACAATAAAATAAATGATAATTTATATCAGTTAGCAATCGTAGCTTGACCATTCATGAGAAACGGTAAAATATAATCCCTTAATGATTTAAGACTAAGGTTTTCTTTTTCCGTTTCAAGCAGTTTGCTCATTATTGGAGAGATTGTCTTA
>NZ_JAGAYD010000021.1 GCF_017940685.1 Butyrivibrio sp. | reverse complement strand
TGGCGAGACGATAGCTCTTTTGACACAGGAAGCTGTAGAACATGTCGATGAAGAGCAGGAGGAGCGCGAAGAAGCTGCAAAAGAAGCTTCCGAAAAAAAGAAAGAAGAAAAGAAGGAAGAGGCCAAGAAGCTTGAGAAAGAGGCAGCGCAGCAGGAAATGATAGAAAATATCAAGGAGCATGCTGCTGAAAGCGGAAGGACCAGTGCTGATATCAAAAAGGCGGTTGCCAGACGTGAGCGTGAAGATGCAAACAGGATGGATCTTGGTGATGTAGAAAAGACGATTATTTCCGATGCTACATCTATGGAAGATACCCAGAATGCTGTGAATACAGAGATTACCAATATACTTAACAGACTGAGTCTTTTATCAAATGATATAAAAGGAACATCAATAGATAGTCAGATCTGAGAAAGGTACTTCCGAATTCTTTGGAAGCAGAAATGGAGGGATTAACATGGCAGGTTTATATGGCGTATCAGCTTATCAGCAGACTTCACAGGCATATAGCAAAAGCACAGTGAATAATGACACTAAAACACAGAGCACAGCTAAAAGTGATCAGACTGCAGCCACTAAGGGATCACAGGCAAAGGTAGAGACAAAAGGCTGGTCTCCTATCGATACAAAATCGTCTCTTGTACCAACCAAGACAGAATATGGTATGACAATAGGTGACGTCCAGCTTTCTGACAAGGCGAAGGATTATCTTGGGAAGCTTCAGTCCAAGTTCCATGGCATGGAGTTTATTACTGTCAGCAAGGACATGAAGGCTCAGGTGCAGCAGAACGCAGCCGCATATGGCAATGCCAATAAAATGGTTGTCCTGATTGATGAAGAGAAGCTTGAGCGCATGGCCACCGATGAGTCGTTCCGTAAGAAGTATGAGGGTATTATTGCATCCTCCCAGGCCAAGATGATGCAGGCAAAGATGGGACTTTCCAGCAGCGGCTCTAACGTAAAGAACTTCGGAATGTCCGTAGATTCAAACGGAAAAGAGAGTTTCTTTGCCACGGTTGGTAAATCTCAGGATCTTCAGAAAAAGCGTATAGAGAAGAAGGCTGCTGAGAAGAAAGAACAGAAGATAAAGGAAAAGAAGAAAGCCGAGAAAAAAGCTCAGGAAGAACGCATAAATAAGGCAAAAGACAGTAAGGCTGAGAAGACAAAAGACAAAGATGATACGGACATTTATGAGGATGAAGAGTTTGAAATCATAGAGGCAAATTCCCTGGATGATCTTCTTTCCAAGGTACAGACATATTCTTATAACAATGCAGCTTCAAGAGTAATGACAGATACCGAAAGAGCAGTTGGTACAAGGGTGGACTTCAAGGGATAACGTTTACTGAGTGGAGGGACGATAATGAATATATCGTTTAATACACAAAGTCCATATTCGTCTTTTTATCAAAAAGGAACTCTTATGGGGCAGAACTCGCAGCAAAAGACTGCTGGGAGCAACTCTCCTTTTGCGCCTGGTAAAGATGCAACATCAAATCCTCTATCTAAGTTCACGAACAAGGTAACGGAAGATAAGGCATCTATCTCACAGCAGATGCGCCAGATGATCCGGGACTTGAAGCAGGAACAGTATGCTTCGAAGACATCAAAGGATAAGGTTAATGGTTTTTCTGAGCTGTCAGGATCTCCGGATGCTGCAGAAGAGGAAGAGATAGATACTTCCGAAAAATATAATTACAAGGCAGTAGCTTCCAAGATTCAGAGGGCCAAGACATCAATAAGTGCAGGGCAGGCAGTGCTTGCTGCTAAGAGGGAAACTTTAAAGATAAAAAGAAAAATCTCTTCAGGAAATGGTGATCCTGAGGAGCTTCAGCTTGCTCTTACTCATGCAAAACGCATGGAGATGGTAGCCAGGAAAAAGCAGCATCACCTTGAACTGGAAGAAATGGTTGAACGTACCCAGAGCAGGGATGAAAAACTTGAAAATCAGCGAGACGTAGGACAGCAGATGCAGAGCGCACTTGCTTCTGCCGAAGAAGAAAAAATCACTGAGAAGGAAGATGCCATATTTGATGCCCGTGAAGAGATGCTTGATGCAGCACTCCAGCAGATGCAGGAAGGAGAAGCCTCTTTTTCTGAAGAAGAGTTAAAAGAGCTGAATGAGATGATCTCCGAATTTGGAGAGGAAGAACTAAAAGAGCTTGAAGAAGCCATGGAACTAATGGAGACCATGGAAGTGGTCGATCCGCATATGAGCAAAGCGGATTTAGAAGACCTTAAACGTAAACACCGCGCATCTGAAGACAAGGCTATCATGAAAGCAAACATGGAATATCTTAAGGATATGATAAAACATGAGCTTGCAAAGAATGCTTCAATGCCCAGCATGGGAGGTGGCGGGATTTCCTCTGCAACATCTGTTTCATTGCCACAAAGCATCGGGATTTCTGTTTCTGCACCACAGATG
>NZ_JAGAYD010000226.1 GCF_017940685.1 Butyrivibrio sp. | reverse complement strand
GATATCCAGACACATCTCGTAGTACTCCTTGTCCTGGACATCCTTTAACATCTCAATGATCTCACTGCCACGGGTGGTGTGAGATTTCATTACTTCAAATTCCTCGTTGGAAAGTCTTCCTGGCTTTAAAAGGATTGAATCCGGCACTGAAATCTTGCCTATATCATGCATGGCAGAGGCCTGGGTTATAACATCGATAAGATGAGGGTTAAGTCCAAGCTCAGGATAATTGTTCATGGCTGTGATAGCAAGTATCCTTACAAAACCCTTGATCCTCTTTATGTGATAGCTGGATTCCATGCTTCGAAACTCAACGATGGTAGCGATGGTATCAATAACCTTCTCGTTGCTGCCGCGAAGCTTCTCTTCCTGTTTCTTAAGATATACAAACTGCTTTTTTAGTACTCTTGTCTGATCCTCAACCTGATCCTCAAGGTTGTTCTTGTGGTCATATAGCTCTATGTTTCTGGAAACACGTCTGTCTACAATAACCGGGTCAAAGGGCTTGTGGATAACGTCTGAAGCACCCTTCTGATAGCTTGTACGCTCAGCCTCAGTTGATGTATCCGCAGTGATCATAAGGACCGGGATCCGTTCATTGAGATTATCTCTCTTTTCCATCTCCTCAAGTACGGCGTAACCATCCATTTCAGGCATGACAATATCCAGAAGAATGGCAGCAAGTTTGCCGTCATTTTCTTCCATCATCTTGATAGCCTCGAGGCCGTTTCCGGCCTCAAGGATATTGTACTTATCTTTGAAGATCTCAGCTAAAATACCTCTGTTGATCTCGTTGTCATCAACTACAAGTATTGAGCGATCAGGCATATAAAGCCCTCCTATCTCATCGTTCCACGATAGCTGCGCAGCCCATTCCGCCGCCTACGCACAGTGTTGCAAGACCCTTCTTTGCATCTCTTCTTTGCATCTCATAAAGAAGTGTAACAAGGATTCTGTTTCCAGAGCATCCAACAGGATGTCCAAGAGCAATAGCTCCTCCGTTTACGTTAAGTACGTCGTTGCTAAATCCAAGATCATGCTGAACAGCTACTGACTGAGCAGCAAATGCCTCATTAGCCTCAATAAGATCGAAGTCACCAATTGAGTAGCCGGCTTTTTTCATAACCTTCTGAGTTGCTGCAACAGGTCCGATACCCATGATGCTTGGCTCAACGCCTGCAAGCTCTCCCGCGATCCAGGTACCCATAGGCTTAACGCCGAGCTCTTTTGCCTTCTCCTCGCTCATTACGATGATGGCAGAAGCAGCGTCGTTGATACCTGAAGAGTTGGCTGCTGTCACAACTCCGCCGTCCTTCTTAAATGCTGGCTTAAGGTGTGAAATACTATCTACTGTAACACCCTTTCTTGGGCCTTCATCTGTATCAAAAATTATTGTTTCTTTCTTTTTCTTTATCTCAACTGGAACGATCTCTTCCTTAAACTTGCCCTCTGCTATGGCCTTTTCAGCCTTGTTCTGTGACCATGCTGCAAACTCATCAAGCTGCTGCCTTGTAAGGTGCCACTGCTCTGCAATATTCTCAGCTGTGATACCCATGTGATATCCACCGAAAGCGTCAGTAAGAGCGTCCTTGATCATGGCATCCTGAAGCTCTCCAGATCCCATACGATAACCGTAACGTCCCTGCTGCATAAGATAAGGAGCCATTGACATGTTCTCCATACCACCTGCAACAATGATATCTGCATCGCCCATTCCAATGAGCTTTGCTGCCAGATTTACGCAGTGAAGTCCAGATCCGCAAAGGACGTTTATTGTTGTAGCAGGAACCTCAACAGGAATACCTGCATTGATTGCTGACTGTCTTGCGGGATTCTGTCCAAGTCCGGCCTGGATAACGCATCCCATGTATACTTCATCAACCTGTTCGGGTTTAACACCAGCTCTTTTAAGAGCTTCCTTTATAACTATTGCGCCAAGAGCGGGAGCAGGAGTTGTTGAAAGAGCTCCTCCCATGGTTCCAATTGCTGTTCTGCATGCACCTGCAAGTACTACTTTCCTAGCCATTTTTACCCTCCAGTTTCCTTGAATTGTTTTATAGTAAAAAGAGATATCGCGATAAAATAACTTACTCACGATACCCCTTTATTTTAACACTTTAAAATATCTTACTCAACGTAGTAGTGTTAATTTATTATCAGTTTTATAGTCTTTTTATCTTCTCGAAAATGACAGCGGAAGTTCCAGTCCATGGCCTTCCAAAAGCTCTTTATCCCTTAAGATCTCATCTGCATTTCCGTCTGCGATTATCCTGCCCTCATCAAGCAGCACCACCCTCTTGCAGGTGTCCATTATAAAGTCAAGATCGTGGGAGGTTACTATCTTTAAAGCATTTATCTCATTTAAGATCTTTATCAGGTTCCTACGGTTTCTTGGATCCAGTGCAATCGAAGGCTCATCCATGATGATTATGTCAGGCTCCATTGAAAGGATAGTGGCGATAGCTGCAAGCTTTTTCTCGCCTCCTGAAAGATTGTAGTTGTGCCTTGTGCGAAGGTCAGTCATATGAACCTTTAAAAGAGCCTCTTCTACCCTACGTTCCACTTCCTCTGGCGGAAGACCGTAGTTTTGCGGGCCAAAGGCCACATCCTCCTCCACAGTTGAAAGAAACAGCTGGCTGTCCGAATCCTGGAAAACATATCCGATATGCTCTCTTATGTGGCTTAAGTTCTTTTTATTGACAGCATGACCAGCCACTTCCAAAACACCCTGATAGTCCAGCTTAAGTCCCACAAGGAGCTTCATGAGAGTTGACTTTCCAATGCCGTTAGCTCCAATGATCCCTATGCTCTCGCCGTCGTGGGCAGTAAGGTTTACGCCGCTAAGTACCTCTTCACCCTTTTCATAGGAGAAGTGAAGGTCCTCTATTTTTAAAATTTCACCTTTGGCTCCAGTATGCATCCATGTTCCTCTCTTAGTAGAAGTGCCTTAAAAGTATAAATAAAACTATCCAGATAAACGGGTAAAGAAAATCTGTGGCACTTACGTTTTTTCTTTTCACCCTGAAATCTCCGTTAAAGCCTCTTAGGGTCATGCTCTCGTAGACTGCGCTTGCCCTGTCCATACTCCGAAGGAGCCACTGTCCCACAAGGCTCCCCCAGGCTCTGTAATGAATACCCTTTTGCTTAGGCGCCCTTAGCATGTAAGCTGTTGTGATCCTGTCAGCCTCAGCTCCCATAAGTCCGAAGTACCTGTAGATCAGCATGATCACTATGACTATGATCTTAGGGACGTGAAGTATCCTGAGGGCGTAACAGATCTCCTCGATTGATGTTGTGGCAATCAGGATGTATGCAGACAGCACAGAGAAAAGACCTTTAAGCATCAGGGACAGCATCGATATAACGCCGCCTGTTACCGCCATCTGACTTCCTGCCACCGCAACCGAAAAGAGCACCTTCCTGTCAAAAAACGGATTGAACACGCCTACAAACAACACCAGTGGCAGTATGAGCCTCATGCGGTAAAGTCCGTCTTTTAAGGACAGATCACCAACAATGAAACAAAAAGCCGGGAAAACAGCCATCACAAGAAGCTTATCAAAAGCGTACTTGTCAAAGGATGCCACAACAAAGATGTATATAACGCAAACAAGCAGCTTCCCCAGAGGATGAAGCCTGTTCATCCAATGGGAACGCTGCTGCAGGTTTTGAAGTTTATTAAGTTCTCTTATGTTATCTTCAATCTGCTTCATTTTTCTTAAAGAACTTAAACAGGTAACAAGCACCAACTGTCACAAGGACCACCACAAGGGATCCTGTGATACCGGAAAAGCTTGTTCCCACAGCTGACTCGCTGTCTTTAAATGCATAATCAGGAAGTAGTGATGTTGTCTCCTGAATACCTGCTGCTGTATCGTAAGCGCCGCCTTCAGCCTCAAGCTCAGAAGTTCCGGCAACCTGCTCCATAGACCACTCAAGGCCATCTGGGAATGCTGATGCGAAAAGAGATACCACTCCGCCACAGACAGCTGCTGCCACAGCAACTGCAATGACAGTATTCTTAAGGCTAAGCTTTCCTTCCTTTTTCTCAGAAGTCTCTCCTACGCCCCACAAAAGCTCAGGTCTTGCCTCATATACAAAGATAAGTACTGCAGTAGTGATAAGACCCTCCACAAAACCAATTGCCAAATGGATTGGCTGCATTGTTGCAAGGAATACTGAAAATGGAAGCTCTGTAACACCGGAAGCAAGGGTTTCAAGCGTAACTGAAAACGCTCCAAGCTGCAGTGTAAGAACGCATCCAAGTATTGATGCCAAAGCTATCTTAACCCTGCTTGCTCCCTTCTTCATGATAGGCTTCCAGATAAGAAGCGCTCCTATAAAGCACCCGTAAAATGCCATGTTCCAGATATTACATCCAAGAGCAAGTAGTCCCCCGTCAGCAAACAGCAGACACTGAACAAGCAGCACTCCTATCATTGTAAGGAATCCAGCATAAGGGCCAAGAAGAGCGGAGAGCATCATGCCACCGCACAGATGTCCTGAAGAACCTGTTCCAGGAATTGTGAAGTTGAGCATCTGAGTTGCAAAAACAAATGCTCCCATAACACCCATTACAGGGATCTTCTCAGGGCTTGCCTGCTTTCTTACCTCTTTAACTGATACTCCTGCTGCCGCAGTAGATAAAACGTACATTGTTCCAGCAACTGCTGGTGCCACAAGGGCGTCTGCCATATGCATAAATATATCCTCCCACCAATACTGTTATAGATGTGAAAAAAGTCGCTTTTTAAGCGGACTGTGTCAATTCACAACTATGAGTATAGATAAAGACAAAGGGCGTCACAAGCCCCCCTGGGGGTTCTTTTTATGCATAAATCTATTATTTTTATTTTTTCTTTTCAAAAAGCTCCCTGATGGCCTTGTCATATGGCGCCCTAAGGACACCATACTCAGTTACAATACCGGTTATCAGCTCGTTGTCTGTAACGTCAAAGGCAGGGTTATAGACCTTAACTCCCTCTGGGGCCATCCTCTCGCTGTACCACATTTCAGTAACTTCCTCGGGCTTTCTCTGCTCTATGTTTATCTGATCTCCGGTAGGAGTGTTTATATCAATTGTAGATGTGGGAGCACACACATAAAATGGCACATTGTAGCGCTTTGCAACAGTAGCAACCATGCTGGTTCCGATCTTGTTGGCAGCATCTCCGTTTGCAGCCACCCTGTCACATCCAACAAATATCGCATTTACAGCTCCGGTCTTCATGAGAGAAGCTGACATATTGTCGCAAAGAAGGGTTGTATCAATTCCTGCTGAGTGAAGTTCAAATGCAGTGAGCCTTGCCCCCTGAAGGAGAGGCCTTGTCTCATCGCAGTACACTTTGATATTCCAGCCCTTCTCATGGGCAAGATACATGGGCGCTGTGGCAGTTCCGTACTTGCAGGTTGCGAGCTGTCCTGCGTTGCAGTGGGTCAAAAGTCCGTCTCCATCCTTAATGAGAGTAAGACCATTTTCACCAATGCGCCTGCAGACATCGATATCTTCTGCCTTGATGCGCTCTGACTCTTCCCTCATTTCCTTTATGACTTCGTCAATATCAAAAGAGCTGCCATCTTTCGTAACATTCTTTACATGCTCTTCCATTCGCTTTAAAGCCCAGGAAAGATTAACCGCTGTTGGTCTTGAGGAATTAAGGTAGTCACTCTTTTCTCTAAGTTCCTTCATAAACTCATCATAGACTAAAGCTTTCGAATGCTTCATAAGAAGGTACAGGCCAAATCCTGCTGTGACGCCAATTGCTGGTGCTCCTCTTACCTGCAGAAGGTAAATTGCATCCCAGATCTCTTTTGCCGTGTGAAGCCTTATGATCTCGATCCTGCCAGGAAGCAGGGTCTGGTCAATGATCTCTATGGCATCGTCATCATCCACAAGGGCTACTGTCTCGTAGTCTAATATACTCTTCATGTTCATCGCTCCTAACATCATAATTGATTATCTGTCACCAGTTAAAGCTGTGTTCGCCATCTGCAACTTCGCTGCTCTCGCCGTTTGGAAGTACCACTGTACAGGTGCTGTCCTTAGGAACAGTGCAGGTAAGGGTCCTTTCGCCGCTATCCCATGATACGCTAATGTCTCCCCGCACGCTCTTAAAGCTGCCACTGGCACTTGCAATTCCCGAAGTCATCATGGGGCGGATATAAAAGTGCTCATATCCCGGCGCATTCTCATCAGGCGAAATGCCAAGAATATACTTGTAACACACTTCACTGACACTTGAATAAGCTCCGTGGTTTAAGGAACCGTTCACGTAATACCTGCCATCACTGTACTCATCTCCGTTTGAATCAGAAAACCTCAGGATATCTACCGCCTCTCCATTGGTAGTAAGTCCCATGGACAACAGGTTAGCAAGTCCTCCAGGTGCAGTATTTGTCATAACTCTCACTGCCACATCGCCGTATCCGTACTCACACAGCGCAGGCAGATAGAATGCCATTCCTGAGTATCCGGGATAAAAGAGCTCTCCGCCGTAATCCCCAAGCATCTTAAGCCTGTCTGCCGCCTGCTGCCTCATTTCTTCAGGAAACAGCTCAAAGGCAAGTCCCAGGCAATAGGCCGTCTCACATTCATAGTCAGGATAAAGTATACCAGCCTCTACAGAATAGTCTTCTCTTATGAATTCCTGCTGCCATCTGCTGGTGAATTTATCAGAAATATCCGCATACTTATCAGACAGCTCATCCTCTCCCAAAGCCTTGTACATCTTGGACAAGAGCTTTGATGAGTGGGCACACCAGGCTGTATCACTGATCTTTTCAGAGACGCTTTGCATGGACAGATGATCGCCATACCCGCCTGATGAAAAGATATAATCCTCCGAATGTTCCACCAGGTAGTCTACCCACCTGCTGCCTGCAGAGACATTTTCTGCAAGGACCTCTTTGTCCCCATACTGCAGATAAAGATTCCAGGGGATAGTTATTATGGCATCTCCCCAGCAGCTGTGGCCGCCAAAGCAGCTGTTTGCGGGCGCCACATCGTAGATAGCACCATCAGTGTTCTGCATTGCCCGGATCTCTTTTAAAAAGCTTCGGTAAAGCTCTTTTGAGTCAAACTGATACATGGCAAAACCAGAAACCGCCTGAGCATCTCCCGTCCAGCCCAGCCTCTCATCCCTCTGGGGACAGTCCGTTGGTGAATCCATAAGGTTCGACCTAAGGCTCCTTACACTATTATCAAAAAATGCATTTATGATACCGTCAGAACAGTTAAATTCTCCCGTAGTCTCAAGATCTGATGAAATTGCAACTGCAGTTATTGCATCTTCTGGTATTGGCTTTGTAATGCCTGTTATTTCAAGGTATCTGAAGCCGTGATAGGTGTGGGAAAAATACACATCTTCGTAGCTGTCTCTTTTCCCAAAGACATAGTAATCTGTAGCCCGTGCAGTCAGAAGATTCCTGGTCCAGACGGTTCCCAAAGCTCCATCACCATTGACAATCTTGTCAGAGTTTAATATCTCGCCATATCTGAAGGTTACTACCTGTCCCTCCTGGCCATATGAATCCCCCAAAAGCCCAAGGTCTATCTTTACTGTTCCTGCAACGTTTTCTCCAAAGTCATATACGAAATGCCCTGGCACCGGCTCTGTCACACCTACAGGCAAAAGTTCCTTGTAGGGGGCAATAGATTCATTTTCCTTGGCCAAAACAGGGAGCTTACAAAAAGCATCAATGACGCCATCAACTTCAGGAGGTACCCACTCAGTCTCCGTATATCTGTCATCAATGATCTCTCCCTGATAGATGTCATTGAATCTGAATCTGGTATCAGTGCAGGCAAGGAAAGTCTCATCCGTTGGGATGACTTCACTTTTCCCGTTCTTGTACTCTATTACAACAGCGCCCTTTACTGCCAGCTTATCACCCCAGATTCCTGCAACCTCAGCAAATCCCACGCCCTTGTCATAGAATCCATGGAAAAGATATATCTTAAGCTCATTCTGATCCTTAAGCATATCAGTAACGTCATAAGTTACATAGTTAAGATAATGATCAAAGATCATTTTCCCCGGATCAAAAAAATTATCGCTGACCTTTTCCGAATTGAGATACGCTTCAAAGCTTCCAAGGGCAGTCATGCATAGATGGGCACTTTTAATATCTTTTTTCTTAAGCTCAAAGTCCTTTTTAAAGGCTGGAGCAACGTCCTTTCCCGTCTCTGAAAGCAGCATCCCTGAAGGCACTGACAATGCCATATTGCCTTCATGACCTTCAGTCTTTATGAACGCAGGGGAAAAAGCACCTTCTCTTCCACCAAAATAGTCATAAGGGTAAAGCTCATTAACAAAGTTGCCGTCAAAGTCATCCGAAAATACTACCTGTCCACCGCTTAATACGGTCAGGTCATCCATATATGCATCGCCCATTCCGCGGTCCTTACAGGCTCCGACGCAGCCAAGGGAAGAAAACGGCATATCTACTGATGTAATCTCTTTTCCGCAGACAGTGATATCTGCCTTGCCTCCGCTAACCTCCACCTGAAGGTCAAACTCTCCTGTTCCGCCAGTTATGTCCATGGCATCAGGCTTTACAACAAAGCCAGGATCTATCATTCCATGCTTGTAGCTCTTTATGACTACCTGGTCCTCTTCGCCACTATTGGATGCGCCAATAAGTAAAAGAGTTCCATACTCACCATCAGTATCTCCAAGAACCAGGTAGCCCGCTTCGCTGCCTGCTGTTATCCTGCAGCTTGCAGTAAAGTCAGTTATCTCTTTAGAAGGTTCCTGCTCATTTTTGCCGTTATCCGCGCTAAGAAAATGAGCTAAAGCCATAGCTTCATCAAAGGATTCTCTTTGCTGCGCCGTATCATCTTCCCCTTTGGCTCCACACCCGGAAAGGAGCAGAATGCCAAAAGATACTGCCAAAAGAGTTTTTATTTTTGATCTCAATTTATCAGATATCACTTCAAAAAATTCCTCACAATTATTGTCAAAGCATAGAACATTATAGCATGAAAAAACCGGCATCAGAATAATCCGATGCCGGTTTTGAATTATTTGAATGATTCCATTAATACAAGGAAGTTACTCCTCACTGCGTTCGGAGTGACACGTTCGAACCAGACTCAAAAGGACTTCGTCAAGTTCTCTCAGCCCTTTGCTGAAAGCTCTTCCTTAAGTCTCTTTGTAAGAGCAGGAACAACCTTGTTAAGGTCGCCAACGATACCATAATCAGCTACATCAAAGATAGGAGCGTTCTCATCCTTGTTGATAGCGATGATGATGTCTGACTCTTCCATACCTGCAACGTGCTGGATTGCTCCAGAAATACCGATTGCAAAGTAAAGTGAAGGACGAACTGTCTTACCTGTCTGTCCAACCTGAAGATCCTTTGGCTTCCAGCCAGAATCAACAACTGCACGTGAGCAGGAAACTGTTCCATTAAGAACCTCTGCAAGCTCGTCAAGAAGCTTGAAGTTCTCAGGTGAACCAACTCCACGTCCGCCAGATACAAGGATCTTAGCAGCCTGGATATCAGCTACTGCTGAAGTCTCTTTTACGATCTTAACGATCTCTGTGTAGCAGTCGTTCTTCTCAAATCCAGGGTTGTAATCAACAACCTCTGCCTTAGCACCCTTAATAGGATCGATCTTCTGCATAACACCAGGACGAACTGTTGCCATCTGAGGACGGAACTCTGGGCATGCGATGGTAGCGATTGTGTTACCACCAAATGCAGGACGTGTCATAAGGAGCTGTTTGTGCTTCTGCTCTACGCCTTCCTTAGGCTCAAGAGGGAAGTCTCCGATATCAAGCTGTGTACAGTCAGCTGTAAGTCCTGTATGTACTCTTGATGATACTCTAGGGCCAAGGTCTCTTCCGATAGCTGTTGCGCCAACAAGAAGGATCTCAGGCTTGAACTCTTTAATAACAGATGCAAGAGCGTGTGTGTAAGGCTCTGTTCTGTAGTCCTTAAGTTCTGGATCATCAACTACGATTACTCTGTCTGCGCCGTACTCAGCAAGCTTGTCAACAAGTCCCTTAACATCGCTTCCAAGAAGTACTGCAGTTACTTTTTTCTCATCAAGATCTTCTGCAAGATTTTTTGCTTTGCCCAGAAGCTCAAGAGCGATACTTGAAAGCTCATTATCTACCTGCTGAGCAAATATAAATACACCTTTATATTCTTCTAAAGACATGACTCTTCTCCTTTATTCTGAAAGTTTATTATTGAGTTCCTATATCACTCAAATTACGTGCTTCTCTTTGAGCTTGCCTACAATGTAGTCAACTGCTTCATCAGGTGAATCAGGACAAACCTTCTCGCCCTGTCCCTTCTTAACCTTATCTGAAGCCTTTGCGATCTGTGTAGGTGAGCCCTTAAGACCGAGATTAGAATCATCAACGTCTTTAAGATCTGCTCTTCCCCAAACAGTAACTTCCTTCTCGAAAGCATCAAAGATTCCGCCAGGAGTCATGTATCTGGGTTCGTTGAGCTCTGAAAGAGCTGTAACAAGGCAAGGCATCTTAGCTCTTACGATGTGATATCTGTCTTCGAACTGTCTCTTAACTTCTACAGTTCCAGCCTTCTCATCAACGTTAATTTCCTCTGCATATGAGATTACAGGAATACCAAGGTGCTCAGAAATCTGAGGACCAACCTGAGCTGTATCTCCATCGATAGCCTGACGGCCTGTGATGATGAGATCATACTGAAGGTTTCTCAGGGCTCCTGCAATAGTAGAAGATGTTGCCCATGTATCAGCGCCACCAAGTACTCTGTCTGTTACAAGATAAGCATTGTCTGCGCCCATAGCAATTGCTTCTCTAAGTACAGCGTCAGCCTTAGGAAGTCCCATTGTAAGAACTGTAACCTCTGCGCCATACTTATCTTTTAATCTAAGTGCTGCCTCAAGACCTGCTTTGTCATCAGGATTCATGATTGCAAGCATTGCACCTCTATCCAATGTTCCATCGGGTTTGAACTTAACGCCGCCCTTTGTATCAGGGACCTGCTTAATGCAAACTACAACTTTCATTATTTTTTCTCCTTTTTAGTTTTCTGTTCATAAGGAAGTTCGAAAGAACCTCGCCGTGTGATCACTTAAGTAAAGCACCAGAGATAACCATTCTCTGAACCTCAGATGTACCCTCGTAGATCTCTGTGATCTTAGCATCACGCATCATTCTCTCTACTTCGTACTCTCTGATGTAACCGTAACCACCATGGAGCTGAACAGCCTTAGTTGTAACATCCATAGCAACCTCTGCTGCGAAAAGCTTAGCCTTAGCAGCTTCAACAGAGTAAACGTCCTTTTTCTTCTTAGCGTCAGCAGCTGCATAAACAAGAAGCTTAGCAGCCTCGCACTTTGTTGCCATGTTAGCAAGCTGGAACTGTGTGTTCTGGAACTGGCCGATAGCACGTCCGAACTGCTTTCTCTCTTTTACGTACTCAACTGTTCTGTCAAGTGCGCCTTCTGCAATACCAAGAGCCTGAGCAGCGATACCGATACGTCCGCCATCCAGTGTGTGCATTGCGATAGGGAAGCCCTTTCCTCTAGCGCCGAGAAGGTTCTCAGCAGGAATGTGGCAATCCTGGAAAATAAGTTCATAAGTAGAAGAACCACGGATACCCATCTTGTTCTCTTTTGTACCAAATGTGAATCCAGGTGTTCCCTTCTCAACGATGAATGCTGAGAACTTCTTCTGCTTTCTGCCCTTCTTGTCTTCTACGATATCTGTGTAAGCGATGATAATGTAAACATCAGCAACCTCACCGTTTGTGATAAAGCACTTTGATCCGTTAAGAACCCACTCTTTTCCATCCTCTGTAAGGACAGCCTTGGTCTGAACGCCCTGAGCGTCTGTACCAGCCATAGGCTCTGTAAGACCGAATGCACCGAGCTTCTCGCCCTTTGCAAGAGGAACAAGATATTTCTGCTTCTGCTCCTCTGTACCATATGTAAGGATAGGATCGCAGCAAAGTGATGTGTGAGCAGATACGATAACTGCTGTTGTACCACATACCTTAGCAAGCTCCTCTACACACATAACGTATGTAAGAGGGTCGCATCCCTGTCCGCCGTACTCCTTAGGAATAGGAATACCCATGAAGCCGTACTTCTGCATCTTCTTAACGGTCTCCATAGGGAAAACCTCTGTCTCATCAACCTCTATAGCATTTGGCTTAACTTCTTTTTCTGCAAATTCTTTGAAAAGAGCTCTCGCCATTTCGTGTTGCTGATCAAGCTGAAAATCCATGATATAAACCTCCGATTATTATTTTTTAATTATCAAGCGCGATCTGTAGGAACCTTGTTTCCATCAGCATAGTTGTAGAAACCAATGCCTGTCTTAACGCCGAGCTTTTTGCCTCTAACCATCTTACGAAGAAGAGGGCAAGCACGATACTTGGAATCACCTGTCTCTGAGTAAAGAACGTCCATGATAGCAAGAACGATATCAAGACCGATGTAATCACCAAGCTCAAGGGGTCCCATAGGATGGTTACATCCAAGCTTCATAGCTGTGTCGATACCAGCGATATCTGAAACACCCTCTGAATATACGAAGATACCTTCGTTGATCATAGGAACAAGGATTCTGTTAACAACGAATCCAGCTGCCTCGTTAACCTGTACAGGTGTCTTGCCAAGGTCTTCTGAGATCTTCTTGATCTTGTCTACCATGTCATCTGGAGTGTTAGCACCCTGGATAACCTCAACGAGCTTCATAACAGGAGCTGGGTTGAAGAAGTGCATTCCGATGATAGGTTTTGCAAGGCCTGAGCCAATTTCTGTGATTGAAAGAGATGATGTGTTTGAAGCAAAGATGCAATCAGGATTCTTTACGATGTTTTCCTGAAGCTCTTTGAAAAGGTTCTTCTTGATATCCATAACTTCAAGAGCAGCCTCAACTACAAGATCAGCATCTGCACAGATATCGTTAAGACCTGTCTGGATCTTAGCTGTTATCTTGTCAGCTTCCTCCTGAGTTTTCTTTCCCTTAGCAACCTGCTTATCAAGACCCTTCTTGATCTTAGCAAATCCGCCTTCAGCAAACTCAGTCTTGATATCGCAAAGATAAACCTTCTCTACAGACTCAGCCTGAGCAAATGTCTGGGCAATGCCTGATCCCATTGTACCTGCGCCAATAACAGCAACTTTCATTTTCAGTTCCTCCTAAAATTTTATTGTATTTTAAATGAGTTATTTATTCTGGAAGTTAACTACCTTAACCTTAGCTGGATCGTCTTTCTTTCTAAGGAAGTTAGCCATACCCTCTCTCTGATCCTCTGACTCGAAGCATGAACCAAAGAGCTTCTCCTCGATAACAAGAGCCTCATCGATGTTAACCTGACGGCCATCATTGATAGCCTTCTTGCATGCACGAACTGCGATAGGTGCGTTAGCTGCGATCTGACCTGCCATCTTCTCTGCAGCTGCAAGGAGCTCTTCCTGAGGATATACAGCATTTACAAGACCAATTCTCAAAGCCTCATCAGCCTTGATGTTCTTAGCTGTGTAGATAAGCTGCTTAGCCATTCCATCGCCGATAAGACGAGCAAGTCTCTGAGTTCCACCAAATCCAGGTGTGATTCCAAGACCAACCTCTGGCTGACCAAACATAGCGTTGTCTGAGCAGATACGGATGTCACAGCTCATTGAGATCTCACATCCACCGCCGAGAGCAAATCCGTTGATTGCAGCGATTACAGGAACAGGGAACTGCTCGATCTTACGGAAGATATCGTTGCCCTTCTTACCAAAAGCTTCGCCCTCTGCCTTAGAAAGTGTGCTCATCTCTCCGATGTCTGCACCTGCAACAAAAGACTTCTCACCAGCACCTGTAAGAACAACAGCTCTTACAACTTCAAGGTCAAGACCTGAAAAAGCTGCATCCAG
>NZ_JAGAYD010000225.1 GCF_017940685.1 Butyrivibrio sp. | reverse complement strand
GCTGGCAGGAATTTGTCGAATATGTCAGCAGTTTTGATCTTAAGACTCGAAGTATTAACGCAAGGATGGCATCCAATGTACTCCCCAGCCTTCACATCCTCATCAACCAGGAGCCTCACGCCATGCTCCTTGTCATTCATAAGCCCCATAACGCTCACTGCGCCGGGCTCTATATCCAGATATTTCAGCATATCTTCCGCTTCCGCAAAAGAGAGTCTGGCAGAACCAATCTGACTCGACAGCTCTTTTGTCTTAAACTTCTTGTCCCCAGGCATCAAAAGCAGGTAAAATGCGGTCTTCTGCCTGTTGCACAAAAACAGGTTCTTGCACATCAAAGTGCCCAGCACTTCATCTATGGCCTCACAGGCCTCCATTGTCATGGCTGGCCCATGGTCAACCCTCTGATACTCGATCCCAAGTTTATCAAGATAGTCGTACACTCTTATTTCTCTTTCAAGTCGCCCATCAGTATTTGCGGGCCTTCCTATTTGTAACTCCATTTCCCCTTCTTTCATCTGCCCTCATGTTTTACTATTCTGTCCTGGCAGAAGTATTTATTTTAGGTCCTTAAGGCGCATCATGAATATTGAATACTCATCGTTCTGGAAGTCCAGATCCGGTGAATTCTCCCCGCCGCCATTGGTGCTTCTCTTGATCTCAGCATAGAATTCTTCGCCCTGATTGACGATATCCATAACTGTCATGGGAAGTCCCGCTTCTGTAGCGATCTTGCAGAATTCTGCTATGGGGTTATCGTTGTCTCTGGTCGCAAGGAGCGTTTCTTTTAAAGAACCGTCCTTTTTAGCCATTTCCAGCAGTTTATCAAGCATTTCTGTGATCATCATGTCCTTATCCTCCCTGTTGGTGCGCTTTTGTTGTTGCCTTCAATTAGTTACATCTTGTACCCACAGTCTGCCTTTTCAGGACCATCTACCCCTGATTCGTAATGAGCCCTGAATTCCATATTGATCTCGCGGATCTCCTTCTTTCCATCAATGTAGTCCTGGTACATATCAGCCAGTCCTGACATGCATCCATCGCATGATCCGCTGATATTTCCTATAGATTCCGCAACTATCTGCTCCCGCTGCTGACGGGTTGTGTCTTTTATGAGTATTGATGCCATTGTCTTATATTCCCCTCCTGGTTAATATTTCATTCCCACTTCTTCCAAACCTCAGGCTGATAGCCAAGTGTCGCCTGTCTTCCATTTCTTACTACCGGCGTCTTGATGATCTGCTGATTCTCAAGAAGCTTGTCAAACTTGTCCTCATCTGCTATGTACTGGATCAACGCCACCGTATCTTTGTCCTTGGCATCAGGATTAACCATCGCCATTAAGCCCCCTACTGCACTGGCAACTGATGTAAGTTCCCCTTTACTCATGCCCTTTTCCTTAAGGTCAATGAACTGGATCTTTATTCCGCGCTCCTTGAAGAAACGCTCTGCTTTCTTAGTATCATTGCACTTTTTAGTGCCAAAAATCTGGATATTCATCCGCAAACACCTCAATCTTACATCTATTGGAACAAATTCATTAAGTCTTTTAGCCAAGCCAGCTTACCTTCCTATTATAGTAGAAAATGCAGAAAAAGGGCGAAGTCTTTTACTTAGCCTTAAGACTTTATTCATTACATGCCATAGAACATCCCCGCTACTTATATATTGGAATTCAGACTGGATGACTTATTTCCCTATCCAAGTCCGTAAAATGACGGCCAATATCAATTGTTATTAAATTGCATTACAGATTACAGCGTGCTTTTTAAGCATACAGTCCGTAAAACGAGTTCTTTCAAGGAATTATCCCACTGGATCCGGAAGACGAGTTACGGACTGTAGGCACATAAAGTGCTCTCAAGTCTGAAAATCGATTTTTTTGCGGTTTTTAACAGAAAAAAACAACCTACTGTAGAGCATTTTTCTATGCTATAGTCCGTAATCATAAAAATCCGACATTTTTTGAGCACATGCGACGCTCAAAAGCGGTATTCAAAAGTAACTTTTGGCCGGATCTAATACCACCAATTGCTTTCCTTATTACTGGTCCTAGCTTTTTCTGGCCTGAAAAAAATAATCAGGGCTCATTTAATACCACCGGAAGAGTATGTGGATATGGGTATTAGATATCCTACACTAATATTTCCAGTTTTACTGAAACCACAATGTGAAATTCATACCTAACAACGATGTAAGAACAATAGGTATTAGATTTATTATAATAACAGTTGTTATTTCCGCAAAACCATAATACCTATAGCAGGTAAAGTGGTCAGCGGTATTATATTGACGCAATATCACCGTAGAATACTGTAACAGACCGCACAGGATAAGACAAAAGAACCGTCCCCGTGTCTTGTTGCGGTATCTACAAACAAAAAAAGGGCGAAGTCTTTTGACTTCGCCCTTGAAATCTACATCTATACGAACATTATATCATACTGCGCCCAGAATTTTTTTGGCATTTTCAATGCGCTCTGGAGATGGGGACTCCACGCCCTCGAGGCGGTAGGTAATTCCTAGCTCCTGGTACTTGGGAACGCCTAATGTGTGGTAAGGAAGCACCTCAACCTTCTCTACAGAAGATAAAGTATCAATGAACTCTCTTGTGCGACGAAGGTAATCGTCGTTGTCACTTCCTCCCGGAACCAGCACGTGGCGGATCCAGATGGGAATTCCCATATCCGAGATTTCTTTTGCCATCTGCAGGATATTGGCATTGTCAACGCCTGTCAGCTCTTTGTGGGCCTCGGGATCGATGTTCTTGATATCCAAAAGAACTGTATCCGTAAGGCTCATTAGCTCTTTCCATTTAGAATAGAAAGGCTCCTCGTGAGTGAATGGCTCTCCGGCTGTATCAATGCAGGTAGCAACTCCTTCTTCTTTTGCTTTTTTAAACAGGTCCAAAAGAAAATCAATCTGCAGGAGGGGCTCACCGCCACTGACAGTGATCCCTCCGCCGTTTTTCCAATATGGTTTGAAGCGAAGCGCCTTTTTCAAAAGCTCATCCGCTGTAAACTGCTGGCCCTCGCCTTCCTTCCAGGTTTCAGGGTTGTGGCAGAAAGCGCATCGCATCCTGCAACCATTAAGGAAAATGATGTATCGAACTCCAGGTCCGTCAACGGCTCCAAAGCTCTCCAGCTTGTTTACGTATCCAATAATATCACTCATTAAATAACTCCGAAAAATCTAATTAAAGCGCCTCGTGGCATGTACGAGAAATTACATCCATCTGCTGCTCCTTAGTCAAGTCGATGAACTTAACTGCGTATCCTGAAACACGGATAGTGAAGTTAGCATACTCAGGCTTCTCTGGATGCTCCATAGCGTCGATGAGCTTCTCTTTTCCAAATACGTTGACGTTGAGGTGGTGTGCACCCTGATCGAAGTAACCGTCAAGTACGTTTACGAGGTTGTTTGTGCGCTCTTCATCTGTGTGTCCAAGAGCACCTGGGTTGATTGTCTGTGTATTTGAAATTCCATCAAGAGCCTCTTCGTAAGGAAGCTTAGCAACAGAGTTAAGTGATGCAATAAGACCATTAACCTCTGCGCCATATGCTGGGTTAGCACCAGGTGAAAGTGGCTCACCAGCTGGACGTCCGTCAGGAAGAGCACCTGTAGCCTTACCATAAACAACGTTTGATGTGATAGTAAGGATAGATGTTGTAGGCTCTGAATCTCTGTAGGTGTGGATGTGACGAAGCTTGCCCATGAATGTGCGAAGAAGCCAGATAGCAATCTCGTCAGCTCTGTCATCATCATTACCGTAACGAGGGAAGTCACCCTCGATCTCAAAGTTCTTAGCAATTCCGTTCTCATCACGGATAGCCTTAACCTTAGCATACTTGATAGCTGAAAGTGAGTCTACACAGTGTGAGAATCCTGCGATACCTGTAGCAAATGAACGACGTACGTGTGTATCGATGAGGGCCATCTGGCAAGCCTCATAGTAGTACTTGTCGTGCATGTAGTGGATCATGTTAAGTGTTCCAACATAGAGGTGAGCAAGCCAATCCATCATCTGATCGAACTTCTGCATAACCTCATCATAGTCAAGGTACTCAGCTGTGATAGCCTTGTACTCAGGTCCAACCTGGTCACCTGTCTTTTCATCAACACCACCGTTGATAGCGTAAAGAAGGCACTTAGCAAGGTTAGCACGTGCGCCGAAGAACTGGAGCTCCTTACCTGTCTCTGTTGCAGATACGCAGCAGCAGATTGAGTAGTCATCGCCCCATGTAACACGCATTACATCATCGTTCTCGTACTGGATTGAAGATGTTGTTACAGAGATCTTAGCAGCATACTTCTTGAAGTTCTCAGGAAGTCTGCTTGAATACATAACTGTAAGGTTGGGCTCTGGTGAAGGTCCCATGTTCTCCAGTGTGTGGAGGAATCTGTAGCAGGTCTTGGTAACCTGGTGACGGCCATCAAGTCCGATACCACCAACCTCAAGAGTAGCCCATACTGGGTCTCCGGAAAAGAGCTGGTTGTAAGATTCAATACGTGCGAACTTAACCATACGGCACTTCATAGTGAAGTGGTCGATGATCTCCTGTGCCTCAGATTCAGTGATGATTCCCTTCTTGAGGTCACGAGTAAAGTAGATATCAAGGAATGTAGAAACACGTCCTACTGACATAGCAGCACCGTTCTGTGTCTTGATAGCTGCAAGATATCCAAAGTAGAGCCACTGAACAGCCTCTTTTGCTGTAGCAGCTGGCTTAGAAATGTCGATGCCATAGATAGCAGCCATTTCCTTCATGCCCTTAAGAGCATTGATCTGGTCTGCGATCTCCTCACGAAGCTGGAAGTCATAACGACGCATACCCTGACGAGCTGTTGCAGCAAAATCAGCCTGCTTCTTCTCGATAAGGTAATCGATTCCGTAAAGAGCAACTCTTCTGTAGTCGCCTACGATACGTCCACGTCCGTAAGTATCAGGAAGTCCTGTAAGGATCTTGTTGTGACGGGCCTTCTTCATCTCTGGTGTGTAGATGTCGAATACACCCTGGTTGTGTGTCTTGTGATATTTTGTAAAGATCTCATGGAGTCTCTCACTTGGCTCATAGCCATACATTCTGCATGACTGCTCTGCCATTGTGATTCCACCGAAAGGCATGAATGCTCTCTTAAGTGGCTTGTCAGTCTGAAGGCCAACGATCTGCTCCATATCCTTTGTTTCTTCTGAAATGTAGCCTGCGCCATGAGAAGTAAGTGAAGATACAATGTCTGTATCCATATCAAGAACGCCACCCTTAGCGCGCTCCTGTGCCTGGAGCTCCTGAAGCTTGCCCCAAAGAGTGTTTGTAGCCTCTGTTGGACCTGCCAGGAAAGACTCATCTCCATCGTATGGAGTGTAGTTGTTCTGAATGAAGTCACGTACGTCGATATTGTCTTTCCAAACACGACCTACGAAACCGTCCCACTGTGAAAATTCGTGATTTGCCATGAAAATTCCCTTTCTATTAAACGTAATCTAAAAAGCACCAAGACCTACTATACCATATAGCTGTCAAAATATTAACAATAAAAATAATAACTTTTATCATGTTTCACAAAGTGGACACACAAAAAGGCGAAGCCTTATGACTTCGCCTAAAAAATGATAATAATTCCTATATGTATTTACTCTTCATCATCCGAACCGAGCCCATAATTCAGGATTTCATTGTACTTGGCATTTGCTTCTTCTGCAGCCTTTTTGTTATGCCAACTATCAACATCACTGCAGATAGCCAGCATCTCATCCACGATGAGCTCCGCAGTTCTCGGTTTTACGTTATATAGGTAAGCCAGCATCCTATCCATTGCCTTAGGGCTTCCAAGCTGTTTAGCAACCTGCTCTCCCAGTTCTCTGGGAAACCCAAGACGCTTTACTGCGTCCACCAGCTCGTCACGCTTTCTTGCCCATTCCATACGGTTGTCTGTCATTTCTTAAACAACCCACCAGCGAGATTCTTGATGTCGTTAAGATCAAGCTTTCCGTCTGCTACAGCAGCCTGAACTTTCTTGATGTCATCCTCAGTTACATCAATGTTGGCCTTCTTTAGAAGCTCAACTCCCTGCTTGGGATCTGCTTTGGCGATCTGTGCCATTAGCTCTTTGTTACCATTAATCTGTTTGATGATTGCAGCGATGTCTGCCATATCGTACCTCCTCCAATATAATCAACAATTGCAACAACTATATTATACTACTTTAGTTTCGCACCGTCTTTGAAAGCATTGCCTACTTTTTCACCGATTCCGAAGTAAGCATTTCCGAACGGATCAAAGCTTATTGGCTTAACTTTAGTAATATCAACTGCTCCATCTACGACTACGCTCTCATCAGCAGATACGTTTACGATCTCTTCAACAAGAATGCCATCTTCAAAGCTTTTTACCTTGCACTCAAGGGCTACCGGCAATTCATCAATGAGCGGAGCATCAACAAACTCACTCTTGGTTGCGTGGAATCCTGCCTTCTCAAACTTGTCCGGAACCTTTCTTCCTGACTCTATGCCAACGTAGTCGCAGGGAACCATCTGATCTTCTGTCGCAAGGCTAACCGTGAAGGCGCCTCTTTTTGCAAGATTGTCAGTAGTCTTGTGCTCAGACAGACTGATTGAAATCTCCTTAAAATCAGTGGTGATGCCCCACGCAGCATTCATGGCATTTGGTACACCGTTCTCATCATAAGTTGCGATGATAAGGACCGGCTGTG
>NZ_JAGAYD010000224.1 GCF_017940685.1 Butyrivibrio sp. | reverse complement strand
TCCTAAATGACTGATAATACTTGATTATCAGTCATTTATTTTTAATTTTTGAACTCTTAAACAAATAAAATGTGAATATCTATTAAGCTACCACAATATTAGCCATCTTTTTACATAAAATAATGTTATACATCGCATATTTTAATTATCATAGTATGCCGTTATCTATTTCAGAATTATAATATGTTTTATACAATATATTATTTCATTTAATTTAAGAGTTATAGTATTTCTATTTAAAAAATACATTAAATAACTTTCAGTTATTGGCAATCTAGACTTATATCTTTGAAATCAAAAACTTCACTTTCATAACCACTTAAGCATTTTTTATTTTTAGCATTTCTTTTTCTGTAAATTCGCTCACAAATTAAATTTCCACTCTTTATAAAGAAATACATTTACCTGACTAAAATAGTATAACACATATACCATAATTTTTCTACCTAAACAAATCATATCAACATTTCTAATGATATGCCTCTATATTATCTAGCTTTATCTTCTCTTGCCTTTGATACTTTCTCTACTGTCTCCACTTTTACATCAGCACTATCTCTTGCCTCAAAAGCATCGGCATTATACTGATACTCATGACCTTCTACCACCATCGATGCATGTATAACCTCTGCATAGACTCTATCCCGTTCTGCTTCTACTATGTCTGATACTTTCTGTTCCCCGCTCTTAATATCTTCCATACGCTTTACCTTATCAAACTGCACATTCATAGCCAGATTATCCAGCTTATCAATCGAAGCGTCCAGATGTAGCTCCATTGATACAAACAGCTTTCTCACTGCTTTCATAGGGGCAATTACCGCCTTTGTGATTGGGTGTTTCTGTTCCTTCTGTGAATAATCCACTTCCGGCTTATCCGCAAAGGTACGGAACGCATTGTTTACGGTCTGCCCGGCTTCACGGAGTCCCTTTGCAAGAAGTGCTGTCCTTGCAATATCCCTGTCAGTAGATACAATCGCATCTTTTACTGCTGTTCTTACATTAAGAAGTCTTTTCTTAATTCCTGCAAACTCTGTAACCCTGTAAAGTGCCGCCCTGCCCTTTGCCTTTGTTTCATCAACAATGCTCTTGGCAGTAGATTTTACCTGTACCTTTACCTCAGATACCTGTGACTTTATCTGCTCACATCTGGCATTTAATCTTTCCTGTGCTTCTGCCAATGCCTTTTTCGCATTATTGACAAGGGTATCTTCCTGCATTTCTCTAATCTGGTTCTGCATACTTGTAAGTTCTTCTGTCATAGTCGCAATCTTTTTCTCCAGACCGTCCACATAGCTGCATATCTCAAATACATCATTTGCCGGCTCTTTCATAGCATTCTTTTTTAACAGGTCGAGAAGTTCCCTTATGATCTCCTCATTGGTAAGTGTCTTTTCTGCTTCCATCTGCTTTTCCTCCTTATAAACGGGGCAGCTCCTGCCGCCCCTTAATCTTAATTATCGAAAGGGAGTATCCTTTTTCTCCCTGTCGGGATTTCCGTGGTTCTGTTCGGCATTCTCCCTTGCTTTTTCGTTGCTCTTATCCTTTGCTTTCTCATACTCTGCAATAATCTCATTGTAGAGCTTCTCCCTGAAATCCTTTGTGACCGGATAGCAGACGTCCTGATAGATTGGCTTGCCATTCTCGTCCACCTGCTTTGTCTTATAAGAAGGCATTGACACAAAGATTTTTTCTTTGCCCTGAAGGATATTTACATTATTTACAATGAAGCTGTTTTCAAAGTAAATGCGGGCAAGTCCCTTGATATTACTTCCTTCCCTTTCATAAGGTGTAACCGTCACGGAAAACTCCGGCATTTCCTGTGTTTTGTCCTGTGTCTGTATTTCTGCTTTTTCCGGCTCCCTGATTTTCGCATAAGCCTCAAGGATATTGGTATAGAGTTCCTCACGAAACTCTGCCGTGATAGGATTGCAGACATCCTTATAAACCACGCTGTTGCTCTCATCACGCTCATTGGAACGGTACCTTGGCATTGATACAAAAAGCTCTCCCTTTTCCTTATTTTCAAGGATTGCGATATTGGTAATCTTGAATGAGTCACCAAATACCACGGTTGCAAAACCTTTGATGTTGCTGCCATCTTTTGCTCTTACTTCGTTTACTTTAATTGAATACTTCATACGCTGTTCCTCTCTTTCTTATACTTCTGAATTGTTGTTTTCCGGTATGATAAGCTCACACCAAAGCTGTTCTATCTGTTTACAAGACAATCTGCCATTTAACCAGTTGCCGAGTGTGACAGCCATTCCGCCCTGCTCATAATAGAGCCATTCCTGTGTTTCGATGTTCCCCTCATACATGATAGTCACATCAAAGTCAGGCATAAATAATCCTGCCTCTGCATCCCAGATACAGGCAACTCCCTGTCTGAGTATCAGGTTCAGGCTTTCGACATATACAGACCAGCCGCTTACGACTATCTGAAAGTCATCATCAATCTCTGCAATATCGTCCGGGGTGTCGATTAACTCCTCCATTTCCGATACTGTTTCTTCTATCTCCCCAAGTCGGTATCTCTTATTCATCTGCCGCCTCCTTATATCTGCACCTGACAACAAAACGCATTGTTCCTTGTTTTGAACTGAAAAAAGGGACTGCCATAATGGCAATCCCTGCTGCAATCAGTAGTCCTGCGACCACTTTCCTTATGTTCATAGAGTCCCACTCCTATCTTTTCCTGTCTCTGTCTGTCATATAAATTCCCTTATCCTCTGCAACAATGCCCGCATTTTCTATTCTGTCCTCAAACTTTTCTTCGTCCGGTCCGCCTAGATCTGCGTCCATAGCCTTTGCGTTCTCAAGGTCAAGCTGGGCATTTAATTCACACTGCCTTGCAAGTTTTTCTTCCAGTTCCGCACTGTGTGCAAACGGCTTATCATACTCTGCCTTTGAAGCCTCAAGGTCATTCTGGTACTGTTCAATCTTCTTTTCCAGAAAATCTACATTTTCGTGAAGTCCGTTGAACAGATTCTCCAGCTTTACCATACTTCCCACCGGACTTGTGGAAAGCTCTGCCTTGTATTCCGTCTTTCCACGAAGCACCATATAGTTGATACTGAGGAAATTCTTTTCTACCAGAAGCTCAAAGCCGTGAAACTTACCGATTGAAGTGGTTTCGCCTGTCTTGCATTTGCTGATTGCTTCAAGCATCGTGGTTCCACCGTCCACTCTTTCTGTATAAGTTGCATTACCTATGGTAATGGCGAAGTCCGAGTTATCAATCAGCTCCTTATCCCTTGCCTTTATATCTTCCCTGACATTGGCAAGTTTCTCTGTCGCAGTTTTGATAAGTTTTGGATACTTGATCATAAAGTTATCCTGCAATCCGTACCTCTGATTATCATAAGACGCCTTTAAGAGCTTTAATCTCTGGACATCATTGTCAACCTCCATCTTTTCCTTGATTAAAGGGTTGCCTGTAGCAACCGCCTTAATTTCGGCGTAGGAAAGCGTTGCCTCATCAATGTCCTCACAGCTTCGGCTTACTGCCTTGCTTGTCATAACCTGACTGATGAAACGCTGCTTATTCTCCACAAGTGACCAGTTGTACGCATCAAAGGTTCCTTTTGTAACATATCTGTAGATTGCCACCTCATCGTTTTCATTTCCCTGTCGGATACCTCTGCCCTCTCTCTGTTCAATGGAAGAAGGCTTCCACGGACAATCGACATGGTGCATTGCTACAAGGTGTGTCTGCACATTAACACCCGTACCACACTTATCTGTTGAGCCGATAAGGACTTTTTTCTTACCTGTCCTCATTTCCTTAAAGAGTGCGTCCCTCTGTGCGTCCGTTTTTGCATCGTGGATAAATGCTATCTCCTCCGCTGGGATACCATACTTGATAAGTGACTCCTTCAGATAATCATAAATCGTAAAGTCCTTGTCAGCTCCTGGTGTTCCAATATCCGAAAAAATAAGCTGACAGCCTATATGACCATCAGCATTTCCTTTTACATATTCTTTCCAGACATTTTCTGCCACCTTATTGAGCTTTCCGTCCGGATTGTCCGGTGCGTCCTTATCAATCAGTCTTGCGTCTGTTCCAAGAAGCCTTGCTTCGTGTGTAATCTTTAAGAAGTTATCAACGCTTGGATCAACACCTCCGCCTCTTATCCTTTCTGCCCTTACCACAAAATCTTCCATTACCTGCTTCACATACCAGTCAGGCTCCGACTCCACGATGATAGGCTTGCCGCCACGCAGAGCCGGCACATCAAGGGCAAGCATATCCGCTGTCTGCACATCGGCAACCTCACGGAAGATGTTCATAAGCTCCGGCAAATTGGTAAATTTATTGAACCTGCTCTTGAAACGGAAACCACTGCCCTCAACTGTAAGCTCCAGTGCTGTTGTTACTTCTCCGAAGTTAGCCGCCCACGAGTCGAAATGATGAATTCCCATTTCCTCAAGTGCCGACTTCTGCAAATAAAGCTGCATAACATACATCTCACACATCGTGTTGCTTATCGGTGTTCCGGTAGCAAATACAATGCCCCTGCCATCATTTATCTCTGATAAATACTGGCATTTAAGCTGCATATCCGTTGACTTCTTAGCCCCTGAACTGCTGATTCCCGACACATTATTCATCTTTGAAAAAATGGCAAGGTTCTTAAAATTGTGTGCTTCATCTACCATAATAGAGTCAACACCAAGCTCCTCAAAGGTAATCAGGTCATCTTTTCTGCTTTCATCGGTCAGTGATTTAAGCTGTTCCTCCAGCTTTTTCTTCTGGCTTTCCATCTGTTTTACTGTCCAGCGTTCCCCGTTTCTCTCATTCATTTCATCAATCGCATAAGTGATTTCCTCTATCTGCTCATTAAGCATTCGCTCCTTTCTCTCCGGCGAGATTGGGATTTTCTCAAATTGCGAGTGGGACATAATAATACAGTCATAATCGCCTGTCGCAATCCTTGATACAAACTGCTTTCTACGGCTCTTTTCAAAATCACGCTCCGTTGCGACCAAGATATTTGCTGACGGATAAAGCCTTAAAAATTCACTTGCTGTCTGTCCGATAAGCGGCTTTGGCACTACCATAATTGTCTTATTGGCAAGTCCAAGCCTTTTCTGCTCCATACACGCAGCCATCATTTCAAATGACTTTCCGGCACCGACACAGTGTGCAAGCAGGGTATTTCCTCCCATAAGGATTCGTGCCACCGCATTTTTCTGGTGCGGTTTTAATTCAATTTCAGGGTTCATTCCCGGAAACTGCAAGTGGCTTCCGTCATACTCACGCAGGCGGATATTATTGAAAGTTTCATTATAATATTCCACATACTTCTGTCTGCGTTCCGGTTCTGCAAACAGCCATTCCTTGAACTTCTCCTTAATCATATTCTGCTTTTCCCTTGCAAGCATTGTCTCATTCTTATTGACTTCATAATGGTACTTGCCATCACCATCATCAATCCTGTCCCTGACAGTGACCGTTTTTAAGTTCAGGGTTTCCTCAAAAATAGAATAAGCGTCCATTCTGCTTGTACCATAGGTTTTTGTTGCCGCCACGGAATGTTTATCCATACTTTTATTCTCAATGAACCATTCCATACTCATTTTATTCAAGTGAACCTGAATACCGGAATTATAATACTCTGTTCTGATTGCCCTTACCCTCTTTGGTGTATTAAGCAGCTCATAAATAAACTGCTCATAATCAAGCGGCTCAATCCAAGTTGTTCCAATCTTTACATCAATATCCGAGGCTTCAATCCATTCCGGCTGAACTTCCTCTAAGGCTGCGGCATTGGCGGCAAATCTTTCTGCCTGCGGATTATCGGTATCCGCCGCCATCGCCTTTGCAACACGCAGCTTATCCCTTACATTTCCTGACAGATATTCGTCTGCTGTCTCCCAGCCTGCATCCGGGTTATTTTCATTGTAACGGTCAGGATTAAGAAATATAATTCCATCAAGTTCCTTTATTAGAGTATCCCTGTCTGCTTCATAAATAGAGAGCATATAAGGGATATTTACATATCCAAACTCATTGACCGATACATTAAGAGCCTCTACCGCAGTTTCTACCCTGTCCACCACGGACTTTGCCTTAATCGTCTGCTTATAAAACATATCAGCCTTCTTCACCTCCCCGTCCTCATTTACTTCTTCAAGACTGCAAAGAAGCGGATAATCGCTGTCATCCCTGAACGCTGTACGGTTTGCTTTGGAAGTGATTGCTCCATACTTTCCAACGAATTTATCATATTTTACATTCAAAAGCTGCTGTTTGTCTGCAAGCTCCTCATCACTACAGCCCTCCATCTGGATATCAATCAGCTCTCTTGTTATCTGTCTGATTTCGTCAAGACTTCTGATTCTCTCCTCGGCAGTCTGTGATACTTCTTTTCTTACCATTTCGGAATTTTCCCTGTAATAGAGCTTTCCTTCAAAGAATGTGTAAGTATAATTTCTGACATCCGGATCAGCGGGAATGACTTCCTCCGTCTGCTCCTCATTGTCTGCCAGTCTTTCAAAATCTGTCATCTGTGCTTTGATGTTACCGATTGCCTTATTGAGTGCTTCATACAGATTAAAGTTCTCATCATCATTCACGCAGACGGTATATCTGCTGTCCTGCCCGAACATTCTTGTATCATACTGCATTGTGCCGAGCATCATTTCCGGGTGCTCTGCAAAGTAGGAATTGACTGCTATGCCATCGTCTGTAACACCAAGATGTACCCAGTCCAGCTCTATATCAATCTTTCGCTCCCTTTTCTGTAAAAACAGGATATCCGCTGTCACTTCTGTTCCTGCATTATCCTTAAATGCAGTATTCGGAAGTCGGATTGCTCCCACAAGCTCTGCCCTCTCAGCCAGATACTTTCGGATTGTTGGATTGCTTTTATCCAGTGTTCCCTTTGTGGTAATCACTGCAACCATACCGCCCGGTCTTACCTGATCGAGTGCCTTTGCAAGAAAATAATCGTGAATACGGAAGTTGTACTTATTGTACTTTGGATCAAATATCTTATAATCTCCAAATGTAAATGTCAATATATGAATGTACAAAAAGTGGAAAATAAAAATGTACATTTTATCCGTCACTCTTCCTTTGAGTTTGGCTCAAAAAGTACTTTCTTATCTTTGAGTCTGTATGACGGTCCTTTTATTGATACAACAGTT
>NZ_JAGAYD010000223.1 GCF_017940685.1 Butyrivibrio sp. | reverse complement strand
TAAGATGCAGGCCATAAAGGAAGCGGTAGCTGGCCAGGTAGTTGCAGTTATGGGACTGACCAACAGGCGCGCAGGAGAAGGGCTTGGAGTACTTGAGGGAGATACGGTCTCAGAAGTTTTGCAGCCCATATTGTCATCAGTGCTGATACTTCCTGAAGGCGCAGACCCTGCCGTAGTCTACAGTAACCTTAAGGCATTAGAGGACGAGGAGCCGATGCTCCTTGTTTCATATAATGAAGAAACAAAAGAAATCCTTGTAAACCTCATGGGAGAGGTGCAAAAAGAGATCCTTACCCATCTTATAAAAACCAGGTTTGGCCTTGATGTTAAATTTGGAAAGGGCAATATCGTCTACAAAGAAACCATACTTGGCCCTGTTGAGGGAGTTGGACACTTCGAGCCTCTTCGCCACTACGCAGAGGTACATCTTCTTCTTGAGCCATTAGAGCCAGGAAGCGGCCTTAAGTTTGAAACCAACTGCAGTACCGACGATCTTTCCCTCAACTGGCAGAGGCTTATATTAACTCATCTCGGAGAAAAGAAACATCGCGGAGTCCTTACGGGTTCTGAGATTACAGATATGAAGATCACGGTAATTGCCGGAAAGAGCCACGTCAAGCACACAGAGGGCGGAGATTTCAGACAGGCCACCTACAGAGCGGTGAGGCAGGGACTTATGATGGCTGACAGTATCCTTCTTGAGCCGGTTCTTGACTACAGGCTGGAAGTTCCAGGAGACTGTGTTGGAAGAGCTCTTACAGACCTTCAACGGATGAACGCCACTGTTTCAGGACCTGAGATAGAAGGCGATATGTCAGTTATAACGGGAACTCTTCCTGCTGCATGTTTTGGAGACTACGCAGGAGATGTATCCTCCTACACCAAGGGTGAGGGCAGGATCTTTACAACCTTAAGTGGCTATGCTCCCTGCCACAACGCAGAGGAAGTGATACTTGAAAAGGGCTATGATCCCACTCTTGATAAGAGGAATTCTCCTGACTCAGTATTTTGTATGCACGGAGCAGGAACTGTTGTGCCCTGGGATCAGGTCAGAAGCTACATGCATGTTGACAGCGGTTATAATCCAAAGACCCACAAGGTGGAGACGGATCTTTCTGACAACATAGATATGGAGGCCTTAAAAGAATTACAGGACAGGCTGAAAAATAAAGATACCACCGAGAGGTCTTTTGCCGAAAGAGAAAGAGAACAAAGGGCTGCAGAAGGCGAGCTTATGGCCATATTTGAAAGGACCTACGGTGCGGTCAAGCCCAGATATGTTGAAACCGAGACTGTCTATGAGGGCATGACAAAAGAGGAAAAAGAGGCCCGAAGAGACCATGAAGTTGAGCAGCAAAAGCGTGAAAAATACGAGAATGTGAAGCCTTTAGAGGAGTACAAAGAGTATCTTCTGGTGGACGGCTACAATATTATTTATGCATCAAAAGAACTGTCAGACCTTGCAAAAACAGATCTAAAGGCAGCAAGAGACAGTCTCATCGACACCCTTATAAACTTCCAGGGATTTAGAAGAGAACGCGTACTTTTGGTGTTTGACGCCTATAAAGTTCCTGGCGGAAAAGAGCACGTGGAGGACAGGAGCGGCCTTTTGATTATTTATACAAAAGAGGCAGAAACCGCCGATCAGTACATTGAAAAGGTTGCCCACGAGATCAGTAAAAAATACAAGGTGACAGTAGCAACTTCTGATGCCATCGAACAGGTCATAGTCATGGGGAGCGGCGCAATAAGAATGTCAGCCAGGGATTTTTGGGAAGAGATAGAAAGGACAAGAGAGCTTATCAGAGAAAAAATTGATAAGTGACAGAATTGATAAAGTAGTAACAAATTATCTAAAAAAAGTATAAACTTTTGCAAAAATATACACTCTTTAGACGAAACGCAATATAATTATTATATGAGTTTCGGATTAAGGAGGTAGCAGAATGAATCAGAAGAACAATTCAGGTTTTAAAGCACCGCTCGGCGCGATCCTTCTTGGTGTGACTGGTGTACTTACCATCGCACTTATAGCAAGTATCGTCTTTAGCGGCACACAGATGAGATCCATAGAAATGACCGATGAAGAGGTCTACTATGATATGCTCTATACCATAAGTACCGACCTTATCAATGCAGACAGAGACCTGTATCAGGCAATGCTTGCTGCAACAAGAAAGCTTGCTTATGCAGACTATGTTGGTCCAGAGGGCATTGCAGTATATGTGGATGATTACAAGTCCAATGCACAGCAGGCGCTTGATGGTGTAAATGCAGCAGCAGAGCTTGCCAAGAAGAATGACTATCTTTATAACCAGCTTAAAGATGATGATGGCGATACCTTCGGCAAGCTGGCTGAAGGCTTTTCATCTCAGTATTCTAAATGGATTAGCAGCTATGATGTTAAGAATGGCATAGGCGATATAGCAACCTTTGACACTGAGTTTGATGCCACAAGAGATTACATCAGTAACATGTCTGATATTGTTGAGGCGTGGGCTAGCCAGGAAAAAGAGGCTAACGAAAAGGCTATCAACCACAAGATCCTTGTTTCTTCTATGACATTCATTGTTATTGCTATCGTTCTTTTAGTTGTAACTATATTTGTCATCGCTGTCATCCTTAAGACTCTTAAGAGAATGACTTCTGATGTT
>NZ_JAGAYD010000222.1 GCF_017940685.1 Butyrivibrio sp. | reverse complement strand
TTCTCTTCCTTCTTATCCTCTTCGATGATATTGATCTTGTTTTGATTTTCCTCTTTGTTGATTGACTTATTATCTTCCTTGCCATTGTTCTCGAAGAGTTCTACCATGTTCCTTACTGTCTGCTTAACCTCTACAACTTCTTCCGGAGCAGGCTGATCCAGATGCTGCTCATCTATGATGAGTTCAAACTCTTCTTCCTGCAATGCAGCGCCGGCCTGAGGCTGTACATGAACTTGGGGCTGGATGTTTTCTTCCTGAACCTGAGGCTGTATCTGAACCTGAGGCTGAATATTCTGCTCCTGAACATGAGGCTGCTGTACCTGCATCTGACCCTGTCCGGCCATGGCAACCTTAAACGCTCTGAAGGCATCATTAAGAGCAGCAAACTCCTCATTGGATCTGCTGTGACCTCTTTCGTCATCTCCATACTTTCTCTGGCGTGTTACGCGACCTCTCGCATTTTTTGTATACTTGTAAAGAGGATCTGATTCAAATTCAACTTCATACTCTCCAAAGCAGATCTGATGATCCCTGCGCAGTCTGTAGTCTAAATACTTATCGATCGCATCGATATAATTGATCCTGGCTCTGAGCTTTGCATCATTCTGGATTTCAAGACCAATAGGGTCATTGCCAGGATTATTCATCAGGTTCTTGTAGTAAGGAAGAGCTCTTTTTGTGAGATCGTAATAATCCCTAATATTGGCGATAATGTACTTTCCAGCTTTGCTTCCCTTAATGGCATCTGCAGAAGGAAGAGGCATCTTCATAAATCTCTTAAGGGCATGCCTTTGCATCGCAAGTTTCCCGGCATCGTCAGCTTTGTCGTACTCCTTGTTCCACTCAAGGTTCTCCTTCTCAGCCTTGGATAAAGGCTCCATATCAGTGCCATCGCTAAGTCCTAATACAGATTTCTTTGGCCATTCAAAAACTGACTGCTGTCTCTGAAGTACTGACAGCTCAGTCATCAAGATCGCAGCATTCATATCACAGCCGGGATTTTGCTCATCTCTGTATGTATTCATATTTCTGGTATATGCAGCTTTATTAAGGCCATTGGCTTCTCTCCACTTATACTGGGCCTGAGGCACATTATCGATCAAAGTCTTGGTGGCCTTTTTGATCTCGGACTCCACTTTGGTAAGTTCTGAGCGAAGCTTTCTAAGCGTCACAGCATTATCCTGCTTATTGCTTTCAAGCTCTATAAAATGCTCAAGCTGATCCTTGAGTACAAGATTGCAGGAGAGTCTGGATCTTCCTATAAGGTATTTCTCGTGCTTTTTATTCTGAGCCTTAACGAAAGCTACACTCTTAAGAGCTTCCATTCTGCACTTCATGATTTCTTTCCGGTGCTTATATTTGGTCAGAGAATCCACTGTACTGTTCGGATCGTCATCTTTTCTGTATTCATACTGCTTGTTCTGAACATCCATGAATTTGTGAGCCGCCGTATCAGCAGCATACTGCCTGTCTGTTGCCTTATGGTAATTATACCGGCCGGCATATTCAGTCAGCTTGTCCTTGTTCTCACCGATGTTGGAAAGCTTCTGATAGCGCCTTATCTTGGCTGTCTGTGCATCCCTGTCACTAAAATAATACTTAGTCCTAAGGGCAAAAGCCTCCTCAGACTTATCCGAAATCTTCGCAGTCAGATGCTCCATGAGCTGCTCCGGATCATAATCATAAGAAGGCTTATTTATATCAATTCCTTTATTTATCTCATTTGTTACAAAGAGATCTCTGTTATCCTGATTGTCCTGTTTTTTCTTATATTCTTCAAATCCTGACATATCTTCATCTCCCATTCTTAGTAATATCTATCCTTTAAAACTCTGCCTCATATATATGGGTTGTTTTTGATTTTGGAAACAGATGCTTGGCAAGCTGTTTGGATTCATCATTCATAGCATCAAAGGTAAGGCTTGCGCCCGGGAAAAGAGTCTCCATCTTGCTGACAGTGCTTCCAAGAAGCTCTATAAGGCCTCTTGGATACTTGCCATAAAGATATGAGAGCTCCAGATTGCCGTTTGATAACTTTCTCA
>NZ_JAGAYD010000221.1 GCF_017940685.1 Butyrivibrio sp. | reverse complement strand
TTTCAGGATGTTTGACGTTTCTACGCAGTATGTAGAAAGCGCCGCATCCTGCCTTGCTTTCTTTGAAGAGGGAAACACCGCTGACCTGATCCTTCTTGATATCAATTTAGGAGATGGATCAGGTTTTGATGTCTGTAAAAAACTAAGGGAAGACATGCAGCTTCCAATACTCTTTATTAGTGCCAGGCAAAGCGACGACGATGTACTTATAGCTCTTTCCATAGGCGGCGATGACTACGTCAAAAAGCCCTATAGCCTGTCTGTTCTTCTTGCAAAGGTCAAGGTAAACTTAAAGCGCATTGCCCAGATGAAAGAAGCTGGCCAGAACGGAGTTTCTGATCCTGCGCCTTCTGATAGCGGCGAGGATAATAGCTTTTACATGGACTATCCCACCATGTCCGTTATCATAAAAGGACAAAGCATCCCATTAAAGGCCAAGGAATATGCTCTTCTTGACTGTCTCTACAAGCACCACGACACTATAGTCAAAAAGGAAGTACTCTTTGATGAAGTATGGGGAGATACTTTCTTTAGTGACAGTACTCTCAACGTACATATCAGGAAACTCAGGGAAAAGATTGAAGAAAATCCCAACGAGCCAAAACTAATAAAGACTGTCTGGGGAACGGGATATATTTTAGAGCTATCATGAAAAGTTTAAGACGGATATTCATTTCTTTTACCATATTCATGCTGATCATTCTGGTATTCTTCTGCCACTTAAGCCGCAAAACTGCTTATGGCAAAAGAGATATCGTTTATTATAATGACCTTCTTTACCAGGTAGAGCAGGATATTGAAAATGGAATGCCCGAAACCTTCGCTGAGGAAAAATACTCATGTCAGATCATACTCTCAAAAAAAATAAATGATCCGGAACTGGCTTCTCTTTACTCAAGTGGCGCTCTTATCCTTGACCTTGAAGTAAACGGCGAATATGTTGGAAAAGTTGCCTTTGATGACAAGAAGGAGCACTTTGAAAATACAAGAAGCCAGTTTATGACAGCCGCAACAATTCTTTGGGGAGCTGTCCTTTTGGCCGGATATCTTCTATTGTTCTACATGTACAAAGTCTTTTTAAAGCCCATAAAAGAGCTTAAGGATTTCGCCACTGATATCGCAAAGGGCGATCTTGATAAGCCTCTTCCCATCAGAAAGACCAACATGTTCGGAAGCTTCGTTGAAGGCTATGACATGATGCGCGAGCAGATAAAGCTCTCTATCGACAGGGAGCGAAAAGGTGAGATTGCAAGAAAAGAGCTGATCCAGGGCCTTAGCCATGACATAAAGACTCCTCTTGCTGTTATAGGTGCAACCTGCGAAGTTTTAGATCTTAAGTATTCAAGGAAAATAAAAGAAGCGGGTGAACAAGACACTGCCGAATACTCTGATACTCTTGATAAGATCAGGACCATTAACGCCAAGGCAGAGAGCGTAAGCTCCCTTATGAGCGATGTGATGCATGCAAGTCTTGAAGATATAGAAAAAATCGAAGTTACAGTCAGTGAAGAGAGCACAGTGATCCTGGAGGATCGGATAAAAAGCCTTTCTTCCTTTGGAAATATCATTATGAAAAACCATATCCATCCCTGCCTGGTTTACATGGACAGACAGAGAATGGATCAGGTTATTGAAAACATTATCAGTAATTCTGCCAAATACGCCGGAACAGACATTACAGTAACTTTTTCACAGACTAAAGACATCCTTATGGAAAATGGCAAAGCAGGAAGCTTTATCAAGATAAAGATCCGCGATGAAGGCCCAGGTGTTCCGGATAGCGACCTTCCTCTTATCTCAGAAAAATACTACCGAGGCAAGAACTCAGCAGGTAAATCCGGGTACGGCCTTGGCCTGTTCCTATGCAAGATGTATATGAACAAACAGGGCGGCGGAATGGAATACTACAACGACAATGGTTTTGTCGTCGAGCTGTTGCTTCGTAAGGTCTGACTATACTCCTAGCGATCAGTGAAAAGAAATAACCCTGTCGTAATCGTATCCCCTGTCAGGCGTAAAATTCCTTTTTGAGAGGATAAAGTAAACTACACCGTTTCTCTTAACAGCGATCTTAATATCAGCCAAACCATCTAAAGGCGCTACTATACTGCTTGATACTGCAGGATAGGAAGCGCTTTTTATAAGCTCTGTTTCCTCTTTTGTCGGATAAGCAGGCTCTCCTAAGTCATGCCAAAGCTTTAGAGGATTAGTTGTCTCCTCATCTACTGTCTTAACAATAAGTGACTGCTCCTCTCCATCCTTTATAGGAAGTGAGATTTCTTTTTGCGTATCATCACCATCTATATTCCATAGAATTCCCGCATAGCCGCAATCTCCCTTTACTATCACAGCATTGTCATCTCTGTAAACACAGTCGCTGCCAAAGAGCTTAAGCTGCTTAAAAAAGTAAAAGGTCCAGAAGGTTGGCTTAGGGATATTACCTGCTGCCACAAGGCCAAATCCCCCATGGAAAAGAGATGTGGGAACGCCCTGCTCCTCAAACACATCTCCAAAGGTCCAGTAGGAATAAGCCTCATGCATATCTCCAAGCCTCGAAAGCTGCTGCGCCAGGTAAGCAGCATTTATGTTGGTGTCGTGGATGACGCCCTTTGGAGTGTAGGAAGTACTGAACTCAGTAAGATGGATTGGAAGATCCTTAAATTCTTCAAAGGAATCCACGATGTCCCTTGTGGACTTAAGATTTTCAAAGCGCTCTTTGGGGTCCTGAAGCTTTGAATAGTCGTAGTGCCCTACTCTTTCAGGGAATTCCACCGTATAGTGGTGCCTTGTTATCATGTCAGGGCAGATTCCTTCTTTTTTGCAAAAATCAAGAAAAGCCTGTATCCACTCCGCATCCTTAACTCCGCAGATTGCCGGGCCGCCAACCTTAAAGCATGCGTCGTAGGACTTGATGGCATTGAAGGTCTCTTTAAACAGCTTAAAGTACTCCTCCATGTCAGCTTCATACCAAAATCCTGGAAGATTTGGTTCATTCCAGACTTCTATGGGCCACGAGGTCACTTCTTCACCGTATCTGTCCTTAAGGTGTTTCAAAAGAGCTATCACCATATCTGTCCATTTTTTGTAGTCCTTGGGAGGTGTTGTGTTGCCCTTCCAGTAAAATACAGTCTGGGTGCCACTTGCAAGATCATCAGGCATAAATCCAAGCTCGAGATATGGGCGGATTCCCAAGCTAATAAAACTGTCAAAGATCCTGTCTATGTAGGTGTAGTTGTACTCTACCTTTGTTATTCCGTCTTCCTCGTACTCGTGATAGATGGACACATCTCCGCAAAAAAGTCCATGACCTCTTATGTAGGAAAAACCGATCATGTCCTGAACGAACTTTAGCTCTTTTAAATATTCCTCTGTGAGGGCAAGGCCAAGGCGCCCTGTACCTACGCAGTAATCCACGTTGTTATTGAATGATACATTTGTGTTTTGATCTACTATAATCTTTTCTGTTTTCATAAAATACGCTCCAATGGATGAGATTTAATTCCTCTATTCTCGGATTATATCTCATTCAGGGGAGCGTTTCTGCCCAGATATTGCACCAAACTTCTCACTTTAAAGAAACCTTTATCATCTGGTACTCAGCGCCTGTCAAGCCGTATAGTTCAGCTATCTTTTTATCCAGGGTCTTTTCTATTTCCTTCTGCGGTTTTTTAGCTTTAATGATCTTTTCAACATAAGCTATGATCTCTTTTTGTTTCCCGTCATCAGCAATGGGGATTGGAATCTGCTCAAGGTGCGAACGAAGTACCTTGACAGAGCCAAACAGCTTGGAATAAACAAACTGCGCAGCACTGGAATTGAGGACTGCCATCACATACTTTATTGAAAGTCCCGGGATCTGCGGGATCAGGATGTTGCAACTGTTTAATGACAGCGTTCCCTTATCGTCATAGGCAAATGCCAGGTCACTGCTGATAAATTTATACAGGAGTTTTTCTTTTGCCCTGTAGATGTGCTCCGGCGCCACTTGCTGGAACTTTTCTGGGGTAAAAGAGATAAAGTTCTCCGGCACATTACAGCTGTATTTCTCAATATCAGTTCCCTTTAACACGGGCTCATTATCAGGCGTCTTGACCTGCGATATATATCTTTTGTTGTCTCCTGTCACGATTCCAAGACCAAAAAGCGCGTTACCCTTAAGTGTAGCCTTGTTATTAACATCGCCTATTTTTTGGATCAGAGCGTACTCTTTGTCTGTAATCCTAATGCTTAGAGAATCTGCAGACACCTCGCGGTCCGTGTCTATAGTAAACACATTCCTGCCGTCATTAACAACAAGACCTTTTGTTGTAAATGGTTCTTTGGTAAGCTCCGCATGCAGAATGATGGACGGACACTGAACCCCATGAAAGACTTCACCAAGGTACTCCACGTACCTTAGCCTGCAGGATGACATCATGAACTGCCTGATCTTTTTGTGGGATTTCACACTAAGTATGGACTCAGGAAGCACAAAGGACAGATGTCCATTTTCCTTAAGTTTTTTTAATGCTCTTTCAACGAAATCGTCGTAGGGCTCTTCGCTCCCCCAGGGGGGATTGCCAAGGATAATGTCGTATTTCTTTTCCTCCATATCAATGAGAAAATCCGACTGAGTAATGTGACTTATGACCATATCTCTGTCACTGATATCGTACTTAAGGGCGTAGTTGATCCTTGCAAGCTTAACACTTATATCATCGATATCATTGGCATAAACATTTTCACTTTTTACAGTCTCTGGGAGCTGCAGAATAAAGTTACCTGTACCGCAGCAGGGATCGATTATCTCTTTTGATGTAATGTCTTTTTCGGAAAAGACATTACTGATAAGGCTGTTCACAACCTCAGTTGGGGTGTAATATGCGCCTTTCTCTTTCCTGTTCTTAAGACTACGTAGAGAGATGTAGAGAAGCCCCAGGGTATCCTCTGTGGGAATGTATGTATAGTTTGATGAAAAGAGATCTGGGTGAGACTTTGATAGCTTAGCAAAGCAGTCTTTGTCTACATCCAGATAATTTATTTGGCAATAGATACCGTTTTCTTCTTGGTACTTGTCTTTTATAAGTTTACCCGCACAGTCAGAAAGAAGTGCTAAAAGTATATCTTCTGTCACTTCAACTTCATTATCTTTTATATAATTAACAATATCTGATACCGCCCTGATGTTTGGAGAAGATTTTGAGACGTAGGATTCGTATAAGCCAAAGCCGGATTTATATTTCTTGTTCCTGCGGCTCTTAAGTGATGAATTGTTGCAAGCCCCTAAATCCTTTTTTAAATTAGTTACATATGAAATGCTAAACTGTGGTACTCCAGAATCGCTAGAAGTGGGAATGATCTTACCAAGTCTCAGCCAGTTACGGCCTGTTGCATAAGATATGGACAGCTCTTTGCACAGCTGTGACAAGGTCAATTGTTTCTCTTTCATACTCAACTCCCACCAGTGATTCTTATAGATAATACTATCACATGATGTTGTCGAAATGAAAAGGATTAAAAATCGTAAATTAGTTGTTGACAATATAGGTGGTTTCGCGTTATATTATCTTAGTCGGCTCCAATGAGCAGGCACTTATGGCGAGGTAGCTCAGCTGGCTAGAGCACGCGGTTCATACCCGCGGTGTCGAGGGTTCAAGTCCCCCTCTCGCTACTAAAAAAGGAAAGCAATTGTTGCTTTCCTTTTTTGTTTATCTTCTTAATCTCCTTCAGAATTATTTCCAGACTCGCCCTCAGACTGACCAGATGATTCTTCTTTTTCAGTTTCCTCACTGCTGCCCTGTCCGCTTTTATCCTTGTCTTCCTCTTTGGATTCATCTTCCTCTGTTTCGGACTTTTCTTTCTCTTCTTCGGCCTTCTTTCTTTCCTCTTCTTCAGCCTTCCTTTTTGCTTCCTCTTCCTCAGCCTTCTTTTTAGCTTCCTCTTCCTCAGCCTTCTTTTTGGCTTCCTCTTCTTCAGCCTTCTTTTTAGCTTCCTCTTCTTCAGCCTTCTTTTTGGCTTCCTCTTCCTCAGCCTTCTTTTTAGCTTCCTCTTCGGCCTTCTTTTTAGCTTCCTCTTCAGCCTTCTTTTTTTCTTCTTCAGCCTTCTTTTTCTCTTCCTCTTCCGCTTTCTTTCTCTCTTCTTTCTCTTCTAGTAGACGCAGTTCTTCTTCTGTCAACTCACTTGATTCAGTGCTTGAATCTGAGACAGCCTGATTTTCTGGAGTTCCAATCATCATATCCATAAGATCCTGTAGCCTGTCTTCGTCGATTCCCGATTCATCACCCATGGTAACCTTGATCCTGTTTGGATCAGGCTTGATATACTTAACTACATATTCACCCTCATCAGATATTTGAGGTACAGGATGCTCTACTATATACCTGAATATGGCTTCGCATCCTTTTCCGGAATAATGAAGTCCGTCCCCGCCGTTATACTCAGACTTAACCTGCCCATCAGATCCTTTGAGAATTTCTGCGATATCAAGATAAAAAATATGTTTCTCCTTTGCAGTTTCAAGCAGAAAATCATTGTATTTGTCTATCCATGCATTCTGGACACTATTTTTATAGATTCCGTTATCATCGACTGGACCTATTGCCACAAGTACAAGATTGGAATTAGGAGCCATCTCAGCCACCTTGTCTATAAGCGTTACAAATGTATCCCGATAATGGGTCTCACTGGGATCATTGATCCCGTTTACTCCCAAAAGAATATAGATGACTGGAGCCTGGTGAGATGCCAGATAAGTTTTTAAAGTATATTCTTTTCCAGCATTATTAATGAAAGTATTGGATGCAAATGCCGGATGAGATATGCCAATCTGCGCTAAAGCGGCATCATCGTTGAAAAAGCCGTAGTTGACCATCGCAACTGTTCTTGAATCTCCGAGAAATACACACCTGTTAAGATATCCGTCCTTTGCGCCTTCCTTTTTGGCAAGTACAGTTGTATCCGGAGTCGATTCAGACTTAGTTCCTTCGGTTGCTGTCTCGACGACAGGCAGGTCCTCCTCACCCACTGCTGCGTTTTGCGTTTCTTCGCCAATAACCGTTTCCTCACTTACATCCCCATTGGATCCTTTTATGAAAGCCATTATCAGAATGATCGCAAAAGCAATGGCAAAAATGACAGATGAAATGATTATCATCTCCCTTTTACCAAGGCGCTGCATTATCTTCTCGAACCGCTTACTCATTGCATCTCATCCCCGTCTTTCAAACACAATTTCTGTATCACTAGAAAGATCATCTCTGTTTACGTAGCCAAGTCTGTCAAAGTTTCTGATCTCTTTTGGATCCGTGATCTTATTCTCAGCCATGTATCTGACCATCTCTCCTCTTGCCATCTTGGCATAGGTTCCTTTAGTCACAAGCTTTCCATTTACCATCTCTCCAAATGTAACTGTTATGTAACAGTCATCTGA
>NZ_JAGAYD010000220.1 GCF_017940685.1 Butyrivibrio sp. | reverse complement strand
GGTGTAAAGAGTGAGATCCTAAGGGAGATTGAAAAAGGCGAGACAGTAGTTGTTCTTGAAGAACTTGAGAACTGGACCAAGGTAAAAACAAGCGACGCCTACATCGGATGGGTTGAAAACAAAAGACTCTCTGGTAGTACGACTAAAAGCCCTATTCCTGTGACAGATTACGTTGAACCTGAGTACACCGGAATTTCAAGAGATCACATGATAAACCTGGGCTTCCACAACATCGGAGGCGCTGGCGGTAATGACACAATTACTGACGTGATTTCAGGAGCTACAAGTCTTAACGTTATTTCTCCTACTTGGTTTGCGGTAACAGGTAATGACGGCTCAATCAGGAGCTTTGCGTCATCTTCTTATGTTAATACAGCCCACAACAATGGCATCGAAGTCTGGGCACTTCTTGATAACTTCACTGGTGGCGTTGATTTCACCACAGGAGAGGTTCTTTCACACGCATCCAGCAGGGCTGCCCTTATTGAAAACGTGGTATCTGCCTGCACAGCAGTAGGAGTTGACGGCCTTAACCTTGACTTTGAGATGGTGGCAGCAGAGGATGGACAGAGTTTTGTGGAGTTCGTAAGAGAGCTCTCAATAGCCTGCAGGAAGGCTGGACTTGTCTTTTCCATTGATAACTATGTACCTATGCACTTCAATGATCATTATGATCTTCATGAGCAGGGAATTGTGGCTGACTACGTTATAATTATGGGCTACGATGAGCATTATGCTGGATCTCAGGAGGCGGGATCTGTTGCGTCTCTTTCATATGTAGAAAATGGCATCATCAACACCGTTGATAAGGTGGATGCAAGTAAGGTCATCAACGCTGTTCCTTTATACACAAGGATATGGCATACAAGCGGCGGTCAGGTCAGCAGTGAAGCAGTTTCCATGAAGGTTGCCAAGGAGTATATCTCCAATCACAGCATCGACATGCAGTGGAACTCTGAGGCAGGCCAGAACTACGGCGAATATACAGGAAGCGATGGCGTCCTTAATCAGATCTGGATGGAGGATGCTGAGTCAATCGGTCAGAAAATCGACTCCATGAGAGCCAGTGGAATTGCTGGTATCGCAGAGTGGTCCCTTGGTATGGAGACCAGTGACGTTTGGGAAGTTATAGCAAATTACGTAAACGGCTAAGAAGTAAGTTATGAATACAGAAGTAATAAAGATAGAAGAAAACAATATAGACAGTGATGCAGGATCTGCCCTTGAAAGAGCAGGCAGCATCATAAGAGATGGAGGACTTGTTGCTTTCCCCACAGAGACTGTGTACGGCCTGGGGGGAGATGCGCTTAATCCCGAGTCTTCAAAAAAGATCTACGCAGCCAAGGGAAGACCTTCTGATAATCCGCTTATTGTGCACGTTGCGGACATTGAGTCAGTAGCAGATATTGTAAAAGAGATCCCGGAGGCCGCAAGGAAACTGGCTGATGCCTTTTGGCCAGGACCTCTTACCATGATAATGAACAAGTCTGACAAGGTCCCATACGAGACCACAGGCGGGCTTGATACTGTGGCAATCAGAATGCCAAACAACAAGATAGCCCTTGAGCTTATAAGGCAGTCAGGGGGCTACATTGCAGCACCAAGCGCCAACACCTCAGGGCGTCCAAGTCCAACAGTTGCAAGGTACTGCGTGGAGGACCTTTCTGGCAAGATTGAGATGATAATCGACGGAGGGCAGGTAGGCATAGGCCTTGAGTCCACCATTGTTGATCTTACAAGTGGAACACCTATGATCCTGCGTCCTGGCTACATCACAAAAGAGATGCTCTCAGGGGTTCTTGGAGCAGTGGAGATAGACAGGACCATCATCGATGGCAATTCCAAGGAAAGACCCAAGGCTCCTGGAATGAAGTACCGCCACTACGCTCCAAAGGGAGAGCTTACAATTGTAGAGGGCAGTCAGGAGGATGTGGTAGCCTATATCAATGACAGGGCCAGAGCAGCAAGAGCAGATGGCAAAAGAGTTGGCGTAATAGGCACAGATGCCACAAAGAGCCTCTACGTTGCTGACGTAGTTAAGAGCGTCGGAAACAGGGAAAATGAGGCAACCATAGCCCATGAGCTCTTTAAAGTCCTCAGGGAATTTGATGATGAAAACATGGATGTTATGTTTTCTGAATCCTTTGACGACAGCGGAATCGGACAGGCCATTATGAACAGACTTCTTAAGGCTGCCGGTCACAATGTGGTCCGGATTTGATATAATAGACACTAGTGAGGGGCGTTTAAGGGAAAGAGGAGAAAAAATGATAGCAATCGCAAGTGATCACGGCGGGTTTGACCGCAAGGAATCAGTCAAAAAGCACTTAGAGGAGAGAGGCATAGAGTACAAGGATTTTGGAACCTATGACAAGAACTCCTGTGATTATCCTGATTTTGGCAGAGCGGCAGCAGAGGCTGTTGCAAAGGGCGAATGCGAAAAGGGCATCGTTATCTGCACAACAGGAATTGGTATTTCTATAGTAGCTAACAAGGTTAAGGGCATCAGATGTGCTCTTTGCTCTGAGACCACAACAGCAAGACTCACAAGGGAGCACAACGACGCCAACATGCTTGCCATGGGCGGCGGAATGGTTGGCGAACTTCTTGCCAACGAGATAGTAGATACTTTCCTGGATACTGAATTCTCAAATCTTGAGAAGCACAGCCGCAGGATTGCAAAACTTGAGGATTAAAAAGGGGGATTAAAATGGGTAAAGTTGTTATCATGGATCATCCTTTGATCCAGCACAAAATTGGTTTTATCAGAAGAATTGATACAGGTACAAGGGATTTCAGGCAGACCATCAGCGAGATAGCGATGCTTATCTGCTATGAGGCCACAAGAGACCTGCAGCTTTGCGATGTTGAGATAGAGACACCTATCTGCTGGACCACTGTAAAAGAGCTAAAGGGAAGAAAACTCTGCGTTGTTCCTATCCTCAGAGCTGGCCTTGGAATGGTAGATGGTATGCTTGCACTTATCCCAGCAGCTAAGGTTGGACATATAGGTCTTTACAGAGATCCTGAGACACTTAAGCCGGTAGAGTACTACTGCAAGATGCCAGCTGATGTATCCGAAAGAGAGATCTTTGTTGTTGATCCTATGCTGGCT
>NZ_JAGAYD010000219.1 GCF_017940685.1 Butyrivibrio sp. | reverse complement strand
CTGGCTGAACTGTTTAAGGTGTTTGGCGATTCTACAAGGATCCGGATACTGTTCGAGCTCTTTGATGAAGAGATGAACGTTGGTGATATTGCAGATAAGCTCAATATGACCCAGTCAGCGATTTCTCATCAGCTTAAGATATTAAAACAGAGCAAGCTCGTTGGAAACAGACGAGAGGGCAAGCAGATAGTGTATTTCCTGGCAGATGACCATGTGCGTACCATTATCGATCAGGGTATTAACCATATCGAAGAATAAAAATATGAGTGCTACTTTAGGTGGCAGAAAGGTGGAAGTTATGAAGAAGACATTTAAGTGTGAGGTTGATTGCGCAAACTGTGCAGCTAAGATGGAAGACGCTGTTAAGAAGATAGAGGGAGTTGTAAGTGCAAGAGTTAATTTCATGACTCAGAAGTTTACACTTGAGGCTGAAGAGGACATTTTTGACAAGGTATTTGATGAGGCAGTAAAGGCCTGCAAGAAGGTTGAGCCTGATTGCTCAATCGAGAAAGCATGATTTTATAACAGCTTGACGAGGCATTAATATGACCAAGAAACAAAAGAAAGTAAGAAACAGAATAATCATAGTACTGATCATGTTTGCAGTACTTATGATACTTGATAAGACAGGCATCCTTGACCCGGTGCCATGGTACCTTAAGCTGATCATTTTCCTGATCCCTTACGCAATAATCGGATATGACGTCATCAAAAAGGCTGTTATCAATATCAGTCACGGACAGGTGTTTGATGAGAACTTCCTTATGATGATCGCAACCTTTGGAGCTTTTGGGATAGGGGAGTATTCAGAGGCCCTGGCGGTAATGCTCTTTTACCAGGTGGGAGAGCTCTTCCAGAGCGTAGCTGTGGCTAAGTCAAGGCAGTCAATATCAGACCTTATGAGCATTGCTCCTGAGTTTGCCAATCTTGTTTCAGAGGACGGCTCGGTAAGTGAGGTTGATCCAGAGGAAGTTAGCGTTGGAGATACTATTCTTGTAAGAGCAGGAGAGAAGATCCCTGTAGATGGAACGGTTCTTGAGGGCGAGTCCTTTGTTGACACTGCAGCCCTTACAGGTGAGTCCGTACCAAGGAGGGTTGTATCCGGCGATGATGTTATAAGCGGCTGCGTAAACGGCGAAGGCATCCTTAAGATCAAGGTAGGTAAGGCCTATGAGGATTCTACTGTTGCCAAGATACTTGAGCTTGTGGAGAATGCCAGCAACAAGAAGTCCAGAATGGAGAACTTCATTACAAGGTTTGCAAGGTACTACACTCCTGTAGTTACTATAGGCGCGGTACTTCTTGCCATCATTCCTCCTATCCTTGGACAGATAGCATTTTCTGACAGCATCAGAAGGGCCTGTATTTTCCTTATTGTGTCCTGCCCATGTGCGCTTGTTATCTCAGTTCCCCTTGGATTTTTTGGAGGAATCGGTTCGGCTTCCAAGAGAGGCGTCCTTGTTAAGGGCAGTAACTTCCTTGAGGCTGCAGCTCTCATAGATACAGTAGTATTTGACAAAACAGGAACCATTACCAAGGGCGAGTTCAAGGTTTCAGAGATCATTCCGTCAGGTCAGAGCTCTTTTTCTGAGGACGAACTCCTTACCATGGCCGCTGCAGGAGAGGCTTTCTCCAACCATCCAATCGCAAGATCCATCGTTAGCTGCTACATGGACAAGAACGGCGGGAATGCTCCTGACACGAGCCTTATAGAAGAGTCCCAGACCAGGGAAATAGCTGGAAACGGCATTAGTACTATTTACAATGGAAAAGAGCTTCTTCTTGGAAATAACAAGCTCATAGATGTGCCAGCATCCATCGGCCTTGTAGATGAGAGTGCAGGAACAGTTATATACGCTTCCTATGACGGAGTCTATGCAGGGGCCATCGTTATCGCTGATACGATCAAGGACGGTGTTAAGGAAGCTATTTCAGGGCTTTACGACCTTGGCGTTAAAAGAGCTGTCATGCTTACTGGCGATAACGAAGAGATTGCAAGACATGTATCAGATCAGGTTGGAATCAACGATATTAAGGCAGAGCTTCTTCCCGCTGACAAGGTAAGCGCAGTTGAAAAAATGCTTGGCGAAGAGGATAATAATAAGAGGCTTGCATTTGTTGGTGACGGAATCAATGATGCACCAGTTCTTATGAGAGCAGACGTTGGAATTGCCATGGGATCTTTAGGCAGTGATGCGGCCATCGAGGCAGCAGACATCGTTATCATGGATGACGACCTTAGGAAGATCTCATCTGTTATCAGGATAGCCAGGGGTACAGTTCGTATAGTAAAAGAGAACATCGTGTTTGCCCTTGCTGTTAAGCTGATAATCCTGGTACTTGGTGCACTTGGCCTTACAACCATGTGGCTTGCGGTATTTGGCGACGTTGGTGTTGCTGTTATCGCGATCCTTAACTCCATGCGAGCCCTGAATTACAAGTAAGATCGCCAGGAGGACAATATATGCCAAGGACAGAGCTTGATCTGGTTTCACTGCTCATGAAGATAGTTGCAAGGCAGACAGGTGAGATCAGCAAGGTGGATTACACTCCACAAAAGAAGGCTTTTAGCGCCCTTGCATTTCCAGATGAAACTAAACTAGAAAGAGCTACCCCCGAATCACAGGGGGTCAGCTCTGCTTTTTTTGCCAGGCTGATCCGTGACCTGTTAGAGGATAAGGAGTCAAGGATCCACAGATTCATGGCACTGCGACACGGCAAAGTCATCGCCGAGTGCTCTTTTGAACCCTTTGACATGGACATGTGGCATGTGACTTACTCCATGTGTAAGAGCATCACTGCTATGGCCATAGGCATTCTTATCGATGAGGGGAAGCTGAAACTAACTGACACCCTTCAGGATATCTTTGGGGCCAGAATGGGCCTTTTTAACAGCTTAAAAAAGCAGGTTACAGTCAGAAACCTTCTTAATATGTCCAGTGGAGTTGACTTTAACGAGGCTGGTGCCATAAGTGGCAATGACTGGAGAAAGGGCTTTTTTGAAGCGTCATTTAAATTCGATCCCGGAACAAAATTTGAATATAACAGCATGAACTCCTATATGCTATCGGCCATTGTGACAGAGATCACAGGCCAGACCCTCTTTGACTTCTGCAAGGAGAGGATATTTGATCCCATGGGAATAAAGAGAGTATTCTGGGAGAGCTGCCCACAGAGCATTACAAAAGGCGGATGGGGCCTGTTTATGAGGATTGAGGACATGGCCAAGATGGGACAGCTCTATCTTCAAAATGGCAAGTGGGAAGGCAGGCAGATCGTATCAAGGCAGTGGGTGGTTGAGTCCACAGCTCTTCAGATAGAGACTCTGGATGATGACAACAAGCACTACGGCTATCAGATCTGGATAAATAACGACAGGAAAGGCTCTTTTGCCTATAACGGAATGCTGGGGCAGAACGTATTTGTATACCCAGACATCGATATGGTAGTTGTCACCAACGCAGGTAACAAGGACGTTTTCCAGACAAGCTCCATGGCGCAGCTGATCAGAAAGCGCATGAAGAGCGACATTGAAGTGTTTGATGAGCCTCTTCCAGAGGATGAGGTCTCGCTGTCAGAGCTTAAAGCCATCTGCAAGTCAGTGAGCCTTCGTATCCCAAGGTTCCCTGCCATAATCCGGGGAGGTTGGGAAAACAGGAGCGTTTCCATGACCAGGGGAAGCGCAAGAAGGACAGACCACTCATTTTATAAAAAGAGATTTGATGGGCTCCTGTCAGAAAGTCGCAATGAGGACCAGCTCATAAACACCTTTCTTAGGAGGATGTCCGGCAATAAATACGATATTGAAACTCCGGGAGTAGGTCTTTTCCCCATAATGATGCAGGTGGTCCACAACAATTTCACCGACGGCATAAGGAGCATTGGGCTGCGGTACACTGCGGACAGGCATTTATACATCGATGTCTACGAGGGGGAGGTTATCTTCAAGCTAAGGTGCGGCTTTGGGGACAAAAGATATATCAGCGACCTGAACATGCATGGAGAAAACTACAAGGTTTCTCTTCGTTCAACTGTTACGAGAGATGAGTACAACAGGCTGGTACTTCGAAATGACATATACTTCCTTGAGGAGGCCTGTCTTAGAAACTTTAATATCTATTTTGAGGATGACGGAAGGATCGAGGTGAGACTCTCTGAGACGCCGGGAACAGACATGCTCATGAACGCCATGAGAAATGTAAGGGCTGAGAGCAGTGGCATTGAGTCAACCATCATCAACAAGCTCCTTAAGGGAGGAATGAAGGAAGCTCTGGAGCACGCGGTCAAAAATACAGTCCAGCCGGTGATCTACGGACAGCTCATAAATCCCGAGTTTATAGAGCCTATAGAGGAAGAAAAGTAGTCCTCACTATGGTATACTAAAAGCTGATCATTAAGAACCAGGAAAGAGGTAGATTTATGTCTAATAAAATTTATGAAAAACTTATAGCTTGCAGAGATGCAGTAAGAAAGGTAACAGATTTTGAACCTGAGGTTGCGCTGGTTTTAGGATCAGGCCTTGGAGCTTTTGCAGATAATATCAAGGTGGAGTGTGAAGTATCCTACAGCGATATCCCGGGATTTCCAGTTTCAACAGTTCCCGGACATGCAGGAAAGTTTATCTTTGGATACCTTGGAGATAAAAAGATCGTATGCATGAAGGGAAGAGTTCACTTCTACGAGGGCTACGATATCAGCGATGTTGTGCTTCCAGCAAGACTTATGAGCCTTCTTGGAGCAAAAGTTCTTTTCCTTACAAACGCAGCAGGAGGTCTTGGAGAGGGCTTCAATGCCGGAGACCTTATGCTCATTACAGATCACATCTCAATCTTTGCACCTAACCCTCTTATCGGACCAAATCTTGACGAGATGGGAGCAAGATTCCCTGATATGTCATCTGTTTATGACAAGGATCTTCAGGAGGTTATCAGGAAGGTTGCAGATGAGAACGGTATTAAACTTCAGCAGGGCGTTTACTGCCAGCTTACAGGCCCTTCCTTTGAGTCACCGGCAGAGATCAGACTCCTTGGAAAGCTTGGAGTTTCTGCAGTTGGCATGAGCACAGTTGTTGAAGCTATTGCAGCTAACCACTGCGGAATGAAGATCTGCGGAGTATCCTGCATCAGCAATCTGGCAGCAGGTATCTCAGACCAGCCTCTTTGCCACGAGGAAGTTCAGGAGGCAGCAGATAAGGCAGCGCCACTATTCACCAAGCTTGTAGCTGAATCAATCAAGAGGTTTTGATCATGAATATAAGATTCTATAATGCAAGGATACTTACCATGGAAGAGGGAAAAGACATTTTCCGTGGGCAGATATTTGTATCAGGAAGCAGGATACTTTTTGTAGGAACAGATGAAGAAGCTGTAAAATACTGGCAGGATCATCCAGATACTGTCATTAAGTGGGACAGGGAGATAGACTGCGGCGGTAATCTTTTGATGCCCGGCTTTAAAAATGCCCACACCCACTCGGCCATGACTCTTATGAGGAGTAAGGCTGATGACCTGCCGCTTTCTGATTGGCTAAATAACCAGATATTCCCAGTGGAAGCCAAGATGACAGCAGAAGATATCTATCACCTAAGTAAGATCTCGATCATGGAGTATCTTACAAGTGGTATGACTGCGGCTTTTGAGATGTATCTGACACCTTACTCTGTGGCAGATGCCTTCAGGGACTGCGGATTTAGGTGTGTTCAGACCAGCTGTGTCAACAACTTCAGCCAGTCAGTAGAGCTTCTTGAGGATTACTACAACGACCTCAACGGAAGAGATGAGTACAACTCATTTATCCTTGGTGTTCATGCTGAGTACACCTGCTCAAAAGAGCTTCTTGAGAAGGTTGCTGAGCTGGTTCACAAATACAAGGCACCTTTTTGGGCTCATATTCAGGAGACTGAGTCTGAGCTTATGGAGTGCGTAGAGAGATATGGTATGTCTCCGATACAGTTCTTTGACAGCCTTGGCCTTTTTGACTACGGCGGAGGCGGATACCACGTTGTATGGACCAATGAGCACGACAGACAGATCATGAAGGACAGAGGTCTTTTCGCTGTGACAAACCCAGGCTCCAATACCAAGCTTGCCAGCGGAATCGCCCCAATAAAAGAGTATCTTGAGTGGGGGATCCCTGTAGCAATAGGAACTGACGGCCCTGCCAGCAACAACTGCCTTGATATGTTCAGGGAGATGTTTTTGGTAACAGGCCTTGCCAAGCTTAAAAACATGGATGCAAGCAGTGTTGAAGCTACAGAGGTCCTTAAGATGGCAACTGTTAACGGCGCTCACGCCATGGGACTTATGGATAGTGACGTCCTTGCTGAGGGCAAGCTTGCAGATATCATCATGCTTGACCTTTACCAGCCTAATATGCAGCCTATCAACAATATCCAGAAGAACATTGTCTATAGCGGAAGCAAGCAAAACGTCCTCATGACCATGATCGGCGGTATCATCCGCTACGAAAACGGCAAGTTCAACATTGGAGAAGAACCTTCTGAAATCTACAAAAAGGCGGAAGAAATCAGTAAAAGGATATATAGCTGACAATGGAATTATACATAATACTTTTGGTTGTCCTGGCATTTATAGTGGCGGCGTTCTTACTGGGGCTCCGTGACAGAGCAGTAGCCCGCAGGATGCTTATTAAAAAGCTCAATAACGAATATGGAAAAGAGCCTCAGAGAAACTATAAGGCCAAGGACAGAGAACATATCAGTGGCTTTTATAAAAACCACAGGCAGGATTTCCAGATAGACGACACCACCTGGAATGACCTTAATATGGACAGCGTCTACGACAGAATGGATTACTGCCTTTCAGCTGTAGGAGAGGAGTACCTTTACTACATGCTGCGTACTCCAAAGCAGACAGATGATTTCGATGATATCGAGAAAAAGATATCTCTTTTTAACAAAGATGCTGATCTTCGTTTAAAAGTGCAGCTGATATTTTCTGACATTGGAAATATCAGTAAGTTTTCTATATATGACTATATCGATCATCTCAAAAACGTTGGAAATGCCGGCAATACCATTCATTATGTAATGCTTGTACTCCTTGTGCTTTCTGTGGTTTACAGCTTTTTTAACTTTACTGTAGGATTTGCAGCGTTTCTGATTGTAATGGTGGCGCAGATCATTATGTATTTTAGGATAAAGGGTGATATTGATCCTTATCTTACAACCTACGGATACATCATGAGAGTGGTGAAATCCATCGATAGCTTCAGCAGTATTTCTGATGAAGTTTTAGAAGAGGACGTTAGAGAGCTAAAAGAGATTTCCAAAGATTTTGCGTCCTTTAAGGCTTTTTCCAGTATCCTTTTATCCCCCACAAGGATGAGCGGAACCGGCAATCCTCTGGACATTCTTCTTGATTACCTGAGGATGATTACTCATGCAGACATCATCAAGTTTAATCAGATGTACAGGCAGATCATGGAAAAGAGAGATCAGCTGGACAGAGTCCTTGAGATCACAGGAAGGATCGAGGCGTCTATTTCAATTGCGTACTTTAGGGCATCTTTTGAGGGCTCTTATGTGATCCCTGAATTTGGCGGCAATACTTTTGACGGAAAAGAGCTGTTCCACCCTCTTATTGAGAATGCAGTGCCCAACGACATTGTGTCAGAAAGAGGCGTACTTATTACAGGTTCTAACGCATCCGGTAAGTCAACATTCCTTAAGACCTGCGCCATAAATGCAATCTTTGCCCAGTCCATCCACACTGTTCTTGGAAAGGGCTACAAAGCGCCGCTATACAGGATCTATTCTTCAATGGCCCTCAAGGACGATATTTTTGAAGGGGACAGCTACTACATCGTAGAGATCAAGTCAATAAAGAGGATCCTTGATGCAGCGGCAGAAAAGGGATGTCAGGTTTTATGCTTTGTAGATGAGGTCCTTAGGGGCACCAACACTGTTGAGAGGATCGCAGCTTCAACCCAGATACTTAAGGAGCTTTCCAGGGAGAAGGTTCAGTGCTTTGCAGCAACTCATGACATTGAGTTGACAGCTCTTTTGAAAGAAGATTATGATATCTATCACTTTGAAGGTGAAGTGACGGATAATGACGTAAAATTTGATTACATGATAAAGAGTGGCCCTGCCACCACCAGAAATGCCATAAAGCTCCTGGGAGTCCTTGGCTATGAAAAGACACTGGTGGACAATGCCCAGAAGATGGCAGATGGCTTCCTTGAAAATGGAAGCTGGGAAGCGGCTTTTTGAAAGGATTTGAATGAAGGTTAGTATATATTCAGATGGATCAGCCAGAGGAAACCCGGACGGACCTGGAGGATACGGCGTTCTCCTTCGCTATGTGGATGCAAAGGGAGAGGTCCATGAAAAAGAAATAAGCGCAGGCTACGATAAGACCACCAACAACAGGATGGAGCTTATGGGAGCCATAAAGGGACTTGAGGCCTTAAACCGTCCCTGCGAAGTGGAGGTGTTTACTGATTCCAAGTACGTGCTCTCAGGGTTTAATGAGGGCTGGATCAAGAACTGGATGAAGAACGGCTGGAAGACCGCCGGCAAGAAACCAGTCAAGAACGTGGAGCTGTGGCAGAGACTAATTAAGGCTGCAGAGCCCCACAAGATTAGGTGGAACTGGGTCAAGGGCCACAACGGGCACCCTGAAAATGAAAGGTGCGATGAGCTGGCAACAACTGCGGCAGACCAGGATCCGGCGTTTCTTCTTCACGACGACGGAACAGGACTTTTTGAGGAATGATATATTATATTGCGGACTGTCATTTTTTCCACGGAGCCCTCAATGAAAAGATGGACAAGAGGGGCTTTTCCTCTGTGGAAGAGATGAACGAATACATGGTAAAAAAATGGAATGACAAGGTCACAAATACTGACACTGTCATTGTCATAGGAGATCTGTCCCTTGGAAAAAGCAGGGAGACAATGGAAATTTTGGATGCCCTTAAGGGCAAAATCTGTCTTATTCGTGGCAATCACGACAAGTACCTTGATGCGGCGGATTTTGATGGCAGAAGGTTTGAGTGGGTGGATAGCTACAGGGAGATAACGGACTCCCAGAGGAAGGTTGTCCTTTGCCACTATCCGATACCTTTTTACAACGGACAGTACAGGCTAAAAAAAAGCGGTGAACCAAAGACCTACATGCTCTATGGCCACGTCCATGAAACCAGGGATGAAGTCCTTATGCAGCAGTTTATAAAGCGGATAAAGGAAACACCCTACACACCTATTCACGGGGAGCATACAGCTGTGATCCCCTGTAACATGATCAATTGCTTCTGCAAAAGATCTGACTATGAACCACTATCTTTATCAGAATGGATAAGTCTATGAACAATGAAAAGACAAAAAGAGCTCTGATAGCTATGAGCGGCGGCGTTGACAGTTCAGTGGCCGCCGCTTTGATGACTGAAAGGGGCTTTGACTGCATGGGATGCACCATGCGCCTGTATGAAAATGACATGATAGGAGAGGACCTTTTTGGCACCTGCTGCAGCCTTAATGATACGCAGGATGCCAGAGCAGTCTGTGACAGGATCGGAATTCCTTACAATATCTATCACTATGAATTTGAGTTTAAGGACAAGGTAATTGAGCCCTTTGTGTGCAGCTACGAAAGGGGAGAAACACCAAACCCCTGCATTGGCTGTAACAAGTATCTTAAATTTGACATTCTCTATGAGAAGGCAAAAGAGCTGGGATACGACAATATAGTAACCGGCCACTACGCAAGGATAGAGGAGAGGCAGGACGGGCATTTTTATCTCTTAAAGGCCAGGGATCTTAGTAAGGACCAGAGCTACGTTCTTTATAACTTATCAGAAGAACAGCTCCATCATACCTATTTCCCACTTGGAGATCTGACCAAGCCTGAGGTCAGGGAAATTGCCGATAAAAACGGCTTTGTAACCTCCCACAAAAAAGAGAGCCAGGACATATGCTTCGTCCCGGACGGAGACTATGCAGGAATGATAAAAAGGTACCGCGGTAAAGAGTACCCTGCAGGGGATTTTGTTGACCTTGAAGGAAATGTACTTGGACAGCACGATGGCATCATCAACTACACCATCGGTCAGAGAAGAGGTCTTGGAATCCCTGCAGACAGAAGACTCTACGTCAAAAAACTTGATGTACCTGGCAATAAGGTCATTTTGGCTGACGATAAGGACCTTTACGAGAAAGATGTTAAAGTGCGGGAATTCCACTGGATAACAGGAGATAAGCCTGCTGGCGAGTTCAGGTGCTCAGCCAAGATCAGGTACAGACACAAAGAACAGCCGGCAACTGTGAAGGTCATTGATGATGACCATGTTTTAGTCACCTTCGATGAACCCCAGCGTGCCATAACTCCAGGCCAGTCAGCGGTCTTCTATGACGGTGATGTGGTCCTGGGCGGCGGAATAATCGAAAACTGAAAAAAGACACGGGGACGATTTGCTGACACGGGGACGGTTCTACTGTCAGGTTTTATTTTGATAAAACCTGACAGTAGAACCGTCCCCGTGTCAGCACCGTCCCCGTGTCTTGTTTTGTTTTTCTCTTAGTTTATTGACCCTGCATTAGATTTATCTACTGGTTCGAATGGAACCCATACGTAGCGAAGATCATCAGTTACATACTGAACATCCTTTGTGGTACCTTTTTTCGCAAGAGCGATGGCAGCATCTACACAGGCAGCGCCCTGCCCCTTAGCGGACTGATAAACTGTAAACTGCATTCCGTCAGAAAGGATAGACTGACAACCTTCTTCTGTAGCGTCGATTCCTACAACCGGTATGGAAGAGGTATCAATGCCAAGTTCCTTCATGGCCTGGACAACACCTACTGCCATGGAGTCGTTGTTGCATATAACGCAGTCATAAGGCTGTCCTGTCTTTAAAAAGAGTTTGAATTCATCTGCAGCTTTCTGGGTGTCCCAGTATGCGGTGTCATTAAACACGAAGTTGGCTGTTACACCAGCTTTTTTAAAGTATTGCTTTACTGCCTTGGTTCTTTTTGCTGCTGCGGGGTGAGTGGGCTCGCCCTGGAAAAGAACTATGTTAAGGCTACTGGGTTTACCAAGTTTGTTCCATACATATTCTGCCTGCATTGTTCCGGCGTCAATCTCATAACTTCCTACATACATGTACTTGTCAGGTTTTAGATATGCTGCTTCAGGTTCTGAGTTGGTGAACAGTATGGGAATGTCTCCTGCAGTAACTTCAAGCTGAAGTGTGGTATCGATATTTACAGGGTTACATATGATAACATCATATCCTTTTGCTGCGGCGTCGCGGATCTGGGCAACCTGTTCATCAACAGTGGCGCAAGGCTCGTCATAGTCTACAGTTATGCCAGCTTTTTGACCTGCCTCTATTATAGAATCCATTAAAAGTCCTTTAAAATTATCAAGGGTTAAAGTTGAAAAATATACTTTTACTCCTGAACCATCTGAACTTCCGCCGCCGGAAGAAGAACTTCCGCATCCAGTTACTAAAAGGGCTATCATTACACCAGTAAGAACACTTGAAAGAATTCTTTTAATATATTTGTCTATGCGCATTGCTGATTCCTCCTCAAATCTTAAACTTCTGAACATAGGATGTAAGAGTCTGCGAAGTTTCTGCAAGCTCGTGAGAGTTGTCTGCCACATCCTGACTGCTCTTCGTGATATTGTTTGCCATTTCAACCATGTTCTCACTGGTTGCAAGGATCTCGTCAGCACTTGCTGCCTGCTCCTCAGAAATAGCTGCAACGTTGGTTGCTACATCGTCAACCTTCTGGATATCATCGATCATAGCCTCAATAAGACCATTGGATTCCTGAATGTTGTTATAGATCTGATCAAAGGTTCCAACTGCTACATTTATGAGCTCTGAATTCTCTTTTATGCTGTCAGCACTTTCATGTGCCTGTCCAACAGCTTCGCCGATAAGCTTTCTGACTTCATCAATGAGGCTTGAAATATTCTGAGCACTCTCAGCTGAAGTCTGAGCAAGCTTGGCAATCTGTGTAGCAACAACTGCAAAGCCCTTACCAGCTTCACCTGCTCTTGCGGCCTCGATGGAAGCGTTGAGGGAAAGAAGATTGGTTTCTTCTGCAATCTCACCGATCATGCCAACGATATTTGTGATCTCTTCTGAAGCAGCGCCAACTTTGTTGATGGATTCAACAAGTCTTTCGTTGGCTGCAGAGATACCGTCCATGGCCTCGGAGAGCTTCTCCATATCCTGACGACCCTGCTGTGAGATATCAACTGTTTCTTTCATGCTCTCGTTGGCCTTGTCGCTGTTTTCTCTTGTGTCAGCAACAACCTGAGCCAGGGTAGTAGCATTTGATGCAATGTCGTTTACTGCTGTTGCCAGCTGGTCAACTGTATCATTTAGCTGTTTCATAGCTTCAGCCTGAGACTGTGAAGCTTCATACATGGTCTTTGAAACTCTGTCGGAGTTATCTGATTCTTCCTGAAGCTTGTCAGATTCCTGGCTGATACTTGAGAGCATGTTTCTCATTGAAGCTACAAATTCTGAAACCTTGCTGCCCATGACACCAATCTCGTCGTTGCTTGAAGAGTCAACGTTGATGGTGAAGTCTCCCTCTGACATTGAGGTGATGTTATTTGAAATATTTCCAAGAGGGGCAATAACTTTTTTAACAACAAAGAGAATGAGGACAACAATGAGAGCAATTGCTATTGCACCAACTATTGCAAGTAATGTTCCCATCTGAGCTACAGATTTAAGAATGATGTCTGTCGGGATATATGATACTAAAACCCAGTCTGTTCCAGAAATCTCAGAGAATGCAACCATGTAATCGCCAATCTCTTTGCTGGAAAGATCGCTGTCATTTATTGACTTGGCAGCTCCTGCAAGGAGCGCATCGGAACTACTCTCAGAGAGAGCAGAACCCACCAGGTTCATGTCTCTGTGAGCAAGGATCTTGTTGTCGTTGGTATCAACAAGGAATGAACTTGCGCCGTCCATCTTAACGCCGGAGTTTACGATGATTGTTATCTTATTTAAGGTAACATCAGCGCCGATTATCTTGATGACATCAGAGCCGTCATTTAATATACCAGTGGCACTTATAACGGTCTCGCCCTGTTCGTTGGTGTAGGATGTTCCGTATGCCATGGCAATTCGGCTGATACCCTGCTTGAACCATGTGCTGTCTGTTACGTATGAATCTGACATATCAGACTCGGTGGCTTTATAGAGCTTTCCATCAGTTGTTCCGATATAAAAGCCCTTAGGAGAGTTTGAATTGTAACCATAGAAAGAGTCAAGAACAGGAATAAGCTTTTCTTCGCTTGGATTCATGCTCTCGATAACATGTTTTACGGTCTGGAAATATGTAAGATTGTCAGACAGCCAGGCTTCGATGTTGTCAGCCTGGTTGGAGATAGAAGACTCCAGGGTTTCTGTAGCCATCTCTGTCATTCTGTTCTTGGATACAGATGCGGCAATGTTAACAAGGGCCAGCACTGTGATGACAACGACAGGGAGGATGTACATAAGGAGCTTGGTACTGATCTTTTTGTTCTTCTTTTTAGCTGAAGTTCTTACAGATGGTGTTTCCTCAATTTTGCTCATATTATTGTCTCCTGTATTTGTGTGAAATTATTAAGAATATTTATACAACCTGCATTCCCGTGACTCGTCACTAGGATCGGCACTATGAAGTGCCAGAAATCCTTGTAAAATCGCTTGTTCTTGACATTTTTCTATTGCATTTTGCCTAGTTATGTATTATAATACATAACTAGGAGGTGCGATAT
>NZ_JAGAYD010000218.1 GCF_017940685.1 Butyrivibrio sp. | reverse complement strand
TTTGCTTATGATTGTGCAATGAATATTAATAAAAAGGAGAAGTGGCACATGAAGGTTGTATATGGGAAAAGCGGAACGGGAAATGTAGAAGAAGCAGTCAGGGGAATTTCCGGACCTAAACTGCTTATCATGACGAGTGGGGGAGACGATTTTGAGAAGAATGTTGAAAAGCTTGAGAAGCTATTTCCCGGTGTTCCCAGTATAGGATGTATTGCTATGGGATATGACAAAGCAGTTCTTGAGAAAGGAGTTGCTATCACGGCCTTTATAGACGGAGTGACTGTAGCTGCAGGAGTTCTTGAGAATGTCTCTGTAAGCCCTGCAAGACATATTGACAGGCTTATCAAGGATGTGGAATCCGTACACCCCGGTAGAGATAATACCGCAATAATTGATCTGTGCGCAGGTAATGACGCAGTAGTTATGTCTACACTTGGTGGGATAATGAAAAAATATAACCTGCAGATCATGGGAGCTACAGGAGACGCCGGAAAGGTAGCGGCTAACGGTGTGGTTTATCCTGACGGCATGGCTTATGCTGTTATCAAAAACAACACCGGCAAAGTAAAAGCTTATAAAGAAAATATCTATGAGCCCAAGAGCGATATGCAGCTTGTGGCTTCCGAAACCGATAAGAGCAAGTATTATGTAGGCAAACTAAACGGCAGGAGCGCTAAACAGGTATATATGGAACTGACGGGAGCTTCTGAATCTGAGGCAGCATCCCAGACCTTTAAAAATCCTCTGGGCAAGATGATCGGCGATGATGTGTGCATCACATCCATCAAAGATATTTCCGGAACCGGACTTGTAATGTACAGGCAGATAAACGATTCGGATATCCTCACTCTTTTGGAAATGAGGGATCCCATGGAGGTTGCAAGAGAAACAGTTGAGAAGATAAAGAGAGACTTTGGCAAGGTTTCAGCTGTTTTTTCAGTAAACTGTGTTTTCAGATACCTGGTTCTTAAGGATAGAGGGGAGCTTAATTCCTATCTGGGAGAGATAGCATCTTTGGGTACATCCTGCGGACTTATTGGATATGGCGAACATTATAACGCTCAATTTGTAAATCAGACTATGACATGTGTTGTTTTTGAATAAAGACAAAAGGAGACAGAAAATGTTTGAAAAATTATTTTCCAGAAATAAACAGGATGAAGAGATAAATAACGCTCAGATTGTAGAAGATCAGAAAAAAAGAGAAGACGAGAAGACAGATTCTTTAATATATCTTGCAGAATCAATTAAATCATGTCAAAAGGAACTGGTAGATAATGAAGTTAAGTCATTGGCGGAAATTCATGACATGGGTATCTCTGTAAACAGTGTTATTGAAAGCAATGCTCAGCTAAGGGAGCAGATGGAGGCATTCAATACCAAATTTGCCGATGTGAATAGCAGCGCCAGCAAATTTGAAGATGTTAAGCAGGATATTCTTAAAAGCGTAGAAAGCGCCCAGGCCAAGGTCGAAGTCTTGAAAAGCGGGTCTCAGGGTGTGAGACAGAGCTTTGATGAGATGGCTGATGCTTTTGAGGGATTCAAGCAATCTGTTGATCAGATATCTGAATATATGAAAACCATTATAAGTATTGCATCCCAGACAAATCTCCTGGCTCTTAATGCTTCGATCGAGGCTGCCAGGGCAGGAGAGGCCGGAAAAGGCTTTGCTGTGGTTGCTACTGAGGTCAGAGAGCTTGCCGATGAGATCAAGAATATGACAAGCCAGGTTAATGAATCCATCGAGGCTGCGGGACAGATGAGCGAAAAGCTTACACTTAGTATGCAGAATTCTGTCGAAGCTATGGATAAGAGCCTGCAGGAGGTTGAGGAGACCAGAGGTTCTTTTGAAGAGATAATAGGCAGCGCCAACGGAGCCAATGCAGTTGAGAGAGAGATAGAGAATACTGCAAGGGAAGCTTCTGATGAGCTGCAGAAGATTGAGAACAACATCAACGATATAAATGCAAAGAATGAAAATCTTGTGGTCAGACTTGATAAGATCAATGCTCTGGGAACAACAAAGAGCAGTACCTTTGAGAATATTGACAACCTTGTTTCTCAGATACGTCCAATAGTTAAAGATTAAATAGTTGATATTGTAATTGAAGTTTATTGATAATTTAAGACATGCAGATTGTTTAAAGGTCTGCATGTCTTTTTTTATACAAAAAAGAAAATTTCTTCAAATTTTTATACGGAAAAACACTCTACCAAGGATACAAAAAAGTTGATTAAAAAATAAAATAACAATGATTATGGAATGACGATATTGACAATTTTAAAACTTGATTTACAATATTTTTTATAGTTTTAAAATGTGATTTTGAAAATGCATATCAACATTTTTGTAGATTAAAGGAGGAGATTTAAATTGTCACGAGTTTATAACTTTTCAGCTGGTCCGGCAGTTCTTCCGGAAGAGGTTTTAAAACAGGCTGCAGCAGAAATGCTTGATTACAACGGATGTGGAATGTCCATTAACGAGATGAGCCACAGATCTAAAACTTTTGATAACGTCATTCAGACTGCTGAGCAGGATATCAGAGATCTTATGAACATTCCTGACAATTATAAGGTTCTCTTTCTGCAGGGCGGAGCAAGCCAGCAGTTTGCAGCAGTTCCACTTAATCTTATGAAAAATAAAAAGGCTGGATATATCATCACTGGTCAGTGGGCTAAGAAGGCTTACCAGGAAGCTCAGAAATATGGTGAGGCTGTGGAGCTTGCATCAAGTGCAGACAAGACCTTCTCATATATTCCTGATTGCTCAGATCTTGATATTGCTGATGATCTTGACTATGTATATATCTGCGAGAACAACACAATTTACGGAACCAAGTTCAAGACTCTTCCAAATACCAAGGGCAAGATCCTTGTATCTGATGTTTCATCATGCTTCTTGTCTGAGCCAGTAGACGTAAGCAAGTACGGCGTTATCTATGGCGGTGTTCAGAAGAATGTTGGACCTGCAGGTCTTGTTATCAGCATAATCAGAGAAGACCTAATCACAGATGATGTGCCTTCATTTACACCTACAATGCTTAAGTGGAAGACCCAGGCAGACAACGGCTCTTTATACAATACTCCTAACTGCTGGAGCATCTACATGTGCGGACTTGTATTCAAGTGGCTCAAGGAGCAGGGCGGTCTTTCTGAGATGAAGAAGAGAAACGAAGAGAAGGCAGCTGTACTTTATGATTATCTTGATCAGAGCAAGATGTTTAAGGGAACAGTAAGACCTGAGGATCGTTCTCTTATGAATGTACCATTTGTAACAGATTCAGAGGAACTCAATGCCAAGTTCATTAAAGAGGCTACAGAGGCAGGCTTTGTAAGCCTTAAGGGCCACAGAACAGTTGGCGGAATGAGGGCTAGTATCTACAATGCAATGCCAATTGAAGGTGTTAAGAAGCTTGTAGAGTTCATGGATAAGTTTGAGAAAGAAAACGCATAACAGGGGGAGAAAAATGTACAAGTACAAGTGCTTAAATCCAATTGCCAAGATCGGTCTTAATAATTTTAATGACCAGTACCAGGTAGTTGATAATGTTGACGATGCTGAGGGTATTCTTGTAAGAAGTGCCAACATGCTGGAGATGGAGTTTTCTGATAACCTCCTTGCAATTGCCAGAGCTGGTGCAGGCGTAAACAACATCCCTCTTGACAGATGTGCAGAGAAAGGAATTGTTGTATTCAACACACCAGGAGCTAACGCTAACGGTGTAAAAGAGATGGTTCTTGCTGCAATGCTTATCGCATCAAGAGATATCATCGGTGGAACAGAGTGGGTTAAGGCAAATGCCGGAGATCCTGATATTGCTAAGATCACAGAAAAGGCTAAAAAGAAATTTGCTGGAACTGAGATCTTTGGTAAGAAGCTTGGTATCATCGGACTTGGCGCTATCGGTGTCCGTGTCGCTAACTCTGCAAGGCAGCTTGGTATGGAAGTTTATGGATATGATCCATATCTTTCAATCGATGCAGCCTGGAGACTTTCATCTGATGTTAAGCATGTTACTAATGTTGATGACATCTATTCTAAATGCGATATCATCACAATTCATGTACCTGCTCTTGATTCCACAAAGGGAATGATCAATAAGGATGCCATCGCCAAGATGAAGAAGGGTGTTATCCTTATTAACCTTGCTAGGGACATCCTTTGCAACGAAGTAGATGTTCTTGCTGGTATCAATTCTGGCAAGATCAGAAAATATGTAACTGATTTCCCTAACTCTGTAATAGCTGGTCATGACGGATGTATCGTTATCCCACATCTTGGCGCTTCTACAGAGGAATCAGAGGATAACTGTGCTGTTAAGGCTGTTCTTGAGATGAAGGATTACCTGGAAAATGGTAACATCAACAATTCAGTAAACCTTCCTAACTGTGATATGGGTGTATGCCACGGACCAAGAGTTGGAATCTTCCACAAGAACGTAGCTAACATGATCGGTCAGTTCACAACAGTATTCGGCAATATGGGCATGAACATCTCTGACATGACCAACAAGTCAAGAGGTGACTATGCTTATACTCTTATTGATCTTGAGGAGAGCGTAACTGAAGAGATCGTTAAAAAGCTTATGAAGATTGACGGCGTCATCAGAGTAAGAGTAGTAAGAAAAGACGTTTGATCCAAAGAAAATATAGTAAAATAATGGGAGAGATTTTGTAATATGCAAGGTCTCTCCTTAAATTTTGTAATGGAGGATTACAATGGCTGATATTAGACCTTTTAAAGCTTACAGACCAGCACCTGAGAAGGTAGAGAAAATAGCTGCTCTGCCATACGATGTTTATAACAGACAGGAAGCAAGGGAAGTGGTTTCTAAAAACCCGGATTCTTTTCTTGCAATTGACAGACCTGAGACGTTCTTTGAGCCGGACCATGATATGTATGCCAGGGAAGTATACGAAAGAGCTGCAAAAGAGCTTCGGACAAAAATGGAAAATGGAGATTTTATCCAGGATAAAGAAAACTCCTACTATATCTATGAGCTGACATTTAAGGGAAGAAGCCAGACTGGAATAGTGGCGCTTTCTTCGATTGATGATTATTTAAATGGCGTCATAAAAAAGCATGAAAATACCAGAGAAGAAAAGGAAAAAGACAGGATCGACCATGTTTACACATGCAAAGCCCAGACTGGACCAATTTTCCTTTGCTATAGAGAAAACAAGACCATAAGCGAGATCGTTTCAAGGGTTAAAAACGTGGATGAGCCCATTTATGATTTTGTTTCAGAGGGCGATGTCAGGAACAGAGTATGGCTCATGGAAGATGAAGATGAGAACAACATGATAAGCCGCGTGTTTACCACAATAAACGATATCTACATTGCTGATGGACATCACAGATGCGCATCTGCAGTAAAGGTGGGACTTAAGATGAGGCAGGAAGGACAGGGAAGCCTTAAGGGCAAGCAGCAGTCTGACTACTTCCTGTCAGTTCTTTTCCCGGATTCTGAGCTTATGATCATGGACTACAACAGGGTTGTAAAAGACCTCAATGGCCTTACTAATGAGCAGTTTCTTACTAAGATAAGTGAGAAATTTGATGTTAAAGAGGAGGCGCATCAGGTAAAGCCGGAAAAGAAGGCAGAATTTGGCATGTATCTTGATAAAAAGTGGTACAGATTATCTGCCCATAAAGATATTTTGAAAGACGATGCGGTAGAAGGACTTGATGTGTCAATTTTGCAGAATGAAGTTCTTTCTCCTATTCTTGGTATTGGAGACCCAAGGACCGATAAGAGAATTGATTTTGTTGGCGGTATAAGAGGACTTTCTGAGCTTGAGAAAAGAGCAGATAGCGACATGTGTCTTGCTTTTTCAATGTACCCTACTTCCATTTCTGAGCTTTTTGAAGTTGCAGACGCGAAAAGGCTCATGCCTCCTAAGTCCACATGGTTTGAACCTAAACTCTTAAGCGGTTTATTCATACATGATATTTGTGGTAAGATATAAGTAATTTGATAATTAATGGAGGGATTACCGTGAATAATAAACTATACAAGATGATGAATTGGCCCGAAATAGAAGAGATAATTTATTCTGATGGTGACGATCCCCACAGAATATTAGGAGCCCACAAGGTTGGAAACAGCTACCTTATACAGGCGTTTTATCCAGATGCTGTGTCAATAAAGGTTTACATTGAGAACAGCAAAAAGAGCTACGAGATGGAGCTTGCTGATGAAGCAGGTTTTTATGCTGTGATCGTACCTTTTGTTGACAAGCTTAAATATCATTTTGTTATTACTGATACTGAAGGTGAAGAATCAAAGGTTTATGATCCATACGCTTTTGGACCTCTCATGGACAGAGAGGACTTTATTAAGCTTGGAAGCGGTATTCACTTTAAGATATATGAAAAGCTTGGCGCTCATCTCATGAAAAGAAATGGGATAGATGGCTGTGAGTTTGCTGTATGGGCTCCTTCTGCAGCTAGAGTCAGTGTTATTGGAGACTTCAATAACTGGGATGGCAGGATCTGTCAAATGCACAGACTTGATCCGATAGGAGTGTTCGAGATATTCATTCCTGGGGCCAAGGAAGGGGATGGATATCAGTTTGAAATAAAGACCAGAAATGGCATTATCTTAAAAAAGCCTGACCCATATGCAACCAGATCCAAGGGTGAAAACGGCATTATTTCTGTAATCTCAAAAATGGAGTCTATAGACTGGACAGATGATAAGTGGTTATCTGACAGAAAGAAACTTGATCTTGATAAAGATCCTGTTTCCATTTGCGAGATAAGCCTTGAAGCCTTCGCGGGAAGACATGAAGGCAAGAGCACCATGGAAGAAATCACAAAAGATGTTCTTGAGTATGTGCTTAACCATGGTTTTAATACAATTGAGCTTATGCCGGTAATGAAGCATGTTCCCGGACATTTCTATCACATTCTTGATTTCTTTGCCCTGGATGATATATATGGAGATGCCAAGGACTTCATGAAATTTGTAAATGCATGTCATGAGGCTGGCCTTAGAGTTATCCTTGACTGGGTGCCTACATTTTTCCCCAAGTCCTCCTGTGGACTTAGCGAATTTGATGGCAGAAGTCTTTATGAGTATGCTGACCCAAGGATCGGAATACATCCCAAGTCTGGGGATCTTATCTTTGACTATGGAAGAAAAGAAGTGACAAACTTCCTTCTTTCTAATGCTATCTACTGGATCGATAACTTCCATATAGATGGTATAAGAACCTCAGATATTTCAAGGATACTGTATCTTGATTACGACAGAAAACCAGGAGAGTGGATCCCTAATATCTATGGCGGTAACGAGAACCTCGAAGCCCTTGAATTTATTAAACAGTTTACATCTGTTCTTCACAAGAACTATCCGGGACTTCTTCTTTTGACCAAAGAGACAGCCTGCTGGCCTCACGTTACAGAGAGTATCGAAGAGGGCGGCCTTGGATACGACTTTAAATGGAACAATGGCTGGAGCAGAGATTTCCTTTCATATATGGAAAATGATCCCCTCTTTAGAGCCGGCCATCACGATGAGGTGACATTTAGTCTTATCTACAGCTACACTGAGAGATTTGTTCTTGCATTTACCCATGAGGATATAGAAAAGGGACTTGAGGGACTTTACTACAGGATGCCTGGAGATTCTTACCAGAAGATGGCAAATCTTCGCCTGGCAGTCAGCTTTATGATGGTACATCCAGGAAGAAAGCATCTGTACATGGAACCTGATGCCCTTACTGTAGATCAGTCAGTGTTTGTTGAAAACATGATCAAAGATCTTAATAACATCTACTATCAAAAACCTGCCCTTCATGCCTTTGATGGCAATGATTCCGGCTTTGAATGGATCAATGTTTTAGCTTCTGACGAGTGCATGCTGGCTTTTGTAAGAAAAACAGATAACGAAAATGAAATGCTTGTTGTAGTTGCAAACATGGCAGGCGTTGAAAGAGAGTTTGAGATCGGCGTACCTGCAGATGGAAGATACCTTGAACTGTTTAATTCTGACAACACAAGCTATGGTGGAAAAGGGCTTCTCAATCAGGGCAGGAAGGAAGCAAGACGCAAAGAGTGCGATGGAAGAGATTACTCCATATCAATTGAAATGGCCCCTGTTTCCCTTGCAATCTTTGGATATACTCCATATACCGAGCAGGAAAAGAAAATCCGCGCTGTCAAGGAAGAGCAGGAGATAAAGAAAGAGAAAGAAAAGCTTGAGCGCCTTGAGGCTCTTAAAAAGAAGCAATCCCTTGAAGAAGAGAAGCTCTTAAGAGATTTAAAACTCAAGTATGAAAAAGAGATCATGGAGCAGGAGAAAGCTATTGAAGAAAAGTATGAAAAGATCGAAGAAGAAAGGATCTTTAGCATAGTTTCTGAAGAGGCTTTAAAGAGTGTTTCAAAAAAGGCAGCTGCAAAGAAGACTTCTTCCAAGAAAACAACTCCTGCAAAAAAGAGCGCACCCAAAAAGAAAAAGTTGTAATTAGACAAAATAAAATCTATAATGATTAAGTTGCAATACGGTGGATCCCATATATTGTGGGATCCACTGTAATACGTATTTGGTTTTGCTGGAATAGCGCAGTCGGTAGCGCAACTGATTCGTAATCAGTAGGTCGAGGGTTCAAGTCCCTTTTCCAGCTTTTTATATTAAAAAAGGAGACAACAAGTTGTATTGTTGTCTCCTTTTTTGTGGTATAATAATATGTCGAATTATTTTTAGTGCACTGAAACTGAATTTCAGTCAGGTGCGGAGAGGGTATAATCATGAAAGAATTAAAAGATTACGTACGTACAATACCGGATTTTCCTGAGAAAGGCATTATGTTCAGAGATATCACATCTGTACTTCAGGATGCTGAGGGGTTCAAACTTGCAATCGATCAGATGCAGGACCTTGTAAAGGATCTTGATTTTGATGTTGTTCTTGGAGCTGAGTCAAGAGGATTTATCTTCAGTGCTCCTATTGCATATAACAGAGGCAAGGCACTTGTTCCTGTAAGAAAGAAGGGCAAACTTCCTTGCGAGACAGTTGAAGTTTCTTATGATCTTGAGTATGGCCAGGCTACACTTGAGCTTCACAAGGATTCTATCAAACCTGGACAGAAGGTTCTTTTAGTAGATGACCTTATGGCTACAGGTGGAACAATTGAAGCTATGATCAAGCTCGTTGAGATGCTTGGCGGTGAAGTAGCAGGAATCCTTGTTCTGATGGAACTTAAGGGCCTTAAGGGAAGAGAGAGACTTAGCAAATACAGATTAGACGCAGCACTTAGCTACGAAGGGAAGTAAGCTTAATGAGTCAAAACTTCGATGACGGGAAAATTGAAGCAATCCCTGAGTTTCAGAGCCCTGAGAGTCTTTACCAGGATCTTATCGCCAGAGTAAAAAAGTATCACCCATCTGATGATATATCCCTTATTGAGAAGGCATACAATCAGGCTGCTGAGGCACACGAGGGACAGCTGCGCAAATCTGGTGAACCATATATCATTCACCCGCTTTGCGTAGCAATAATCCTTGCTGATCTTGAGATGGATAAAGAAACCATCGCAGCAGGGCTTCTTCATGATGTCGTTGAAGATACTATATGTACAAAAGAAGAGATAGAGAGCTGTTTTGGAACTGATGTAGCCCTTCTTGTTGACGGAGTTACCAAGCTCACTGCTTTGCAGCTCACATCAGATAATACAGGAAAAACTCCTGAGCAGCTTGATATGCAGGCACAGAACCTTCGTAAGATGTTTCTTGCAATGGCCAAGGATATCAGAGTCATCCTTATTAAGCTTGCAGACAGACTCCATAATATGCGTACTCTTGAGCATATGCCTCCGGAAAAACAGCAGAGGATTGCTCAGGAAACCCTTGATATTTATTCTCCTATCGCAGGAAGACTTGGTATCAGCAGGATCAAGGTAGAACTTGACGATCTTTCTTTGAAATATCTTAAACCTGATGTTTACAAGGATCTTTCTGAAAAGGTTGCTCAGAGAAAGAGTGAGAGAGAAAAATACGTAGAAGATATCTGCGAAAATGTTCGAAAGAACATTGAAGCTGCTGGCATAAAAGGTGAAGTCAACGGAAGAGTAAAACACTTTTTCAGCATCTATAAAAAGATGCGCAATCAGAACAAGACTCTGGATCAGATATATGATCTATTTGCCATACGTATCATTGTTGATACAGTCAAGGACTGCTATGCGGCCCTTGGCGTCATCCATGAACTGTATAAGCCTATTCCAGGCAGGTTTAAGGATTATATCGCGATGCCCAAGCCCAATATGTACCAGTCTCTTCACACTACGCTTATTGGACAAACTGGTCAGCCCTTTGAGATTCAGATAAGGACTTATGACATGCACAGGGCTGCTGAGTACGGTATTGCTGCTCACTGGAAGTACAAGGAATCTTCCGATGGCAAAAAAGCAGATAATGGTGAGGAAGAGAAGCTCATATGGCTTCGCCAGATCCTTGAATGGCAACAGGATCTTTCTGATAACCAGGAGTTCATGAGCCTTTTAAAGAGCGATCTTAATCTCTTTTCAGAAGATGTTTATTGCTTTACACCTACTGGAGAGGTTAAAAATCTCCCTGCTGGATCTACACCGATTGACTTTGCTTACAGCATTCATTCTGCAGTTGGCAATAAGATGATCGGAGCTAAGGTCAATGGCAAGCTTGTGCCCATTGATTACAAGATCCAGAACGGCGACAGAATTGAGGTTGTGACCAGCCAGAACTCAAAGGGACCTAGCAGAGACTGGCTTTCTATTGCAAGATCAACCTCTACTAAAAACAAGATCAACCAGTGGTTCAGACATGAGCTCAAGGAAGAGAATATCCTTAAGGGAAAAGAACTGCTGATAGAATATTGCAAAAGTAAGGGAATGGACTACTTTTCCATTGCCAAACCAGAGTTCCAGGCCATTGTTACAAGAAAATACGGCTTCCATGAATGGGATGCTGTTCTTGCAGCAGTTGGTCACGGCGGCCTTAAGGAAGGCCAGATCATCAACAAGATCTTAGAACTTGGTGATAAAGAGCATAAGCGCAATATCACTGATGAAGAGGTACTTGCGGCTGTTGCTGAGTCCAACGTTACTCCTCAGGTTTCCGGTTCTGACAACGCCATTATCGTAAAGGGTGTACACGATGTTGCAGTTAGATTTTCAAAGTGCTGTAACCCTGTTCCTGGAGATGATATCTGCGGATTTGTTACAAGAGGACGAGGCGTCTCCATTCACAGAAGAGATTGCATCAACGTAGTCAAGATGCAGGAAGAGGACAGAACAAGGCTTATAGAAGCCAAATGGCAGAGCGATACCGGATCAAGTGGCGGAAAATATGCTGCTACAATCAAGATCTTTGCTAACAACAGAAGCGGTCTTCTTGCTGATGTATCAAGAGCACTTACAGAAAAAGATATAGATATCCTGTCCATGAACACCAGGACCAGCAAGCAGGGACTTGCCACCATGGAGACATCGTTCCAGGTTTCTTCAAGGGATCAGCTTAGAGATATAGTGGACAAGATAAGGCAGATTGATAGTGTTATCGATATTGAAAGGACAACAAGCTGATGGCTGATATTAAGGTTGGAATGTTTACTTTGGGCATGATCGGAACCAACTGCTACTTTGTTTTTAATGAGAACGCCACTGATAAGGACGGAAACAGACATTGTATCTTTTTTGATCCTGCAGACAGAGGCGCTAAGATATATGAGACTCTTAAAGAAAACAATATCGTTGTGGATCTGATTCTTTTAACCCATGGACATTTTGATCATATTGGCGGCGCAAAAGAGCTTAAGGATCTATCTGGCGCAAAGCTTGGCTGTCTTAAAGAGGAAGAGGCTCTTTGTAAGGATCCATACCTTAATCTTTCAAATAACTATGGGTTGAACCTGTCTGTAACTCCGGATATTCTTTATACTGACGGCGAAGTTATAAAAGCTCCTGGCATTGAATGCAAAGTCCTAAAGACGCCAGGTCATACCAGCGGCGGATGCTGCTACTATTTTGAAGATGGTAACATTCTTATAAGTGGAGATACTCTTTTTGAAGAGTCTGTTGGAAGAACTGATTTCCCCACAAGCTCCACAAGTGAACTTATAAGGTCAGTGAAGGATAAGATATTTGTGCTTCCAGATGACACTATAGTGTATCCTGGGCATGGTGAAGTTACTACGGTTGGCCATGAGAAACAGTACAATCCATTTATAATTTAAGAAAATGCAGATAATTTATATTAAAGAAGACAAGTTTCAATATGACATTCACTCTCTTTACAAGGCTTTTTATCCTGCTGAGGAGATAAGAGTTATTATTGGAGAGCCTGGATCAAGTCATGAAAAAGAAAAGGATATTTCACCAAATGATGAGATATCCTTTATTGATGTAAATAAGACAAAAAATGATCTGAAGAAAGAAATCTATCTGGATCTTTCTAAAAAGACAGGAAAAGAACTACCCTGGGGAGACCTTACAGGAATCCGCCCTACCAGGATAGCTATGAACCTTCTTGAAGAGGGCAGATCTGATAAAGAGATACAAGAATATATGAAGGATACTTATCTTGTTTCAGATAACAAGATAAATATCGCTATAGATATTGCAAAGAGAGAAAAAGATATCCTTAAGGATATTGATTATTTAAACGGTTACAGCCTTTACATAGGAATTCCATTTTGTCCTACAACATGCCTTTATTGTTCATTTACTTCTTATCCAATAGGCGCTTTTAGCGGTATCGTAGATGATTATCTGTCCTGTATTGAAAAAGAGATAGACTATGTAGCTGAAAAATTCAAAGACAAGACTCTTGATACCGTGTATATTGGCGGAGGTACTCCAACAACTTTAGAGCCAGACCAGATCAGAAGGCTTATTGGCTATTTGAGAGCAAAGATAGATCTTTCAAAGGTAAAAGAGTTTACCGTTGAATCCGGAAGGCCAGACTCCATCACAAGAGAAAAGCTCAAGGCTATGAAGGAAATGGGAGTTACAAGGATTTCTGTAAACCCCCAGACCATGAGTGATGAAACCCTGCGCCTTATTGGAAGACGACATACCGTCGCACAGCTTGTGGACGCCTTTCATATGGCCAGAGAGGAAGGCTTTGATAATATAAACATGGATATTATCCTTGGACTTCCTGGAGAGACCAGCAGCGATGTAGCTCATACCATAAGTGAGATTGGTAAGCTTGATCCGGATGACCTTACTGTCCATTGTCTGGCTATCAAGAGAGGCTCAAGGCTTTTTGAAGTCATCAGGGAGAAAGAGATTTCTGGTAAGCTTAAAATACCTATGCTTGATACTATGAGTGATATTCAAAACATGGCAGACATTGCGTCCAAAGGCGCTGCGGACATGGGCCTTAAACCTTACTATCTGTACAGACAAAAGAACATAAGTGGGAATTTTGAGAATACCGGTTATGCTAGAGAAGGTAAAGCAGGTATTTACAATATTCTTATCAACGAAGAAGTTCAGTCAATTGTGGCCCTTGGTGCTGGAACAGTAACTAAAAGAGTGTATCACCAGGGTGGCAGGATAGAAAGATGTGACAATGTTAAGGATGTTAAGCTGTATATGGATAACATCCAGGAAATGATAGATAGAAAGAAGAAACTCTTTGAAGAAGACTAGGAAAATAAAAAACATACTATGTATCATATTGGCTACGCTTTTTCTTGTGGCTTGTCAGGTAGAAAATGATAATTATGCTGGTGACACACTTTCAGTGCCGGAGGATACGCTATCATCTTCTGATGTTGCAAAAGCTGATGGACCAGAGACTAAAGATGCAAGTTCATCAAACCAGGAGAATGATATGACAAAGACCATTAAGCCTGATCATCCCTATGGTGCTGGAGTCTTTTCCTGGGATCATCTGCCGGATGATGAGGATATTCAGTGCCTTGTGTCAAATAATATCACAGAAATTTACCAGTATATTAAGCCTGAGTACTCCGATGAAGAGATAGTTTCTTTTCTTGGTAGAATGTCAGATAAGGGTATAGATGTGTACATTCTTGACGGAGAGCCTACCTGGTCCTATCAGGAGAACCTGCGCTATGCCGAGGCCGTAATTGACAGGATTGCTTATATAAACAACTATGTATCAAAAAGAGAGAGAATACTTGGAGTAGTATATGATATCGAGCCCTATGTTCTTGATAAATGGCACAGTACGCCACAGCTTATCATGGATGAGTATATTGAAAACATAAAAGCCCTAAGGGACAAGATAGAGAGACGTTCTTACAATATCGAGATGTGTGTATGTGTGCCGTATTCCTTTGATCTTATGGGATATCAGGAGCATCTGCATAGTCTGATCGACAGTTCAGATCAGGTCCTTGTCCTTAACTACAACAAGGCCAATGAGATAGAAGATATACGGACCGAGATGGAGATGGCATATGAACTTGGAAAGCGTATAGTCACTGTGTATGAGCTACAGCCGGGGCTTCTTTCCCAGACCAATAACAGTGTAACCTACTATAAAGATGGACTTGGTGCCATTAAGACAAGTTATGACAATATGCTAAGTGCATACGAAGGAAAAAAGCTTGGAATCGCCTATCATACAATGGACTGCCTGAAAATATTGAGTGAACGCCAATAATTTTGAAAGATGTTTACATGATAATCTGCCAAAAAAGTTACAGGAGTAAATGTATGCAAAGACTAATTTCAGTAATTATCCCTTGCTATAACGTTGAAAAATGGATTGAGCAGTGCTTGCTTTCAGTAGAGAAACAAACAATTGGCTTTGACAACATTGAAGTAGTGCTGATTGACGACGCATCTACAGATAGTACTTTGAGTTTATTAAAGTCATTTAGTGAAAAGCATTCTGATAATACTAAACTTATCGCATTTTCCGAAAACAAAGGCATTTCTAATGTTCGTAATGCAGGAATGGACTCAGCTGAAGGCATATATCTTTTCTTCCTGGATGCAGATGATTGGATAGATCCATCTACTTTTGAAAAAATGTATAATAAGGCAACTGAAACCGGCCTTGATATGATAATGGGCGGTTTTAGATCAGTAACTGATGGGACCAAGGCGACATTGGTACGTATGGGAGAGGATTGGAAAAGAGATTTTTCAAAAAAGGAGGATGTCAGGTGGTTTTTGCCTCGGATGCCTCATGTTACAGTTTGGGCTACGCTGTATAAAAGAGAAGCCTTGTTTAGGCATGATCTTCGGTTTATTGAAAACTGTACAATTTCAGAAGATGTAGTTTTTTCTGGGATTGCACCTTTATTTTTGAACGGGTGTTATTATATCAATGAAGGATTATATTATTATCGAACACATTCCGGAACTTTGAGCCATGATGAAATATATAATCCAGAAAAGAACAGATTGATTGTATGGGCATTCGAGGAAATGTACTCGGAGCTTAAAAAACGTGGTATTTATGAAAGTACAATGAGGGATTATTACCATGAAATGGCATGGTATATGATCGGCGCCTGTTTTTTTCATGTTATGGATGGTATATATAATGAAATTGACTATTTTAAGAATAGTGTTTTGAAATATTTCCCTGATATTACAGATAACAGATATCTACAAATTTTGGATGACAAACATAGGGAGTATATGCATTTCTTCAACTTGAGAACTACATCTAAGTATAACTATTCAGATGTGAAGGAGAAGTTAGTAAAGACACCAGATGATCATGAATTGTATGCTCAGCTTGGAGAATGCCTTTATGATGTAAATATTAAACAATCATACCTTTGCTTTGAGCATGCTTATGAACTATGCCACGATCAAAAAAGGCGACAAGAACTTCTGCTTATTCTACATCAGATTGCTCGTAAGCATGGTAATGTGCCAAAAACTACAATTGTTATCCTTAATCATAATTTAAAAGAAGTGACTAAAGATTGCTTGGAGAGTATCAGAGCAACAACAGATGTGATATCTCGAAATATCGTTATAGTTGATAATGGTTCAACTGATGGTAGTGTAGATTTCTTTGACGCACAGCCGGATGTAAAGCTTGTTGCCAGTAAAGAAAATCTTGGGTTCCCAGGAGGATGTAACCGCGGTATAGAAGCTTCAGAAGAATCTGAGGATATACTTCTACTCAATAATGACACTGTTTTATGCGATCATTCATTGTTTTGGCTTCGTATGGGACTATATGAGAAGGAAACAAACGGTATTGTCGGAGCGGTAAGTAATCATGTTCTGGTGCAGCAGCAGGTATGTGAAAATTACAAAGACCTGGATTATTACAAAAAGATAGCTAGAGAACGCAATCTTCCTAATGAAAAAGCCCTTCAGTATTGCTTTATTGTTTCAGGATTTGCAATGCTTATTAAGAGAAAGACTATCTCTGAAATAGGTCTTTTAAATGAAGATTATTCTCCCGGTTATTATGAAGACTGTGATATTTGTCTGCGGGCGATTATTAAAGGTTGGCAAGTGGCTATTGTTCATAATAGTTTTATTATTCACTGGGGAGGACAATCATTTACTTATGCATCTTTAAATTATGATAATCTGCTGGCAAAGAACAAAAAATATCTTGATGATTCATTTGCTATCAATGGTGATGAATACACAGTACCGGATCATATTCTTGATGGTCTAAACAGTTTGAAAGAGCTTAAAAGAAATGCAAAAATTCTGGTCATTAATTGTGGAAATGCACTTTCATTGCTGACATATAAATGGCAACATCCGGAAATGACATTGGCAGGGGTTGATACACTTGGACAGGCTGCGATGTATGCCTGTAAGCAGGAGATGATAGACTTTTCTGTATATTGTGATATCAATAATCTGCTTATAAAAGAGGAAAAGTATGATGTTGTAGTTTTGCATTTGCGAAATGATGATTTAAAAGGACTATCTGATTATTGGAACGGTATAATCAGATATCTTGATGATAGCGGGACACTTATGGTGATAGGAGATAACTGTTGCCATTACAGTAACTGGCTCATAGATTACAGAGAAGGGAAAAAACCAAAGTATCCTAATGGTGGCTTTCACACCATCAATGATGCGGATGGTTTTCTCAATGCTCATGGATATAATGTTTGCTCATGGATCACTATTTTCGGTCTGCCTACAAAAGAACAGGTAAAAGAGGAAGTAAAGCAGGCGGCAGATGTTATAGGCCTTGGCTGGGACAAAGCTAATGCAAAAGCGTATGTAATTAAATCCATGAAAAAGAACTGAGTATTGAAATAAGGATAATTATGTTTTCAAGGGCGGATATCTCTTATATATATTTTTTGAGATAATCCGTCCACTTTTTCTCGATGCCTTCAATCAAATAGTCCTTAGCCAGAGTATAAGATGTCTTATGAAAGCTTTCCAGGCGAGTCTTGTCTGAGAGTACCAGCTGCATCTTGTCTGATAGCTCGGAAACTAAATAGTCCTGATATTCTTCATCCTGGAGCTGTGAAAAGTCTGCATCTATCAGATAACCGTTTTCGCCCGGCTTTATAAAGAGTGTATTACCATATCTTGCCCGAAAGCCGACCATGGCATTTCCGGCATTTATGGCATCAAGAAGAGTGATCCCGAAGGTTTCCCAGCTGGATGCAGTTATATATGCCTCATAGTTATCATAGACATCTGAGACATCGCAATATCCTTTTAGTGTAATGTATGAAAATGCCTGTGCGCTTTTGATCAGTTTACTTATTTCTTGAATGTATTCACGATTTCCGGTCCCATAGATATCAAGTGTCAGTTCAGGAACCATCTTATGGGCTTCTATGGCGGCACGGACCAGAAGATCAATATGCTTTCTCGGATCCAAACGAGAAACCGTAAGAAAAGAAAATGGTCTGCGCTCTGAGATTTCCTTGCGTTTTTTAACTCCGAAGATTGGAATTGCCTCTACATTTGTCTTATGAAAGTGATATTTTTCAATTGTCTTTAGTACTTCATTTTTCTGCTGCTGCGTAGAGACAAGAATAGTATCTATTTTGTCAAAATTCTCAAAGAAGTAATAGTATTCAGGATTTAAGCTACTATAATATGGATCTTCCCCCGGCAAAAAATCATGACCTGAATGTAAAAACACAAGGATATGTGCGTTGTTTTTGCTTAGAAACAGCGGTTCCATAAAATTCATGTAACCCGGACGATGAATAATGATAAGATCGTTTTCGCTAAAGCTTAAGCTTTGCATAAATTTCAGCAGAAATTCTCCCTTGGTGCATACTTCGCCGTCAGGGAAAATATATTTTTCATTGCTGTTTTTGTCATAGACGATATCATAAGCCACTGAACCATCCGGCTTTAAAAAAGTTCTTCTGGAAAGATACTGGTTAAGGTGCCCGTCTTTTTCATATTGGCTGTAAACGTCAAAATAAAGAGGTCTGTCAGTAATCGCCTCTGAAACAGTGACTTTTCCATCGGAATAATGATCTCGGATCTGTATTTGCGCTCCTCCAACGGAGGCATTTCCTGCCATGGAAAACTGTGCACAGATCATATCCTCGAAATTTATCCCCATGTCTGTATAGCGTTTAAGCGCTTTGTTAGTTGGAATCTCTGTAAATACATATTTGGCCTGGGTGTTTAGTTGTTTAATAATGGAGTATGACATACCGATGGCATGGTCTACACCACTTATTACATAACCAACAAGTAAACTGAATATATAAATGCTCATGATATAGTCTCACATTCTGTCAGAAGAGTCTTTAGTATCCCAAACGTTTTGCGGTTATCCTCCAATTGGCGATTCAAATGGTTAAGGTAGAGCGCCTGATCTGTGGATAATTGATGCAGTGCCTTGGCAAACGAAACGTGATCACCCTCAGGGAAAATATATTCAGGGAGTATATAGTCGGGATTGTGAAGAGTGTCCTTAAATCCCATCAGCAAAAGAGGAGTTGATGCCGCAGAAACAATCGAATCGTAGGCTTCATTATAATAATTGATATCAAGATAAAAGCTGCTGATCGATAAAAGCTCCTGTAGTTTTTGGAAAGAAATACTTGGATGAATTTTAATATTTTTGTATTTTTCATAGGATAGCAGTGTTGGAGAAACCATGGTATAGGCCGCCACATGGAATGTGATATGTGGATTGGTCTGTGCCAATTCTGCAAGACATTCGATCTGATCTGAACGTGTCAGGGTCAGAGCTTGCTGCCTAGGAGGCAAAATACGGTTATTTTTACCGATGTAACGAAGCACATGTGTGGGCTCAGACATAGTTTTTATATAATCTTTTGTGGATTCGTTATTCATCAGGAGAATGGTCTGAGATTCTCTGTGAAGAGAAGGTTCATTCATATACTTATGATAGTCCTCGGCAGATTGGAAAAGGAAAAATTTTGCCTGTCTATCCAATATATTTGCCTGCTTTAGCAGGGTGATCTGACTATAGCTTGTAGGAATTATGCTCTCGCCATGCAGGTGTAACAGGAACAGACAATAGGAGATAAGAGCATCTTTCCCGACAAAGGTCAATACGGTCTTAGAACTGCGAAAAAGACAATATGAGTCTGTTCTGTAAGAATAATTAAGAATGGGTTTATTATCGGAAGAATAATAACATCTGCTGATAGCTTCATTTTCTTCATCATAGAAGTCGGAATAAGCAATGAACCCATAACGATTGTAATAGTCCTGGCACACAAGCTTTCCATTTTCATCAAGGCGTTCAATCCGATCTGCGCACAGTTCCTTACTGTCGTGACGAAACCAGACTAAGCCTTTTTTTTGACCAAGATGATGAATATTGTAATAAAGAGTGTTGTACGGCAAAAGTGAATAATAATGTGGGATTTTTACACATGGAAGGTAAACATCATGAAAACTATCAGGAAGCGGAGAAACAGAGTCAATGATAAAATCAAACATGGAGATGAAACCAAGAGGAAGAAAACGGTCATCGTTTAATACAAGATAATTACACTCTGTTCCGGTCTCATTAAGAGTATTCTGCAAAGGCAGGGAAGTATTCGCAAAAGAATCAAGTAAAATATACATTCTATGTCTTCCTAATTATGATCGGTAGTGTCAAATCTGACACCCCTTTTTTGTTACTAAATCCTTTATTTTCGGGAGGTTTAAATAAAAAGAGCATTGACCTCCCTTTTTGGTATAATGTCTATCGCCAAACAGACTAAAAAAAAGGAACCAATGCTCATGG
>NZ_JAGAYD010000217.1 GCF_017940685.1 Butyrivibrio sp. | reverse complement strand
CTCAGCCATGTCCTTGTCAAAATAAACGCATGCAAAACCGTGATCAATAAATGGATATCCGGTGTTCATATCGTAGAGAACCTGCAGGTACTCTGCGTTTCTTACTCTGTCTAAAACCTCGTTGTAAACCTTCCTGTGGTTTTTCTCAAACCCTGGAAGTGGTGAATGCTTGTGGTACATCTCAAGAGCGGTTAAAAGAAATAACAGCTCCTGTGGTGAAAAGAGCTTAAGAGTTTCTGGAGAGATATCCTCATCAAAAACCATTTCCCCAAGCTCGTCTTTTCTCTCATCTGACAGAGTTTCTTTCATGACGCTGTCTTCAGCGCCCTTTATATTAACAGGATTAAGCCTTCCTATCACAGGCCAGCCAAGTCCCTCATAGTTACTCTTAAGCTCGGCTAAGCTTTTTTCCTTCTGAGCTTCAAGCTCTTTTTCCTTTGCCTCTTCTTCAGCCTGGACCTCTTTCTTTGCCTTGCCAAACACGTCAAAAATTCCCATTACTTCCTCCAAAAACTGTTACTTACTATAGAAAACCTGTGCCACTTTAGCCAGGTACTCAGGATCCTTGCTGCCTGCAGACTCATAAGGTGAATGCATCGCAAGCTGTGCGAGTCCGATATCCACTGTGTTTACAGAAACCTGAGTGGTTGAAATATTGCCAAGTGTGGATCCTCCTGGCATATCAGACCTGTTGGTAAAGGTCTGGAATGGAACGCCAGCCTCTTTGCAAAGAAGCTTAAAGTTTGCTGCAGAAACGCCGTCTGTTGTGTACTTCTGATTAGCGTTGTACTTGATGACAATACCCTTGTTCATTACAGGTCTGTTCACAGGGTCTGCCTTGTCCTGGTAATTAGGGTGAACTGCGTGAGCGTTGTCAGCAGATATCATGAAGCTTCCTGCTATTGCAGAAAGGTACTGCTGCCTTGTTCGTCCAAGACCGTCATTAATTCTCTCAAGGGTGTCCTTAAGGAAGGATGATGCCGCTCCCTGCTTGGTTGTACTGCCGACCTCTTCGTTGTCAAAAACAAGATGCATTGAAACGTAGTCCGTTGGCTTTGCATCCAAGAATCCAAAGAGACTGCTAAATACACACTCCTGATCATCAAGGCGTGAGCTTGAAATATACTCCTCACTTGCACCCCAGAATGCAGGCTTAACCCTGTTATACAAAAACAGATCATGGCTTAAGATATCTTTTTTCTTAACACCTGCAGCCTCTGCCACAATATCAAAAAACTTCCCTTCAGAAGTCTCATCTCCAAACAGTGGAAGCATGTCAGTCTGGGCGTTGTACTTGTGTCCGTCATTGGCCTCTCTGTCCATGTGGATTGCAAGGGCAGGAAGCATCAAAAGATCTCTGTCCACGTTTACAAGCACAGGCTCAGCCTTGCCCTTCTTATCAACAACAAGCCTTCCTGCAACGGAGAGGGGTCTGTCAAACCACTCAGCGCACAGCATTCCGCCGTACTTTTCAACGTTGAGCTTCACATAGGCTCCTGCAACAGCCATCTCCGGATTTTCCTTGATCTTGAAGGTAGGAGAATCGCTGTGGGATGCGATCATGTTAAAGCCCTTAAAATCTTTTTTCGGTATCTTAAAAGAGATTATTGCAGAGCCATTTCTTGTAACAAAGTAGTTACCTGGTTTAAGGCTCCAGACATCAGTCTCCTTAAGCTCTGTAAATTTCTTTTTCAAAAGCTCTTTTTTAATGTTGTCCACCACGTGAAAGGCTGTGGGTGAAGCATCGATAAAATCAAGCATTTTCCTGGTTATATTTTCTTTCATTTTTGCCACCTCGCTGAAAAAACAGTATACCATATTTTCCCATAATATGTTAAAATGTAAGCACTTACATTTGGTACTATCTACTGCTTTATCGTAACAACAATCAATTTCAAAAAAGAGTTGGAGAATCCCATGACAAGACAAGAAACCTACAAGATGCTTTCAGAGTATGTTGATTATCTTTTGGAGCAGTCCGATGCAGAGCACCCCTTCTGGAACAAGGAGAAGATCCTTCAGGGCAAGCCCAATACCTGGAACTACATCGATGGATGCATGATCACTGCTGTCCTTTCTCTTTACGAGATGACAGGAGACAAAAAATATCTGGATTTTGCAGATTCCTTTGTCTCATGGTTCGTTCAGGAGGACGGCTCCATCAAAACCTACGATCCTGCCGAGTATAACCTTGACAATATCAATCCCAGCAAGAACCTGTTCAAGCTCTATGACCTTACAGGAAAAGAGAAATACAGAAAGGCCATGGATACAGCAAGAAGCCAGCTTGCCACCATGCCAAGGACCAATGCCGGAAACTTTTGGCATAAGAAGATCTACCCCTATCAGGTCTGGCTTGATGGAATGTATATGGCACAGCCCTTCTACATGGAATATGAAAAGAGATACAACAAGATGCAGGGCTGTCTTGATTCCTTTAAACAGTTCAAAAATGTAGAAGCTCTTATGAAGGATAAAGAGACTGGTCTTTATTACCACGGATACGACGAGAGCAGAGACATGTACTGGGCAGACAAAGACACAGGTCTTTCGCCTAACTTCTGGCTAAGAGCCCTTGGTTGGTTCACAGTAGCTTTGGTTGACACAGCTGAGGCCATGGACGAATCCATGTACTATGAGTACAGATATCTTCAGACCATGCTTGAGGACCTAGCCAATGCCCTTATCCCATTCCAGGATGAGAGCGGAATGTTCTATCAGGTTGTGGATAAAAAAGATGATGACAGGAACTACCTTGAGACTTCAGGTACAGCCCTTATCGCCTACGGACTTTTAAAGGGCGTGCGCCTTGGATATATCCCAAAGAGATTT
>NZ_JAGAYD010000216.1 GCF_017940685.1 Butyrivibrio sp. | reverse complement strand
ATATCCTCCATCATGATCGGCCGTGGCCTTTTATCAAACCCTGCCCTTGTCCGGGAACTTAAGGGCGGAGAAAAACTTCAGCCGCAGGAACTTAAGACCTACCTTCGAAAGCTCTATGACGCATACTCTGAGTACATTCCAGAAGATCGCAATGTGATCTTTAAGATGCTTGAGCACTGGGCATTTCTTCACGTGCACTTCAAGGACTGCGACAAGCAGCTTAAAGCTATAAGAAAAAGCCGCAGCAAAGGTGAGTACCATGCTGCGGTCAATGATATATTTGCAAAATGTGAATTTATATGAGTCAGTGTCTTATCGCCCAACTGACTTATTGGTTCTTCATGCTGACTCTGCTGCCTGCAGGAATTGAAGCAGTGATGAATGCGTTAGCTCCGATGACTGCTCCTTCTCCGATGACGGTCTCGCCGCCCAGGATAGAAGCTCCAGAGTAAATGGTGACATTGTCTTCAATAGTAGGATGGCGCTTAACACCCTTAAGGCTCTGGCCGCCTCTTGTAGAAAGGCCACCAATTGTTACGCCCTGGTACATCTTGACGTGTTCACCAATTACTGAAGTTTCACCAATAACAATACCTGTACCGTGATCGATCATGAAGTACTTGCCAATAGTTGCACCTGGATGAATGTCGATTCCGGTCTTGGAATGAGCATATTCTGTCATCATCCTGGGAATAAGCGGCACCTTAAGAAGGTAAAGCTCATGTGCGATCCTGTTGATAGTAGAAGCAGTAAGTCCAGGGTAGGAGAGGATTATCTCACCCTTGGAATATGCTGCAGGATCGCCGTCGTAGCAGGCCTGAAGGTCTGTATCAACATATTCCCTTATCTTTGGAATCTGCTTGAAAAATTCGTGGGTAATGCATCTGGCACCGCATTCCAATGTCTCGTCCTGAGCATCCTTATATTCAGGGCTGTGGTGGAATGCAATTGCAATCTGCTTTTGAAGATTGTAGATAACGTCCTCGATAACTACAGCTATCCTGTTGTTGTCGTTGTAGCTCTTATATACCTTGTCGCGATAATATCCAGGGTAGATGATACGGATCAGTTTGATGACGATATCTTTGACTGCATCGCGATCAGGCTGGTTATAGACGTCCATCTGATCTACGTCGCGGCCTTTCTCGTAATCGGACAGGATCAGATCTACAATGTCCTTGATCTCATTTTTGAGTTCTGGTGAATTGTTATTCTTTTTATAGTCCATGGTTTTCCCCAATCTCAACCGGAAATTTTTTCTCATTATACCACAAATATGTTGCTTACAAGCCATTTCTGAACAATATGAAAAAATATTTCGACGTCCCTCTAAAGATTCTTATAAAACCATCCGATAAAGAACATAGCAGAAAAAATAGCTTTCTTTATCGGCAAAAGGATCTTGCCATTTAGTACACGGATGTACATGAAAGATAGCAGTATTTCTTTTCCCCATGCGGAGGTAAGTGTACTATGATGAGATCTATGTGGTCCGGTGTCGCAGGCCTTAAAACCCATCAGCTGGAGATGGATGTAATTGGTAACAACATCGCCAATGTCAATACAACTTCTTACAAAGCTCAGGCTACAGGCTTCCAGGATATCCTATATCAGACAGTTAAATCAGGAACAGGTGCAGGAGATACTGTAGGTTCTACCAACATATCTCAGGTTGGACTTGGCTCTAAGGTTGGTTCGATCTATACCAATATTGCAGCCCAAGGTTCAGCGGTTACAACAGATAATGTCATGGATATTATGATCACAGGACCTTCTTTCTTTGTAATAAGCCCTGATATTTCCGGCGCGGAGATGAATTTCTCAAGAGACGGCTCTTTTGCAATTGACGCAAATGGTGATCTTGTAACCAAGTCAAATGGTTACTATGTTCTTGGAACAATGGGACAGGGTGGAATTACTGACGGTGCAACAGT
>NZ_JAGAYD010000215.1 GCF_017940685.1 Butyrivibrio sp. | reverse complement strand
TTCATGGCTGCTGCCCACCTGTGATGACCATTGATCAGCATGTATCCGCTGGGATGAACCTTACCAACCATCAGGGGCTCCTGAATTGCAGGATATCCGTTTTGAGCGTTCTCCCTGAACTCATTTACATAATTGGATATTATCCGAAAGCTCGGTCCAATCTCAGGAAAGCAAAATTCATCCTCGGGATTTGGATGGATCTTGTCACAGGGAAGTTTTGTGATCAGAAGCCTTTCAAAAATACTGGCTGTTACAGGAACATACAGTCCCTTCTGACTCTCTATCTCATTGTATAACCACTCTTCAAACTCAGTCCTTTTTGGCATATGCGCATCCTTTCACAGGTTGACATTAACTAAATAACGACTATGAAATAATTATATCTCATAGTCGTTTTTCGTGCCAATTAATTACCTTGTAAGGTCTCTAACCCACTTATATTTCTTTACCCTTAGCATGACCCAGGGGATTTTTCCAACTTCATCAAGGCATGTGCAGGCATATACCGCAAGGGGTGACCAGTGGAAAACAAAGGCTCCGCACAAAGCCAGCGGTATCGCTATCATCCACATGCACACCACAAGGCTGTACAGATCAAAAATAGTATCTCCGCCGCCGTCAAGAACTCCGTTGATAGTTACAGTGTTTACGCATCTTCCGATCATGTAGAATGACATGATCACCATCATCCAAATGAGGTATTCTCTTGCCTGGTCCGTCAATATAACGCCGCCCACCACAATGGGGGTAACAGCAAGTACTATGGCTGTTGAGATAAAGCCAATGACAAAGGAAATATTCTTTAGCTTCAGGCCATATTTTTTCCCAAGTTCAAGCCTTCCCGCTCCAAGCTCGTTACCAACGATGATCCCTGCAGCGCTTCCGATACCATTGCACATGCAGCATACAAGGTCTCTCACAACAGCTGCAATTGAATTGGCTGCAGCAGCATCAACTCCCATATGTCCCATGATGGCAGTGTATGATGTAAATCCTACGCCCCAGCACAGGCACCCACCCATAAGAGGCAGGCACTGTTTCATAAAATCAAAGAACAGCTCTTTTGGTATCTTAAACAGCCTTGAGAGAGCTGGTCTGATATAAGAGGGCTTCGCCGATATGAAAAGACATAAAGCCAGCTCGCAGATCCTTGCAATAGTAGTTGAAATGGCAGCTCCTCTTGCCTCCATCCTTGGAAGACCAAACATTCCAAAAATGAACACTGCATTAAAGATGATATTGATAACAACTGCAGCGGAGCTTATGGCAGCTCCTGCCTTAACTCTCTCAGTGACCTTCATGATGGTAAGATAGCACTGAGATACACCAGTTATAAGATAAGACCATCCAGCAATGCGAAGGTAATCACTGCCGATCCTGATAAGATCTTTGTCAGCCGCAAATATCCCCATAAGAACCTGTGGACTAAACTCGCAGGCCAGAAAGAAAAGCACTGAGACAATGCCACAAAACAGCAGCATGATGTTAAAGATGTTCTCAAGCGCCTTCTTATCACCCTTGCCCCAGTATTGGGCTCCCAAAATAGCTCCAGCAGCAGTAGCTGAAGAAAGAAACATATTCTGCACAAACTGGATCTGCGTCGCCAAAGATACTGCAGTCATCTGTATCTGGGCTACTCTTCCAAGCATCAGCGCATCGCAGGCTGCAACCAGTGCCAGCATCAGGCTCTGAAGCGCAATGGGAAGAGCTATCGTTATGAGGTTTTTGTAAAAAGCCTTGTTATCTATCATAGTTTTATCCATAACAGAACCCTTGGAAATAACGCCTGTTAAGCAGCGTATTTCAAAGGGTTCATTTTCTTTTACTCATATAATACTGTCTGTATGGAGTGAGGCGCAAGTGTAAGTCTTGTAGATTCATCGCCTTCACGAAGTTCTACAGGAAGCTCCTCACCAGACTTATTAAGTATGACAACTACCCGCTGCCCATCTGGATTAAGAGAAGCTAACGCGTCAAGCTTATCTGTATAATTACTGCTCCAGATAAGATTTGCACCTTCCTTTATGTACCTTGTCATATGGCCAATGTAATAGTAGGACAGCTTTTTCTCATAGTCTTTGCCGGATTCAAGAGCCTTTATGGGAGCATCGCAGTAGTTTCCTACGTGATTTGGGCCTCCCTTAAAGTCAACGATCAGGTTCCAGTCAAAGATTGCTGTTATTCCGCCCTTTAGATTTCCGATCATCTGGTGGGCGTACATCTCTGCGTTCTGTACATCGCTGGCATCAGAAAGCCTTGAATACTCAACACAGCCTTCCGTAAAAAAGATCTCTTTTTCAGGGAAATGCTTTTTTATGAGATGGAGGTTTTCAAAGTGATCTCCTGTGTACCAGTGAACTGCGCAGCCAGATACATACTTTTCTGCGCCCTTTCTTTCAAGGATTTCCTTTAGTCTTACATAAGAGATTTCCTTGTTGTGATCCCAGACAAAGATCTTCATCTTATCTAGAAGTCCTGCCTTCTCCATAGCAGGCCCTAAGTAATCTGCCACAAACTCTGCTTCATCCTGAGCCGTGTAAATGCAGGAATCCCAGGTCTGTGTTGCCATGGGTTCATTCTGGATGGATGTAAAAGAAATATCTATTCCGATACTTCTATACTCTTCTATAAATCTAACATAGTACTTAGCCCAAAGCTCTTTATACTCACTTTTAAGCTTACCGCCGTGGTTCATCTCTCCGTTGGTCTTCATAAATGGCGGTGGTGACCATGGAGCCATCATAAGGACCGGCTGTCTGCCAAGCTTTTTGGTAGCTGCCTCTATCATGGGAATGATCTCTTTTTTATCATGAGAGATATCAAAGGTGTCTAAGGTCTCATCCCCTTCTTCGATATAGGTGTAATTACCAAGGGCAAAATCACAGCTGTTCATGTGAATGCGCCCCATTGTATAGCGAAGACCAGAATCTCCATAAAGATCCTCGATGAGGTTATCTTTTTTGTCCTCCGGAAGGCACATATAGGTATGGGCTGCAGCCTCAGTGAAGGCTCCTCCAAAACCTCTGATGGTGGTCTCCTTTTCATCGGGATAGATGACAAGCTGCTTCATTTCCTTAGCAGCAGTGACTTCTCCAGCGCTCTGCTGTGCCCAGAACAGGCCCCTGCTGGTATCTGTCTCGATAATTTTTATATTTTTCATTACGAATCCTTTGCTTTTGTGGACTCGCGCGGGATTATCCTTCCGTTTAAGGTTATCAGCTCGCCAGATTCTCCGTTTATCATCTTAACGAGCTTATCTACTGCTATTACGCCCTGCTTTTCAAAGAAGGTACGAATAGTGGTGATAGATGGGCTTACAAGTCTTGTAAGCTCGATATCATCACATCCTATGACATTGACCTGATCCGGAACACTTACGCCTCCGTCTCTGAAGGCCTCAGATGCACCTATAGCACTCAGGTCATTGGCTGCAAAAACAGCATCTGGCAAAGGCTTACCTGAATCCAAAAATTCTGTTACAGAATCATAGGCAGCCTTTCGCTCAAATTCGCCACGTAATATATAATCATCCGATACGGTGATGCCTGCTTTTTTAAGCTCATCAAAAAAGCCTTTTTTACGCTCACCAGCATCGTAGTTGGTCACTTCACCTTCTATGAACATGAATCTCTTGTGACCAAGCTCCAAAAGGAACCTGGCAACCTTCTGTCCTCCATTGTAGGAGTCAAACACCACGCTGGATGACTTGTCTCCTACAAGGATCCTGTCAATGTAGACAGTTGGAATACCCTGGTTCTTGAGGACCTCCACCTGGTCACTGCCTATGGCTCCGTTAAGGATAATAGCTCCATCAACTCTGTGTCCCATGATGTTTGCCATGATATGTCTGGCGTCGTAGCTTAAAAAGATTTCCAGCTCATATCCATTATCCTTGCAGGCGTTGTATATGGAATCAGACAGTTCGCCGTAGTAAGGTCCTCTGATGGCACCAAGGAAAAGACCTAAAACGCCGGTAGCTCCAGCTTTTAAATTCCTGCCATTAAGGTTTGGAGTATAGTTAAGCCTTCTGGCTACCTCCAGGATCCTCTCCTTGGTATCAGGGTGAAGAACATTCACATTATTCAAGGCATTGGAAACAGTAGATATTGATACCCCCGCTTCTCTAGCCACATCTTTAATTGTTATTTTTCTGTTTTCGTTAGACAAAGTAGGTTACTCCTTCATCTAGACATTATACCACACCAATTACTTGTAATCGTACTCTTCGCAGTATGCAACCCACTGCTTTGTGTACTCTTCACGGCACTTATCAATGCCAGCTTCTTTCATCTTGCTTCTGAACTCTTCTACTGCTGCGTCAACATCATCAACAAGACCTGCCTCAAGAGGAGCAAGGTACTGTCTCATAACGTTACTTACTGCTGATCTCTCAGCGCTGTAGGAGTCATAGTTCTCTGCAAAGCCATCATAGATATTTACGTTAGGGAACTTGGTCTTAGCGCCAAGTGCTGCGTACTTGTCAAACATCTCCTGAAGAGCTACGTCTGTCTTCTGAGGAAGCTTGGTCTCACCATTTCTGAGGTTCCATGTGTTGAAGCCTTCATATGGGAATGTAGGTGTCTCGCCTGCCTCTTCCTGAAGGTTCTTGTAGATGCCATCAACTACATCGTAGTGTGTTCCCTTGATACCATACTGAAGGATTGCGTTTGTCTCTTCGTCGCAAAGAAGTGTCTGAAGAACAAGAAGTGCTCTCTCAGGATCTTTGCAGCCTCTTACGATTGCTGTTCCGTTCTGTGTAGCATGTCCAGGATAAATGATTCCGTTTGTCTCACCATATGCAACATATGCTGACTCCCAGCCCTGTCCTGCATTCTCAAAATCTGCGATAGCTGTAACCTGCTTGTTAGGGTTCTGTCCAGCAACCTCTGCTACGCAAAGGCCGTTCTTGTATGCATCAGAGTTGTTTGTATCTGAAAGTGCACTCTTGCTCCAGAAGCCAAGATCTGCCCACTTCTTCATAAGCTTCATATCATCTACGAAGTCATCTGAATACCAGTAGTCATAAACATCTGCAGGTGTGTCGTAGTTTGCTGCAAGACCATAGTCAAGACCATTGTTAGCAACCCAAGGATACTTGAAGTTAAGAGCCCATGCTGCATCGAAACCAGTCTTAAGTCCCTGGCTCTCTTCTGTTGTTACAGTAAGAAGGCCCTGGTTAGGCTCGTTCTCTTTGATACCAAGAAGGTAAGCCTCAAGGTTCTCAAGTGAATCAGGAACAGGAAGGTCGTACTTAGCACGAAGATCTTCTCTGTACTTAACACCGTTACATACATACTCAGCCCATGTATTAGGTACTGCATAGATCTTGCCATCTACCTTGCACATGTTAAGAGCGCTATCGCCAACAGTTGCCTTAAGCTCAGGAGCTACAGTGTCAAGCATCTCATCAAGCTCTTCGAAAGCTCCGCTACTTGCAAGCTGTCCATAGTTGAGCCAGTTAGCGATGTAGATAAGATCTGCACTCTGTGCTGTGATCTCGTTAGCATACTTCTGCTGGAAATCTGTCCATGTTGAAAACTGCATATCAACTGTTGCGTTGCACTTCTCAAGGAGCTTTTCATTGAGGGCATCCTCAACAAGCTCTTCGTCCTGTGGAGCATCACCCATTACATAGAACACAAGATCAACCTGCTGTGAGAGATCAAGCTCTTTTGCCTCTGTCTCTGCAGGTGCCTCCGTAGTTGCAGCCTCTGTTGAAGCCTCTGACTGAGGGATCTCTGTAACCCCTTCAGCCTCCAGCTGATCAGCTGCTGACTGAGCTGCGCCGCCACAACCTGTGATGACTCCAGCCACCATTGCCATTGACAACAATACACTTAAAACTTTTTTCTTCATATTTTGCCTCCTTTTTATATAAATATGAAAACGTTTTTATAAATCAGCCTTTTACTGCACCAACAGTGATTCCTGAAACGAAGAATCTCTGTACAAATGGATAGAACAAAAGCACTGGTCCTGTTGCTACTACTGCCATTGCCAGCTTAACTGACTCAGTAGGAAGGTCAGCTGTCTTCATGCTGACGTTACTTGCCATCTGCTTCATGGCTGTTGTGGCATTAAGAAGGTCATACAGATAGAACTGCAGCTGCCAGGTGGATGAATTGGTACTAAACATTGAAGATCTGTACCAATCATTCCAGTAGCCAAGTGCCAGGAAAAGACCTACTGTCGCAAGTCCCGGTTTAAGAACCGGAAGTACGATCCTGAAGAAGATTGTAAAATGTCCTGCGCCATCTATCTTGGCTGACTCTGTAATAGCATCCGGAACTGCTCCCACAATGAATGTCCTCATAAGGATTACAAGGAAGGGACTCATAAGAGCCGGGAACCAGATTGCCAGTGTTGATCCCTTTAAGTTGAGTACATTGGCATACATCAGATACCATGGGATCATGCCGCCTCCGAAGATGCTGGTGAAATAAATAAGAAATGAAACGGTATTTCTGTACTTAAACTCTTTTCTTGAGATAACGTAACCAGTTAAAGTTATCATCATAAGTCCAAGGCCTGTACCTACAACTGTGTAGTAAAGAGTCATCTTGTAGGCCTGGAGTATATCTTTTGGCGATCTAAAGATCGTCTGATATGCAGATAGTGTGAAATCCCTTGGAAGAAGAGAATATCCCTTTATAAGGATCGTTGAGTTATCTGTAAATGATCCTGACACAATGATGATGAAAGGGAGCACGCACACTATGGATCCAACCGCAAGCAATATGTAAGCTATAGCTTCAAAGATCTTGGTCCCAGTGGACTTTTTTATGGTCTTTGGGGCTGATGGTTCGTAGTCTAAATCTTTTGCCATGTCTTCCTCCTTCCTTAGAACAGTGCGTACTCTGGATTTCTCTTTTTAACAACATAGTTTACAAGGACAATGATCAAAAATCCGAACAGTGACTGGTAAAGACCAGCAGCAGTTCCAAGGCCGATTGAAAGTGGCTGTGTCATTGTGATCCTATACACATATGTGTCAAAGATATCCGTTGCGTTGAACAATACTCCGTTGTTACCAATAAGCTGGTAGAACAGCTCGAACTGGCCCTTCATGATGCTTCCAAGTGCGTAGAGCAAAAGGATTATGAAGGTTGGTTTGATGTGTGGCAGAGTGATGTACCAGATCTGCTGAAGATCGTTTGCTCCGTCAACTCTTGCTGCCTCGTAGATCTCGTTGTCAATTCCCATGATGGTGGCAAGGTACACAACCATTCCATATCCGATATTCTTCCATAAATAGAAGAAGGTTATGAGAAATGGCCAGTAGCCTGGGGTGTTGTAAAAGTCAATCCTGTCTCCCCCAAAGCCGGTGATGATGTTATTGATAAGTCCGTACTGATACTCAAATACGTTGTAGACAATAACTTTTAAAATAACAAACGATACGAAATATGGCATGAACATCAGTGTCTGTGAAGTCTTTTTAAACCACTTAACTGTCACCCTGCTAACAAGGATTGCAAAGATGATCTGAAGTATATTGCCAATTCCTATGAACACCACGTTGTAAAGAACTGTGTTCTTGGTGAGTCTGAAAAGGTCTGCCTTGATCAAAAACTCAAAGTTCTTAAATCCAGTGAAGGGACTGGACCAAAGGCCGTCTCTAAAGTTAAATGATGTGAATGCAAAGTACACACCCAGCATCGGCAGGTAGTTGTTGATCATGAAGTAGACAAATGTAGGTATCAGCATGACAAACAGTACCCAGTTTCTCTTTATTTCTACTAATAGTCCATGCTCTCGGTATTTCTTGCGTTCTCTGCTCTCAAGTACCTTGATGTAGATGTAAGCCGCCAGTGAAACGATCAGCTCGATAAACACCACTGCAGATGGAAGAAATCCCGTCATTCCAAATCTTATGTTGGAAAAGATCACAAACACGATTGTTGATAAAGCTGCTATGAACTCAAATAAAAAGGCACATTTTCCTGCAGCTAAAAGTGAAAGCTCGCCCTTCCCCTTTCTGTTCCTGCTGGCCATAAAGGTTCTGATGATGTAGGCTACATTGAAGTAGATCGCAGACGCCATAAGTATCAGAAGTACCATGGATGGCAGTCCCAGAACTCCCTGGTTTGAATACTGGACAAAGGACAAAAGATTGTACAGGTTGTATCCAGTAAGGAGATCGCCTGCCATCTCTTTTGTCACGCCAATCCTGGAAAAGAGAGTAACCAGGTTGACTACCTTGATCCAGTTAAAAATAGGGAGAGAAAGAATAAGAATGAAAGCACTTATTCCCGATATCCACTTGCCTCCAGATATCCATTTATTCCTCATACAAATCCTCCCAAATACTAGTTAGATCACGAATAAAAACGTTTTTATTATCTTGTAAGCAGATACTAGCATAATGCATACAAGTTTGGCAATATGCTTTCACTATTTTTGGCATTTTAGACATATTGGAAAATAAAAATTCTGCATTTTATACAAAAACGTTTTTATTTTTCAGAGTTCTTTTCCCTGAATATCAATCCTTAAATTTTGATTAAATTAACCGAAAAACATCCCCCATTTCATCCAATCGGTATAAGATATATATATGTGCGGTATGATGTTCGCAATAGGAGATTGGAGACTATAAAATGGCTGAAAACTTTCAATTAGTATTTACCAACGACAACTGCGTTGGCTGTAACAAATGTATCAGTGCTTGTAGCTGTATGGGTGCATGTGTGTCTGGAGAGCCTGACGCTGATGGCATATCCAAGATCCAAGTTGACTCCAGCAAGTGTATTGCCTGCGGTGCATGTTTTGATGCCTGCGAGCATAACGCAAGAGAATACAATGACGATACAGAGAGATTCTTTGAAGACCTTAAGAGGGGCGAAAAGATATCTATCCTCATCGCACCAGCCTTTCTTGCAGACTACCCAAGAGAATATGAATCCGCTCTTGGTGGCCTTAAAAAAATGGGCGTAAACAGGATGATCAGTGTATCCTTTGGTGCTGATATCACAACCTGGGCATATATCAACTACATCCAGCAGCATAACTTCCTTGGCGGAATTTCCCAGCCTTGTCCTGCTGTTGTAGGTTATATTGAAAGATACCTGCCTCAGCTTCTTCCAAAGCTCTTCCCGGTACAGAGCCCTCTTATGTGCGCTGCTGTCTATGCAAGAAAAGAGATGGGAATAAAGGATAAGCTGGCATTTATCAGCCCATGTATCGCTAAGAAAATGGAAATTGATGACCCTAATAACAAGGGCCTTGTTCAATATAACGTAACCTTCAATCACATGATGAAATATATGAAGGAGCATGGTATCTCTGGAAGTCCTGTATCAGATGAGATCGAGTATGGACTTGGTTCCATCTATCCTATGCCTGGCGGACTTAAGGACAATGTTTACTGGCTACTTGGAAGCGACGCCTTCATCAGACAGATCGAGGGTGAAAAGCACATGTATCACTTCCTTGAAAAGAATGCTGACAGAATCAAAGGTGGCAAGACTCCATTCCTGTTCATCGATGCCTTAAACTGCAGATGCGGTTGTATTTCAGGAACTGGTACAGATCCTAAGATCACAAGTAATGACGATCCTCTCTACAATCTCCATGAGATCCAGGAGAGAGTTAAAAAAGACACCAAGAAGAGTCCATGGAGCAGACCACTTACTCCTCAAAAAAGACTTGCTGCTCTTAACAAGCAGTTTGCTCACCTGCGCCTTGAGGATTACCTCAGAAAGTATACTGACAAGTCCAAGCAGTGCGCATATAAAAAGCCATCAGAGGCTGAGCTCAACGCGATCTTCAATGACATGCACAAGACAACACCAGAGTCCCGCAAGATCAACTGCTCAAGCTGTGGATATGCAACCTGTAAAGATATGGCTACTGCCATCTACAACGGCTTTAACCACACTTCCAACTGTGTTCACTATCTAAAGGATCTCGTAGAGATTGAAAAGAAAGATGCTCAGGAGCTTGTTGAGAAAGAGAGATCTTCACTTGATAGACAGAAACAGAGCATCATAGATGCTATCAATACAATAAATGAGCACTTCGTATCACTGAACTCCACTATGCAGGAGATCAGCAGCGGAAACAGCAACAACGCCGAAGAAAGCTCCGCAATTTCAGAAGATATGTCCAACGTAAATGAGTTCTGCAACAAGGTCAACGACTCCATGACCCAGATCACGGCTTACCTGGATGAGCTTGAAGCAAACAACAAGAAGGTCGTTGAGATTGCCAACCAGACTAACCTCCTTGCTCTTAACGCAGCAATCGAGGCTGCAAGAGCCGGAGACGCTGGTAAGGGCTTTGCAGTTGTCGCAACTGAAATCAATGACCTGGCAGCAGATTCCAAGACTACCGCCCAGAACAGCGGTGCTGCAAACGACAACATCAAGAATGCCCTTGAGGGAATCACCGTTGAAACTTCAGACCTTCTTGAGATCGTAACCCAGGTCAATGACAAGATCAAAAATCTTGCCACTTCTGCAAAAGACATTTCTGGATCTACACAGACCCTTGCAGAAACCATGGAGAAGGTAAAAGCCGAAGTAGAAAATCTTGCTTCACATGACTAATTACCAAAGATAACGAAAGAGGTGCCAGAAATGGCACCTCTTTTTTATTGTAAGTATTCAAATGTTTCTAACTTATCTGGCAGCAATCCATGTTACTCCGTACATCTGCTCCATGAGCTTACGAAGTTCATCCTTCATTCTGCTGCAGGCTGATGCTTCATCAACAAAATTCAGGACTCCGATCTTCTCCTTTTTATCCTGGAAATATACTGCCCATCCACTTTCTGTCTTATCAAGACAGATCCTGTTTTTGTGTGAGCCGCCAATCTTGTAAAGCTTGGAAGGAACTAAATGATCCTTAAAATACTTCTTAAGTTCTCTTGTATTCATAGTCTCTCCTCCAGATATGTAAACGCAAGTAGTTTTTAAATTTATTGCATGTAGTTTTTATTACTACATATAATGTAACACGTTACTATCTGTAAATCAAGACCGATATCTTCAAATCTGAATAAGCCCCAGCACGCTGCAGATAGAGCTCACAAGAATGATCAACACAAACAGCGGGCACAGATACTTTATCATGAAGCTAAACATCTTCTTTCTGCGGAAAGGATGTCCTCCAAGCTCAACTTCCTCTTCAATAAGAGCAATGCTCATATACCTGATCACAAGCAGGCAGGTGAAAAGAGCTGCTATTGGCATCATGATGGAGTTGGTCAAAAAGTCAAAGAAGTCCAAAAACTGCATTCCAAAGATGGTAACACCGCCAAGTGGTCCATAGCCGAGGGATGACAGTGAGCCAAGGGCCACCATAATAAGGCCCATTACGCTGGTTCCAAGATTTCTTGACCATTTAAACTCGTCATAAAAGGTAGATACAGCGCTCTCTAAAAGTGCGATAGCACTGGTCACAGCTGCAAATAAAACAAGCAAAAAGAACAGTATTCCAATGATCTTTCCAAAGCCCATGCTGGCAAAGATATTGGGCATTGTAATGAACATAAGAGATGGTCCAGCCTTTAAAGTCTCTGGGCTTCCACCTGAAAAAGCAAATACAGCAGGGATTATCATAAGGCTTGCGATAATGGCAATTGCTGTATCAAATATTTCCACCTGCTCTGTGGACTGCTCGATGCTTACATCTTTTTTCACATAGGAACCAAAGGTAATAAGGATACCCATAGCGATGGAAAGAGAATAAAACATCTGGCCCATAGCGGATACAAAGGTCATGATAGAAAACCTTGAAAAGTCAGGGATAAGGCAATACTTAACTCCCTCTAAAGCCCCTGGCCTTGTAACTGAGTAGATGCAGATGACAACCGCAAGTACCGCAAGTATTGGCATCATGATCTTAGATACAGATTCTATTCCTCTTCTTACTCCCATGAAGATGATCAGAAGCACAATAAGTGAAAAGATCAAAAACCAAAACTCACTTTCTGCGCCATTGGTGATAAAGTCTGTAAAGAAACCATCTGCTGCGATCACATTTACATCAGCTGTAATGTAGTCATACAGATATTTGCATACCCAGCCACCGATAACTGAATAATACGGAACTATCAGGATCGGAATAACAGCGTTTATCCAACCACCAAAGATCATGTGCTTTTTATTTGTAAAAGAGCTAAAAGCCCCAACAGGGCTCTTTTTTGTGTGCCTTCCAATGGCTGTCTCCGCAATGATCATGGTGTATCCAAAGGTCAGTGCCAGTATTATATAGATTGCAAGGAAAATCCCACCGCCGTACTTTGCGCACAGATAAGGGAATCTCCAGATATTTCCAAGTCCTACTGAAGCTCCTGCTGCAGATAAAACAAACCCGATCTTTCCTGAGAAGGAACCTCTCTTTTTACTATGTTCCAAAACTAATGCCTCCAAAAAATTATTTAGACAGAGCCGCTAAAACTGCTCCCTGTCCCCATGGGTAATGCCCATAATTCTGATAATGGACCCCAAAGTCGTCGCAGGATGAAAGGCTTCCCAGAACCTTATTATCCTGGACATTCTGCCACAGCGCTTCTATGGTGTCACTGATATCGCCATGGTCTATGCTTGCGCCGCCAAGTCCATAAACTATCATGCCCGTTGCTGACGTGTCAAGGCGTCCTTCTGTGGCCTGGATCTGCCATGCGAACCCGCCGTCTTTCTTTTGATAGGTCAAAAGAGCTTTCACAAGCCTGTCATACCAGTCTCTAAGTTCAGGTACTGCCCTGCATTCACTAAGCCCCATGATGATCCAGCCTGCTGCCCTTCCCCAGGACAGAACGCCTCTTTTTTCAATGATCAGCGCTGCCCCTTCTCCATCACCTTCAGTTAGTGAATATCCATGGTATGGAAGAGAGCTAACCTCATCGCAGCCGTATTTCATAAAGTTTAGTAGCTGCAGCTCTCCAAGTTCTACAGCACTGCTATCTCCAAAGGTATTTCCATAGAGCACAAGAAACATTGAAGTCTGTCCTGCTCCGTCCGCAAAGACGTTGCTGCTTCTTGATGGGTTATAAACTATGGAACCAGTCTTATCCCTTGGGGCTGCAGTGAGATAGCCATAAATCCTGTTTGCTGCAAGTTCGCAGGAAGATGCCAGATCTCCCTCTGCCTTTCCTTCTGCATTAAGCTGGCAGTAGAGCTTTATAAGAGCAGCTCCGGATAACGCATCATCAATGTAATCTATTCTGCTGCCATATTTGTTGCTCCAAAGGGCAAGATGGTCAGAAATAGCCTTATCGATATCGCAGACAAGACCACCAAGGTCAGCTTTTTTTGAGATGTCCTCAGTGCCTGGTAACATGTCAGCAATTTTCCCCCTGGCTTCCACGAGCCCTAAGATCAGCATTCCTGCAGGCCAGAACATGGGATCCTTGGTCCTTACAGATCTTCCCATGGCGCTTTTTATGGCGTCCTTAAACTGATCTTTTATGGAGACATTCATGATATCAGAGAGCTCTCTGATAGTCTCTTTTACCAGTCCGATATAGCGTTCATCCATATGCTCATCCTCTTTTTGAGAACTTATCCTTCACTCTTGCATAGACATATTTAAACTCTTCAGATCTGCCATACAAGATAAAGTACACGCCGTTAAAGATAACTGTTATCACTATCACCATGATAAAGAATCTGATGATATTAAGCTCAGCAAGTACATATCCAGCAATGAATCTGCACACAAAAAGTACAAAGGCCATGCTAAGAAGGTATTTTAAAGTATCTATAAAATAGCCAGTAGCTTTTTTTCCAAAGCATGTACCATAAATGATCACAGGCTTGGTGACGTTGGCAATAAGACCTGAAACGATGGTTCCAATGTACACACCAGTAAGCCCCAGAGGTGTCTGTACAAGGAGGATTGAAAGAACAAGGTTCACAGCTCCCTGTATAAGGGCCAGATACTTGTCGGGTTCAAACACTCCAGCTGCAGTCTTGTAGTTACTAAGAACTATCCTGTCACCTTTAAAGTAATAGTCCGTAAGGATGCAGTAAACCGCCGCTGACGGAAGTACCCACTTCTGTCCCCAGATGATGCTGATAAGGGGAGTCAAAAGGATCATGAACCCAACGCAGGAAAATCCATAGATCCAGGAAGCAAAAAACCTGTAGACCCTGAACATGGAAAACTGCCTCTCTTTGGACTCTGTAGCAATGAGGTTACCAAAGCTTGAGATGACTGAGTTAAAGATGATATTTACAAAGTTTGCCACAGAATTTATCACCAGGTTGTAGTTATCTACAAAGCCTGCCACGGAGACTTCGATAAAGCTTGAGATGATGAGAGCATCGGTCTGAAGCCTTGCCACATCGCCGATCTTGTGAAATACAAGTGCCTTTGTCTTTTTCCAGACTTCATCGTTCTCTTCCTTGGAGAGTGGCTTTGCATCCTTCTCCTTGAGGTAAGGGTACATCCTGTTAAGGAAGTGAGATACAAATATCTTCTGTATCAGCTGAACCACCGCATCCGTAAGAAGGAACAGATAAAAGTTCTCAAATACTACTATGATCACAATCTGCAAAAGTGATGTGATTACCTTGGTAATGGTGTTTATGTTGGTCTGGATGTAGTTCTTTTGCTCGGCATTTACAAGGGAATACTTGTAGGCCACAAAGTAACTGCTGACTGTGTTGAAAAGAAATATGAAGTAGAACAGGGTAAGGTCTCTTAATGAGACATCCCCTGGATTCTTAACAAGGAATTTAAGGAAGGGCGAGATCAAAAGGCCAACGCCGGCTACAACGCAGGCTATGATAAAGTACGCCTTGCGGTACAGCCTCATATAGGACTTTATCTTCTCTTTTTCCCCTCTTGCCACAGGTCCATAGAGGCTGAAATTAAGAGCTGTTCCGATACCGAGCTCAGCCATGTTAAGAACGGCTAAAACGTTGGTATAGGTGGAGTTGATCCCCAGGAGTTCCTTATTTAAGTGCAGCAGAAATACTGTTCTAAGGACAAAGGAAATAAGAGCAGTTGCCACCTGCCCTACATATCCGAATGCAATATTTCTTGTTGCCGACTTAACTCGTCCCATGGAATTTAGATAATACTCCCTTTTTCATCCATAAGTATCCAGTCCTTCCAGTAATCATGCATGATATCTGGCTGAACCGGCTGATTATTTCTCATTTTATACGTGCGGATAACAGTCTTGTCCTGTCTCTTATTGAGCCTTGCTCCCCAGAAACTGAAGGTTGAGTTTGCGCAGATATTTCCCTTGCAGTGGCTCATGAGCATAAGATCCTGCACTGAGTTTTTGCCAGTGTTCCAGTCAACTATTGTGTACATTGAAGTGTCCGAGAAGTTTTCCCTGGCATACTCGTGATCGCTGGTAAAAATATAGAAGTGTGTAGACTTATCTTTTACCCTGAAATAATCCATGGCGCCTCTGTAATACTCTTCAGTGGCGATGTTGCCAAGGATTGCTGCATTAGGGGGATCAAGGTAGTCACCCCTTCTTATGTGGACGCTTACGCTAGTCTCGTGCTCCATCTTATCAACAAGAGCCATATTCCTTGTGTGGAGCATCTCGTCTGTATGGGCAGGAAACTCAAACTTCTTGGTAAGCTCATCCATTATGTCGCTGTAGTACTTCTGGCAGGCAAAATATCCTGTGATGTACTTATCTTCCAGGGAAAAGAGCTCTTCGTGGTACATTTTAGATTCTGCAAAAACCTTGGGATTTTCGTGCTGCCAGATACCCAGCTTTTTAAGGCCCTTGCCTGCTGCCTTTTGAAAGACATTTCTCTTAAGAAAATAGTCTCTCTCAGCGTCTGAACACTCCTCAAAATCCACGTTCTTAAAAAGTGAAAGTTCAAAGTCCCTTGGTGCTAACATGATCTTCTGTGTGGACTTATCAAACCAGGACAGGTCAAGCTTAACATCCTTGCCCAAGTCCCGAAGCTTGCAGTATACTGCATATTGCTGCATTTGGTTCCCCAAACCTCCTGCAATCTGAACAATTAACATTTCGTAATCCCCCAATAGATTATTTCCTGTTTTCCATGATCCATTTGTATGAATTTATAAGCGAGTCTGTATCCTCAATCTCCTGTACCGGAAGCACATAGTGGTCTGTGGTTCCAAAAAGGTCTGTTGCAATTCCTCTGCTCTTTACTGAATAGCCAATTACAAGAGTTGGAACGCCGGTGCTGTAGGCCGCAATTGTACTGTGGGTCCTTGCACCAACAAAGAAGCTACAGCAGGAGATGTACCCCTTTAGGACCTCCGCTGAATTGTCCTCTACCATCTGTATCCTGCCTGTATCCTTAAACTCCGCATAAAGCTCCCCAAGTGGCTTTCTGTCGTCAGTGTGTCCCCATATAACGTGAGGTACCAAAAGGATGTCCTTGTCTGTTGTATCAAGAATAAACCTTATGAATTTCCTGTAGCTGTCCCTGACTTTATCCGGGAACTTGGCTCTTTCAAGGACCATTGGACTTAAGTTTATTCCAACAGGTCCTCCTTTTTGTATCTTTTCAGGAACCTGCTTAAGGTCCTTAAGTAGCTCAAAGGCAGGATCCTTTCTCATCTCTAACCTATCCTTGTCGATGCCAGCTCCCACCAGAGCGCCATAGGTGATGGACTCTCTGGCAATTATATGGGTGTAGCTTTTAAGATCATCTACAAGCCTCTGGTTTCCTGATAAGGAATCCGGTTCAATCGAGCATCCCCACAAAACAGTATCAAAGCCCTTTTTCTTAAAGACATTGTGGGCAAGGATAAGATCGTCTATCATCTCAGGGTAGCAGTAATTGTCTCCTCCTATGGAAACAGCCAGGGGGCGAAGCCCCGTCTCCTGAGGTTCATAAGCTGGTACCTCTGTCTCAGCACACATTTCCTCATATACCCTGAAGGCATCTTTAAATCTATATCGCAAAAAAGACTCTCTGTCTCCGGACACTTTTCTGTATCCGTAGTAGATAATATGGTCAAATAAATGTCTGTCTATATGGTTTTCTTCCACTATTGTGCAAAGGCCGCTCTTTTCAATATCGCCAAGCCTGTACTTTCTGTCTTCCCTGGCGCTGTTGGTCACCAGGACAATTGGCATTCTTGAGTCTGCGCCATGATATGCCCTTATCGCATCGATGATCCTGATAAGGCTGTCTGCGATGGCTTCGCAGCCATGGTTACCGGATCCGGCATGCATATACAGAATAATGGGTCTTCCCAGATCAATACTCATGATGTCTTTCATCCCTTCTTGTGTTTGTAGTATAGATCAAGATAGGCTTTAGGACTTAGCCTGAAAAGCATAACCTTGATCTTATAGCCGAAAGAAAGCCCTGCAAAGGCTCCTCTCGTTTTCAGAGCATGGTTTATCTGGTCCCTTGCCTCTGAAACAGCAAGATCTGCAAGCACATCATCCCTCTCATTTTTTCCCAGTACAGCCACCTTGCCAACAACCAAAAGAGCTGTCATTATCTGGCTGCATGAAAGGCTTACAAAGGCATATTCTGACACCTGTTTTCTGTAAGGCAATAGTTTCTTTTCAGCCATCTTCCAGCACACAAACTGGTCCATGTAGCTCTCCTTAAAGGCGCTCCCCATGGCTCCGTCCTGGTTGTCGTTATATATGTAATCTTCCTCAGTTATGCACCTTATTGTATGGTCTTTTTCCTGAGAAAGAGCAAGATCGATCAAAAAGATAAGATCCTCTCCTATAGTGAGATTCTCGTTAAACCTGATATTTCTGTAATTTATGGTATGTCTGTCAAAGAGCTTACCCCATACGTGGGTGTTCTCATTAAGGATCACATTCTCTATATACTGAAAACCGCTTAGTTTCTGCGTGCCCACATACTTATTTGTCTCATCGACAAGAACAGTTCCCTCATCAGCGTACTTGGTCAAATTGTCTATCAGAGTCTCTTGTACCTGATCATCAGCATCCACAAAGACAAGGAACCTTCCGGTTGCTCTCTCTATTCCAAGGTTGCGGGCATGGGATACTCCGTGGTTTTTTCCGTGGATCACCACAATACGCTCATCCCCATACTCATTTTGAAGTTCATCGCAGATGTCGGAGGAACCATCTGTTGAACCATCGTCCACCAGAATAACTTCCATCTCCTTATGCTCAACAAACTTTTGGTTTAAACAAGATAAGACACACGTTTTTAGTGTGTCTTTTGCCTGATAAACAGGAATTATAATACTTGCTATTTTTTCACTACTATCTGTCATTATCTATCAGTATCCTGTCCAGCTTTCTCTGTCCACACCAACTATGTACCACAGGCCATAGTGCTGAGCATAGCTAAGATTCAGCCAGTTTTCTTTATCTTCACAGATGTCGGAGACATATGCCATTGAATATCTGTTGTCCCATTCAGGCCTTAGCATTGGCGCTTCAACATACATCTCATCGCCCTTGGCGATATCTGTAAGGTAGGCGTCTCTTTCATCAAACTCTCTCTTGATCCTTGCAAGATTGGCGCCGTTCTCAATATATGAAAACAAAAACAGCACGGAAAAAACTGTAATGAGGGATGTTGCCACGATCTGCAAAAGGTCCTCTGAAAATCCCTTATTCACCATCCAGCTAAAGCCGTTTGCAATTCCCGTCATAAGAAACAGGCTTGCACAGTAGTAAGTGCGAAGCTGGGAATCAGGAACAGCCACTAGGGCATAACTTGTGACCAAAAATGCAAGGCCAAAAAGCAGCATATTAAAAGCTGCAGGAACAAACTTTTCTTTTGAGCCTGCTCTGTAGATCATAGCTATTGCAATGACCACAAAAACAAGGATCAGCACAAGATAGTTTTCTTTTAATATCAGCGTTACACGAAGAGCTCTTGCTGCAAATGCCAAAAGACCTGTGTGGGCCTCCTCTGCAGCTGCTGCCCTTGACCTGTTTCCTGGAGAAAGAAGTAAAATAGCAAAACCTATAAGGTTGCCGATAAGGCCAGATACCATCCAGGACCTTATAGCCTTGAATTCCTTGCCTTTACGCCACTTAAGGAACATGAGCACCAGCACCATGAAGATCACTCCACCTGACGAGTTCTCATTGCACCATCCAGCCAGCAGCCCAAGGAAAAACATCCCTGCGATAAAGCCAATACTTCCAGGCTTATCCTCTTTATAAGCCCGCTTAAACAAAGTGATATACGCAAACATGATAGCTGCAGTAAAAAGATAGTTGCAGGCTCCGGTTTCCCAAAACACGTTGTTGCTGATAGCAGGGTCAAAGAGCCACAGCAGTATCAAAATGCCAATATATACCCTTATGTCATACTCTTTTTTGAAATCAACGCACTGGTAAATGCAAAGAGAAAGGATAGCAAATACAACTCCCGCCGCAATGTTGAACACGCCCTTATTGCCTATGTATAGAAAGATCCTTAAAAGAAAATGGGCAACGCTCCTTCCTGTGTGGTCCATGTAGTGCTCATATTCCTGGACAAACAGGTCGAAAAAGCTTCCTGCCTCCGCTACCTTGTCGCCATAGATAATATCATCCGACATGTTGGGAGTCAGAAACTCATATACTGTGACCATTATGAAATTTACTAAAACAGCTGCATAGAACAGCTTCTTTCTGAGCTTGTCACTCATTTATCTTCCCCTTAAACAAGTATCCCAGATACACTCCTGCGATCAGAAGGAAGAAGCACCTTCCGATATATCTGGTAACATAGGTTGCCTCGATTATAGTATATACGGACAGCGAAAGGATTATCAACATAGTCCACATATCACGCTTTTTATAGCAGACATAGATAAGAAGTATGATAGCCACTGCAATGAGGGCAGTAGGTATTATTCCATACCAGTAAAAGAGCCTGTTCCAGCCAAGATCAAAATATCCTTCTGCGTTATGTCCCGCAAAAAGATGCCAGTTCCTAAGGATCCCGCCGTGCTCCGGCACCTCGTAGTATAGGTTACTTACGCGGTAATTTATCTTTTCCTCAACCTTCCAGAATAATGACCAGTATGGCTCACTAAGGCCATGACCCACATAAATGATATCACTGAGGTATGCTGCCCATACCGCAAGTCCTATGCAGGTAAATGGAGTAACTATTCCCTCTAAAACGTAAAGCGCCTTAACATCCTTAAGCTTTGGAAATATCCTAATGACCAGTGCCAAAACCAGTGTCATAGCCATTACTACAATTGCTGTCCTTGACCTGGTAAATGCTGCAAAAATAAAAGATATGGCTATAGTAACGCCGTGCATGAGAAGTGAAGCTTTTTCACCATATATCCACAGCCACATAAGAACCAGCACATAGACGCATCCAAACAAAGTATTGGGATGTCCAAAGCCAAGTACCAGTCTGGTCTCGTCGGCAATTCCTCTTCCGTAGTCTGCTACTCTTACTACTTCCCCAAGTATCCTCATTATGGATAAAAGAGCTATCAGGCAAAATCCAGAAAGGCTCACAAAAAAACTGTATTTCATGGCCTTTTTAAGATCTATATCCCTTGCTGCCGCAAGGAAAACCGCAACTCTTAAAAGGTCGTTCTTACCGGACAGTTCATAGCACACAAAGGTAAACCCAAGGAGAATCGCCACCAAAAGCCACTCTTTTTTATCTCTCTTTACAAGAGCCATGGCAACCAGTGTCAAAAGAAATGTCACCCTGAACACATAGCTTTCATAGCCAAAGCTGATCTCACTCTTTTCAAGAATCATGAGAAGAAGCTCTAAAGTAAGCGCAGTATAAAAGAATATATCCTTTATTTTCTTCCTGTTTTCATCTGTTAGTAGTCCACTTAGCATATGGTTATTTGAAGATAATCCTTCTTATCTTGCGAATTGCCTTTCTAAAAAATCTTCCAATGGTGATATCAAATTTATGGTAACACTTTGAAAAAATAGTTATCCTTGGCATTACCAAATGTTCATACTCCGATATGTGGCTGCTTAAATACTGAGGGTAAGTATCGTCTATTTCCACTCTCTCAAACTTAGCATCCCTGCCAAAAATATCCTGTCCAAGCACAAGCCTGTCCATAGTCTCAAGGATTATTTCTCTCTCGTTATATTCCTGATGAGCAGCTGCTTCAACCTTAACTCCTATCCTCTTTACAGGGTTGGTCTCATGATCACCGCCCATGTATCCAAAATGCCAGCCGCCATTTGCTATACGTACTGCATTCTCATCCGTAACAGTACATAGGTCTCGAAGCCTTACTATCCCTTCCTTGGGAATATTGTCTATAGAAGTCACCTTTGTTCCAAGCCACTTTCTATCCTTATCAGCAATATCTGGAAAATCTCTTGTTATTGACAAAAGCTTACCAGATTTTTCCTCCATGTTAAGGAAGCCATAAAAATTGCGCTGGGCAAGATGATACACTTTAGTCTTGTCAAAATTCTTTATGATCCTCTCAAGCTCTACAGGATTTGGTATCTCATCGCAGTCACCAAAGATAACCACGTCATCACTGGTAGCTCCAACTTGCTTTAGTCCTTCTATGAGACGGTTCTTTTGAAAATAATCCCTCTGATGAGTAGTTCCTGTAGTTGGCGAATCATCGACAGTTACATACACTATCTTATCCAGAAATCTTTTAAACCTATCTCTATTTGCTTTAAAGCACAAGTCTTTCTCCTGACCGGAAAATGTCATTGTAGCTTCTTCTATTATGAATTTGTCAACATACTTATCCAGTATATTGAGCCTTAGCTCCAAAATATCCAGTTCATTAAAGAACGGTATGCAATCGTAAACTTTCACTTTCTGATCCTCGCTTTGATAAAAGCTTTTATCCTGCGCTTTGTAAAGTAGCTCATAAACTTATTACGTGGTCTTTTACACAACTGAAGCTTATGAAAAAAGACATCTTCCTCTGATGCCCACTTCGGCAGATCTCCCGTACTATAATCCCTATAAAAAGAATCATCAAAAAGCTCTGTAAGAGTCCTAAAAACCACACTTCTTTTCAAGTCAGACATAACAATTGTCTTTGCTGCAATACAGGTTGTAAGTGTCTTTCTCTCTTTTAGCATCACATCATATTCTGCAGGATGCGTTGCCCATTTTTCTGCGTACTCTTCAAGTTTTCCCCATGCATATTTCTGATTTTGTAAAAACTCCTTATGATACCTTCCTGTAAGTCCCTGATTATCACATCGATAAGAGTAAATAGTCTTATCAAGATATGATATGCTTTTTGCTCTATCAATAAAATGTGCTGTCTGAAGCAGATCCTCTCCGTGGTTTAAAAAAATATCCTCATCCTCTGCAAGTGAGATCAGAGCAAGTTCTTTTTTTACACACTTATTCCAAAGTGGGTTAAGCAGGTCGCCCTGACACATGATGTCAAAAAACAACTTTTTATCTTCTCCCTCATACACCTTGGCTGGCACAAACGGAAAAGTCCTTATGGTCTTACCTGATGAAGACACCCTCTCATAATTGTAAAAAACTATATCAGGCGCTTTTTGCCTGTCAGAGAAACCACTTAGGAACCTGTATAATTCAGGTATCGCTCCGGGACATAATTCATCATCTGCATCAAGAAAAAGAAGCCACTCTCCAGATGCCACTTCCATTCCCAGGCGTCTTGCAGAGTATGCTCCGATCCTGCCTCTATGAAAGGCTGTTACTATTCTGTAAGTAGCTGCATATTCATCACATATTTTTCCGCTATCATCGCTGGAACCATTTTCAACTAAAACAACATCAACATCGACCCCTGATTCATTAGTCTGTCTAAGCACAGAATCCACGGCACTTGCTAGATATTTGGCCCCATTGTGCACTGGAATAATAACTGAAAACTTCATGTGATACCGTGCTCCTTCTTCCACTTATCGGTTTTTCTCCAAAACAAAAGCGGCCGGATTGCCATCTTAAATCTTTTTTTCGGACTATAAAACCTTGGGTAGCCTTCATTCTCGCCCCACCACTTGTGGAACACAAAAGGTTCAATCCCCTTATTTTCTGGCAGCGGATGTTCCCTTCCAAATAAAATAGCAGTTTCCAGACTAGCCCATCTAAGCCCAGCTTCTTCCATGGCATTTTTATGGTAGCAGCACAGGAAAATATCCTCATTATAAAAACCGTCAAACACCTTCTCCCACTTCAAATTGTATTTGGAAGGGTATTCCAACAGTCTTTTTGATCTTAGTGATACGCTGTTACCAACTCTGCAGATCTCGCCTTTGCTATCCCTGTAAGCATAATCATTTTTAGGTAGTGGCCATGGAGATCCTATGTAATCGTAGTTAAGAAATTCGTCTTTCCAGTTCTCTGGATGAATAACAAATCCGTCAGCATGAACTACAAGACAGTAGTCCGTCTTGATATGATCCTTGAGCTCATATACCATCTTGTAGTTAAACTTATCAATACTATCAAGCTTACTGGTATAGCTAAACCTGATATTTTTCGGAAGATACCAGGGCTTTTTATCAGTAACAAGCACAGCATCTCCAAAATCAATATCCCGCATGCTGTACTCCATTGCCCTTACTGTCTCATATACATTTACACTTGTCATAGCCACCAATGTCACTCTTGGCAGCTGTAATTTCTTTTTGTTCATAAAGCTCCACTTTCAGGCTCTGAAGGTTTTTATAATACCCAGTCGCCTCTCAAGAGATCTTATGATCTTCTTTGAATAGAAGATCGCATATAAGCACTTTCTTCTGATCATCTGGCAAAAATATCTTATCTTTCCAGGGCGCTTATTACGTCTTTTATAAAGAGATGAACGTACTTTATACTCTTCAAGCTCTTTCCTGCACTCATCAGCCGAAAAAAGCCTTCCCTTCTTATCCTGATATGTCAAAAAGCTATATATATTCTGTTCTGATGACCAAAATCCATCAGAGATATTATGTCTTGCCCAGTATTTAGGCGCTATAGCCATCTTAAGCTCTGTGCTGGACATAACTGGCATAAGTGCAAAAGATGTATTGCACATGATAAGATACCGGGCATTTTTAATAGTCACGTAATCCTTACCCATATCAAAGTGATGGCACTCATACTCAGGAAGAACTTTTTTAGCTGACTCCTCATCCTCTGTGACCACCATGAATCTCATTTTGGGGTTGATCTTTTTCATGTTTCTGATGGCGTTAAGGTAATATGTTCTGTCAAGGTACAGCTCCGGATGATCAGTGTACTCTCCTCCTCTTATGTTGATAATGCAAAGATCATCCGCTGTGTATTCATAAGACTCTGCCTCTTCTTTTACGTGAAGCCAGTTTCTTATCTGATCCCTATATTTTTCAAAGTACTCCTGAGCCTGCATATTTCCGTAGATAAGAGTTCCATCAGAAACATTTAAAAGGTCCTTATCTGCGCCGCTAATATAACATCCAAGAGACATATCATGCTTAGAATTCCCCATAAACAGGCGCTCTTCCTTTTCATGATATATCGTGTAGTCCTTCATCTCATCCCTAGTGATCTCTTTTCCCATCTCTATGGGATCCATGAAATACAGCCCTTTTTGCGACTGCACTACATTTCCAATCTGTCCTGGATTTACAAATCCAAAATCAAGGCCCTTTTCCAGTGCCAGACATCTTATAGTCAAATAGAAAAAAAGCTGATTCCCCAGTCCGTAGCCCGGGATAAACTCGGTTCCTATCATAGTTCTTTCCTAGGCTCCTCCTTTAGTGTATAACTGCTCTTCCCTCAAGAGTTGTTGGTGTTATGGTCTCATCCTTGACCTCGTAGATAACATCACAGTTCTCAATTGTGTTGAGTCTGTGGGCTATGATAACCATAGTCTTACGGCCATGGAAGCTGTTGATGGCCTCCATTACTGCTGCCTCCGTCTCATTATCAAGAGCGCTTGTAGCCTCATCAAATACCAGGATCTCAGGGTTGTGATAAAGAGCTCTGGCAATACCAATCCTCTGTCTCTGTCCGCCAGAAAGTCTTACGCCTCTGTCGCCGATCTTGGTATCAAGGCCTTCCGGAAGAGTCTTAACAAACTCAGCAAGCTGAGCTTCTTCCATAACTTCCCAGATCCTGTCGTCATCTATCTCTTCTGCGTCAATACCAAAGGCGATGTTCTCTCTTATAGATTCATCAACAAGGTAAATGGACTGAGGAATATAACCTATCTGAGCAAGCCAGGATTCATAGTTGCTAAAGATGTTGTTTCCATCGCACAGGATCTCACCAGACTTAACATGAAGAAGTCCCAAAAGAATATCCACAATTGTGGATTTGCCTGCACCTGAAGGTCCCATAAGTCCTACAGACTGTCCCTTTTTAATGGTCATGTTAGCGCCACTGAATATGTTTACATCAGAATCAGGATAAGCAAAAACAATATCCTTCATCTGGATCTCTTTTTCCAGATGAAGAGCTGGCCCTGCAATAGCAGCTCTTTCTGCACGCATTGCTTTATCAGTCTTCATGGACTCTGTAAGGTTGTTATAAACGAAATCAAGGCTGTACTGATTGTATGCTATCTGTGTAAGGTATGTGTTGATCCTGTTTGCTGATGGCATGATACGAAGTGCTGCCATTCCAAATGCTGTGATCTGTGGAAGCAGTGCAGTAGCATCTCCTCCGCTCAGCAGATAAAACAGCACATACAAAAGAACTACAGCAATAAACACTGTCTCAATAAGGAGCCTTGGGATATTGTTCATTACGATATAGTTTCTATCTATATCAGCTCCAATTTTGCCCTGTTCGTAATAGTTGCGAATGAAAAAGTCCTGTCTGTTGAGCACTTTTACATCCTTAAGGCCATATATAGCCTGAAGTCTCCATTTTGCGATCCTGGACTGGGTTTCCTGATTCCTTCTGCCGATCACGTTGAGCCTTGGTTTTAATATTCTGGTTATGATCAGAGTGAGAATAACAAGAACCAATAAGATAAGTGCAGTCATCTGCCAGTTTACAAACAAAAGAACTATTCCAAGACAGATTGAAACCACAAGTTCTGTAGTAAGTGACAAAATAGACAGCATTAAAGTAAATGTCTTTGGGATATCACTGTCTGTAATTCTGAATACAGTTGGAATATCTGCTCCAAGATAATCCTCATAAGGCCTGTTTAAGAACTCCCTCATAACTCTGCTTATCATGTCGTTTCTGGCACGGGAGATGAACGTATTCTGTTTGTAGACCAAAAACAAAAGATACAGATTTTTGAAAATAAACAAGAATATCAGAAGGATCAAAAGAGCACTTGCAAGCTTAAGATCATTATCCAGTCCCAGCCCTTCTATAAGACTTTTAAGAACCGGATACTTGTCTATCTGCCTGTGAAGAGATTCAGGCTTTAAGATAACTGAAATAACAGGGATCATCATTGATACGCCCAGCGTTTCAACTACACCCCCAATGAGTATAAGGACAGCTAAAAGTACAAGCTGTCCTCTTTGTTTTCTGTCGAATATATAATTAATCTTTTTCAAAAGATCCATTTAAATTGCCACCTTCGTCATTCGCTCAGTATAGATGTCATCCATCTTCCTGTTGTTGATCCATTTTGCTGGAGCGATGACCATTTTCTCCGGAGTATCACCTATCCATGCAGACCACCAGCTAAATGAACTGTTGGCCATGATATGATGCTTGCACCTGCTCATAAGGAGCATGTCTGCTACATCGGTAAACTCTCCCTCCTGGAGCTCTACGTTGATAAAATTATGTCCCTTAAAGTGTTCCTTGCACCACTCCTTATCGTCGGTGAAGATAAAGAACACTGCGTTGGGGTGCTTTTGTCTTACCATGCTGATAGCGTTCTTGTAGTAAGTCTCTGAGCACAGATTGTGGATCTTGATATGCTCTGCGTCAAGATAGTCTGTACGCCTTACATGGATGCTGACGGACTCGCAGCACTCGATCTGCTGAAGAGTAGTCCAGCTGACTGAATCATGCATGATCTCCTGTGGCCTTTTTGAAAAAGTCTCCTGAAGATGCTCTATAACTTCCGGTGAAGTAAAGTACTTCTCAGACTGCCAGTAGCCAACAAGATACGCTTCATCAAGCTCTAGTATCTGTGGATCAAAGATTCCCTCAACCTCAACGATCTCTTTTGTCTTGCGGCCGGTTAACTTACGCCTTATGCGGCTAAAGATGTCCATCTTGGAATCTGTGATAGCTACAACCTCTTCATGAGTTGCCTTCTCATATTCAATTCCAAAGCGGTCTAAAACAGGGATCCTGAGCTTGTCGTGTTCAAATCCCGTAACGTCGTCAATCTTGACCTCTTTACCTCTATGAAGTAGTTCTCTGTAAAGAGCGTACTGGAACATCTGGTTGCCCAGCCCGCCCTTGAGCTGAATAATAATCATAATTCCTCCGAAAAAATCCCCATATATTATACCTTAGTTCCTGTACCAGCACAAATTTATGTGGATTTTGCTCCCGGACCTTCATTTTCATACCAGAGCTGGAACATCAAAATGTACCATATCTGGATCCTGTACTTGCCTCTGTCAGTGAAGTCGCGCCATATCTGTTCTACGACATCAGCATCAAGTATCCCTGCCTGTTCAATCTTCTTTCTGTCAAGAAGATCCTCAGCCCATTCTCTCAGGTCATCTTCCATGAGCCATTTGGATATGGGAATTGAGAAACCTTTCTTTGGTCTTTCCATCATTTCCTTGGGAACATACCTGTAGAGCACGTCCCTAAGGATCCTCTTACCTGTATCACCTTCCTTTAAGTACTCGATCGGCAGTGTCCAGGCAAATTCAACAACGTCCTTATCAAGCATAGGAACCCTGGTTTCCAAAGACACTGCCATGGCTGTCCTGTCCACCTTAACAAGAATGTCATCAGGATGATAAAGGAGCATATCCATCAGCATTACCTCATGATTTACTTCCCCAAGGAAATTAGCAGGAATATCCATGCACTTATAGATGGCTTTGCCCTTCTTTTTTGCGATGTGCTTAAAGATCTCATCTTCCTCGTGTTCAAGCTTGTGAAGCTCATATGGGCTTTTCGCCCCAAGATACAAACCCTTCAGATAAGACACTTCATCCTTTGACAGCGGCGTGTTTGTCACTATCTTGGATGCGACTCTCCTTAGAGGGTAAGGTATCTTTTTTATCTTGTTCCAGACGCGGCTTACTGACTCATAGGATTTATATCCGCAAAAGAGCTCGTCTCCACCGTCACCAGATAGTGACACCGTAACATGCTGCCTTGTCATCTGGCTTACAAGGAATGTAGGGATCTGTGATGAATCCGCAAAGGGTTCTCCAAACATAAAGGAAAGCTTTGGGATCACTTCCTTGGCGTCCTTTTCTGTTATGTATTTTTCTGTGTGCTCTGTCCCAAGGTGGGCTGCAATCTCTTTTGCATAGACTGCCTCGTTGTACTTCTCATCTTCCATTCCAATGGTGAAGGTCTTCACTTTACCTGGAGAGATGGCCTGCATCAGGGATACAACAGTAGAGCTGTCTATTCCCGCTGACAGGAAGGCTCCCAAAGGTACATCTGCGATCATCTGGCCTTTGATGGACTCTTTTAAAAGTCTTTCAAGTTCAAGGGATGCTTCTTCAAAAGAGCCTTTAAAGCGGTTACTTTGTCCCCTTTTGGCAACTTCCTTCATGGACCAGTAGGTTATCTTTTTTGTTGTCAGGCTTTTGACATCAACGATAAGTATCTTACCTGGCTCAAGCTTGTAGATATCCTTGTAAATAGAATAAGGAGCAGGAATATAACCGTCCTCAAAGTAAATATCAAGTACGTCACTATTTATCTCATTGTCAAAGCCGTCAATCTGAGGAAGGCACCCAATATCTGATGCGAAAGCAAAAGCGCCAGCAACTGTGCCATAGTACAAAGGCTTTTCGCCAACTCTGTCCCTGGCAAGAGTTACTGTCTCAGAATCCTTGTCATAAACTGCAAGAGCAAACATTCCCTTGCACATGGAAAGAGCTGTACCGGCGCCATATCTCTCTATGGCCTCAAGTAGTATCTCTGTATCAGAGGTACTTCTAAACTTAAGACTCTCTCCAAAATCCTTGATCAGTTTTTCCTTGATGGTGCCAGCGTTATAGATCTCTCCGTTGTAGACCATCACTGACTTTTTGCTGGCGGACACAAAGGGCTGGGCTCCGTTTTTTGAAAGGTCCACAATAGCAAGTCGCCTGTGTCCCAGAGCCACTTTGTTTCCTTCGTCTATATAACTTCCACCATCATCGGGGCCACGGTGAAACATCCTGTCGTTCATCTTTTTTATGACAGCATGCTGATCACCCTTATAGCCTATAAGTCCAGCTATTCCACACATAGTTATGAACCCATTACTCTCTCAAAGTATTCTTTCCACATTCCATTTACAACATCAGGAGATAGTCTCTCCTGAAGCTTAGTTGCGTTATTTCCTAACAGTTCTCTGTAAGAATCGTCTTCTATGAGACGCTTTATAGCTTCAGCAATGGCCTTCTTGTCCCCAACTGGCACAAGGATCCCATTTTCGCCATTCCTTATAAGATCTCTTGGACCGCCGCAGGGGCAGTCTGTTGAGATGCAGGCAAGCCCTAAAGACATGGACTCAATGAGAGAATTGGGCATTCCCTCATGGTCTGAAGCCAGGATAAATATCATGGCCTTTTCTATATGCTCAGCAACATGCGTCACATTGCCTTTAAAGATCACCCTATCTTCCACTCCCAGAGAAACCGAAAGCCTTTGGAGCTTTGCTCTCTCCGGACCATCTCCGTAAAAGATCAGCTTAAAATCCTTGTGATCATTTTCAGTAGCTTCCTTAAAGGCCTCCATGACCATTGCATGGTTCTTGTTGAAATGGAGCCTTGCCACCATGACTATGCTCTTTTCCCTCTCTCCAATATATCTCTTTCTCATAAATGAGGGATTGATGGAGTTTGGCAAAATGGTGCATTTCTTTTGTATGAAAGATGGGAACCTGTCCCTGGCTCCATTTGACTGGACAACTATTCCTGCTGCCCTTCCAAAGGTAGCCAGCATGGCTGCTCTCATACTCTTTGAGCCGTACTCTATATCAGGATCAGCTCTGCAGGATACCACAACCTTATAGCCATCTCTTGTGGCAGTGGACAGCGCCATTATATTATTCTTGCCACTAAAGCTAAGAATGAGGTCCGGATCTATCTTCTTCCAGACCTGTCGCAGTTTACTGTGGCGGAGCCTGAAGTTTGTAATGCGGTCCTTTTGTTCTGACTTAAGGAGAGCTGAAAAGACTCTCTCTATTCCGCCAGCTTCGCCGCCTTTTGGGTCAACCCATGCAGGATTTTCATCCATGTCCATGACAAGCTCTGCGCCGTCTGCCCCTGCAGGAACTCTTTTCCAGGCTGCATGTCTTACGTCGTGCTCCTCTACAGCCAGGTAGGTGGTTACAAGAGTCACCTTATAGCCCTCTTCAAAAAAGTAGTCCGCCAGGTTACACATAACCCTTTCCGCGCCACCCTTTTGAAGGGAGCCAATATACATGGCAATATGCTTTTTTCCATCAAAGCGAGTTGTAGTCATAGTTCTCCAAAAGCTTATAAAGTCCGTCAAAGAAGCTATCAAGGTTATCTGTGGTTATACGTAGATTCCACTTATCTGCGCTTATTCCGCCGTTTTCAATTGCAGCGATTTCTGATTCTATAAGGTCATTTATCTCAGGGCTGTAGTGAGCCACATCACGATAGTTTTCAAGATCACTTGTAACATCAAGCTGATAGGCAAAGCTGTAAACGTGGATGTTGTCGCACTCAAGCATAGCAGCTGCAGATATCTTAATGAGCTCTAAGTATTTAGAAAGCTCCCCTTCTTCCCTAAGTCCGCCCCAGTAGGCCATGGAATATGGCGGGAAGAAATAAATAAAGGTAGTCTCCGGATGCTCTTTTGCAAGTGAAACGATGTTCTGGTCCACGTTTGCATACGTCATCAGTATCTCATCATTTGTTGCCTCAAAGGTCTCTACTGGCTCTCCAAAGCTCTTTCCGTTTCTGCCATCTAAAGCTGAATCCCTTGAATAATCGTTCTCATCTCCGGTGTAGCTGTATTCATCAAAGGATGTAACACCGGGTTCTGCTCCCATGAAGTACTTGGCAATTGCAGGAAGAGTATAGCTTACAATAACATCACGGTTTAAGAGGTACTTAACATCATCAAAGATATTTTTATTGGTGAGCCATACAGGGTATTCACCCATGTCCATCCTCATCTCATCCTTATCCCTAAGGAGCAGTGAATAGTCGATGGGTCTGAACACGTACTTAAGTGCATGTCCGGTTTCATAGGCGACTCTTATGTTGTCATTGATCTCCTTGTAGGTTGCACCTGCATAGATGATCTTCACAGAGTCAGTGCCAAAAAGCTCATCAAACTGCGATGTTTTAAAGTTCTCAGCCATGGATGTTCCAGTTACCATGGCATCGTATTCAAAGTTTTTGGTAATGCCATCGTTCTGGGATCTCTGATCATAGAGCTTGTAGAAAAAGAAGTCCCTTGGAGCCCTGTAGTGGAAGAAAGGATCCACATAAGCCACCACGCTTCCCACAAGCACCAAAGCAGCCATAAACAGTATTAAAAAAGTTCCAAACCATTTCTTACCGGTCATAGTCATCTCTTTTATCAGAAGTTAAAATACAGGAAGGTTGATATCCTGCTAAGAGAAAGAACAGATGCAACCAGGATCAGCAGCGTGAACGCCATGGACCACCAGTTTCTCTTATACTCTCTCTCATAGTTATTCTTAAAGCAAAGGCATATGATAAATGCCAGTGCCATCACGCCATACAGGCTAAGCTTTAATACAACATCATCGGCGTTTGGAACTCCAAGAGCTTCAAACACATAGGTAAGCTTGGGGATCCTGAAGCAGTCAAGAAGCTCTGACCTGGTGTCATAGTAATGAACTCCAAGCCTTTTTAATATGCTTATCCACTGGGATACAGAATCAGCCCTGAAAAGGAGCCACGCCACGTTAACAAAGGCAAAGGTCACTGCCCACTCTATGGCTTTTATAACGCCGGTGAAAAGAAATCCGAGCTTGCCTCTACCTGCCACTTCCATTATCTTCCTGTTAAAGCCACTTGTCACTTTGTTAAAGCACTGCCCAAGCCCGTGAATGATACCCCACAGGATAAATGTCCAGTTGGCACCGTGCCAGATACCGCTCACTAAAAAGACGATCATTATATTTATATAGGTCCTGACCTTCCCCTTCCTGTTGCCACCAAGGGGGATGTAGATGTACTGGGTAAGAAACCTTGTGAGGGTCATGTGCCATCTCTTCCAGAAATCTGCAATGGACAGGGCCTTGTAGGGCGAGTTAAAGTTCATTGGGATGTTGAAATTGAACATGCACCCAAGTCCCGTTGCCATGTCGCTGTAGCCGCTAAAGTCAAAGTAAATCTGGAAGGTATAAGAGAGCATCACGATGATGATCTCATAGAATCTAAGGGCGTCCTCACCAACAAAGATATTTGCATGATCAAATCCCCAGGTAACCGCTGCCCCGAAAGTGTCTGCGATCAGGACTTTCTTGGCAAGGCCCCTTGAAAAGAGCATTATGCCCTTGGAGAGATTATCAAAATCGACTTTTCTTTTTCTCTCATCACGAAACTGTGGGATAAGCTCAGAGTGAAGGACTATGGGACCAGCAACCAGCTGGGGGAAATACGCCACAAAAAGGGCATATTCAAGAAACGAATACCCTTTGGTCTCACCCCTGTAGGAGTCCACAATAAAGGAAATCTGCTGGAAGGTAAAAAAACTGATCCCTAAAGGAAGAACTATGTCCTTAAGCACAAAGTCGCTTCCAAAGACCGCGTTGATATTGGAGATAAAAAAGTCGTAGTACTTAAAATAGAAAATCAGGGATACGTTAAATAATATCCCAAGTACTAAAAGCCCCTTCTTCCTGCCCTCCCTATCACCCACTTTTTCCATGGCCCTTGAGAGCAGGAAATTAACGGTGATACTGCTGCAGATAACAAGCAGGTAGCTTGCATTAAAGTAGCCATAAAACCACAGGGACATCAGTAGCAAAAAAGCCTGCGACAGCTTCTTTTTCCCCAGGCTGTTAAGCCCAAAGTAAAAGACTACAGTCAGAGGGAGAAAGCACAGTATAAAGATAAAGGAATTAAACTGCATCTGCTAAGTTCCTCACTCCATATAGTAGTTGTACCACTGCTGGAAGGCAAAGAATGACCAGGCAACCTTACTAAAGTTAGCTCCGGTTGCAGGACCACCATCGCCCTTTACAACATAGTCGTTAATAAATCTGCTGACAAAGTTAACATCAAATATTCCCTGCTTTTTAAGGTATGAGCTCTCGGAATAATCCAAAAGAGCCTCCTTTAATGGTCCTCTCATCCAGTTATCAAGAGGAACCCCAAAGCCGGTCTTGGGTCTGTCAAGCATTTCTCTTGGAATATAGTCATAGGCAATATCCTTAAGGATATGCTTCTTGTCTCCATGGTAATACTTGAATTTGTGGGGAATCCTGAATGAATACTCCATTACCTCTTTATCAAGGATCGGGCATCTGTTCTCTAAAGAGTACTTCATGGATGCCCTGTCCATCTTGACTAAGATGTCATCAGGAAGGTATGTGTCCATATCAAGGAGCATTCTCCTTACCTGGAAGTTACCCACTCCATAGAGAGACTCTGTGGGATACAGAACCGGTGCTTCATTTATTCCTAGGTTAAAATCTGTATTTAGATACTCCATAGCTGATACAGGCATATCAAGCTCTTGCCTTCCTGATATAAAAGCGTGGGAGCTTCTTACATAGCCCTCGGAAACAAGCTGGGTCTTGGTCTCAGGGTCTCTGTTTCCTGCCACAACCCTTACCCTGAAGGGCATCTTATCAAGAAGTTTTCCGCTTCCAAACGGGATCTGGCCTATGCCATTAACGATAGCACCTGGGATGTCCAGCATCTGGGCCTGCCATACATTGTCGTAAACATTGTAGCCGCAAAAGAACTCATCGCCCCCATCACCTGAAAGGGCAACTGTGACATCTTTTTTCGCAAGCTTGCTGACAAGCATTGAAGGTATCTGTGAGCTGTCTGCAAAAGGCTCATCATAATACTGAGGGATGCTGTTTACAAGATCAAACATCTCTCTTTCAGAAATATAGATTTCTGTGTGGTCAGTGCCAAGGTACTCTGATACCTTTTTGGCATGCTCAGCTTCGTTGAACTGTGGCACATCAAAACCAATACTAAAGGTCTTGACCGGTTCGTTAGAAAACTCCTGGGCCATAGCTGTCACAAGGGATGAGTCATAGCCTCCTGAAAGGAATGTTCCAAGAGGTACATCTGCGATCATTCTTGATACTACTGCCTTCTGAAGTCTTGCTTTTAAACCTTCCTTGGCTTCTTCGTAGCTTCCAACCTTATCCCTAGACATCTCCTGGTAAACCTTTTTAATATCCCAGTATTTCCACTTCTTGAGGTTTCCGCTATTGAACTTAAGTATTCCACCAGCCTCCAGCTTGTACACATCTGTAAAGATGGTTTCCGGAGCTGCAATATACTGATTGTAGAGATATCTTGGTATGATCTGGCGTCTTATCTCGCCCTTAAAGCCAGGACACTTCATGATAGGCTTAAGCTCAGAAGCAAACACAATGTTTTCTCCATCGAGCCAGTAGTACAGAGGCTTCTTGCCTATCCTGTCCCTTATAAGATAAACATCTCCTGTTTCCCTGTCGAAGATAGCCATGGCGAACATTCCATTGATGTGATCCACCATGTCAATGCCCCACTTAAGGTATGCTGCAATGATAACCTCAGTGTCACAGCTTGACTTAAAAGGGTAGTCTGTTAGCTCCTCTTTAAGCTCAAGGAAATTGTAAATCTCGCCGTTATAGACTATTGATACTCTTCCATTGTGGGAGTGCATAGGCTGATGCCCCAAGGGAGATAAGTCAAGTATCGCAAGTCTCCTCTGGGCAAAACCTATACGGTAGCCACCTGTGCCTTCATAGATCTCAACTCCGCTGTCATCAGGGCCTCTGTGATACATAGTGTCGTTCATGATCCGAAGCTCTTCTGAAGATATATCTCGTTTTGAAAAAAAGCCGCTTATTCCGCACATAGTTTATTTACTGGTAACCTCTTCAAGGTAGTCTTTCCACTGTTTGTAGATTGCCTCCATGCTGGCAACATCTTCTATCTTTCTGGCATTTTCTGAAAAGCGCTTTGAAAGCTCCTTATCTTCTATAAGCCTGTTCATCCTGTCAGTAAGGGCATCCTCATCCCCAACCGGAATAAGGAATCCATTTTCGCCATCGCGGATAACCGCTCTTGGCCCGCCGCATGGGCAGTCTGTTGATACCACAGGCATTCCCATGGCCATTGCCTCCAAAAGAGAATTGGGCATTCCTTCATAGTCCGAAGAATATGCGTATATCTCTCCCTTTGGTATCTCTTTTTCAAGGTCGCTGCTGGCGCCCATTAAAAGAACATAGCTTTCCGCATTGTTATCACGGATGAGTTTCTCTAAGATCTCTTTTGTTCCGTCTCCGGAATCAGGACCAAAGATCTTAAGAACATAATCCGGATGTTTTTCATGAACCTTTAAAAACGCCCTTACAAGCATTGGCTGATTTTTAAAATCCACAAGCCTTGCGTGATGCATAACTGCTTTTTCCCTGACCTTTGGAAGTGGATTTCCAAAGTACTTGGGATTTATGGGGTTCATGATGATACGGGAATTATCCTGCAGATATGGCTTAAACCAGTCCTTCTGCTCCTTAGTCTGATAAACACAGCCGGCAGCCTTTGGAAACAGCCATTTTATCTGAACAGTATCTGAAAATGCATCATAGTAGCCAACAGGGTTGATCCTTATGGATATCACCACAGGGACATTGCTATTACCTGCTGCCATCAGAGCCCTGTAGTTACATCTGTGAGCAAAGGCCACAAGGACATCGGGCTTATACTCTTTGACAAAGCTCTTTAAGTATTTCACCCTGATAAGGAATTTAACTATCCTGTTTTTCTTTTCGTCCTCTTCTTTAAGTCCCACATGGATCCTTTTTACCTTTGGATCAAGGGTAAACTCATTATTCCCGTACTCCTCTGTTGCCACATAGACGTTAAAGCCATCCTGTGCAAACCTGTTTGCAAGATTTGCCACTACTCGCTCTGCGCCGCCCTGGGCAAGGCTGCTTACGTGAAATGCTATTGTCTTCATAGGCTTTCAAAAATCCTGATCAAATTCTCTTTATACTGCTCCGGTGAAAAGAGTCCTGCTCTTTCATAGGCTCTTTTCGCATAATCCGAAAGCACCTCTTTATCTGCCATTATGCTCTCAATCTCTTTAGAGAGCATCTCTTCCTCTTTTGTGATAAAGTCCGGATCAAAGTTTTCTGTTTCATCTACATTTGGAACTAGTATACCATAATCGCCGCGAACAGGCTCTGTTATGCTATTTAGCCCCTGCTTGTCAGAAAGGGACTTATACTCTTTATCTGATAATAGGATTTCCCTTGGTCCGGTCTTACAATCCGTTGAAATGACAGGCTTTTGAAGGGCCATAGCTTCCAGAACAGCGTTGGGAAATCCCTCATGGTTACTGGGGCACACATAAAGATCTGAGGCTATAACATATGGGAACGGGTTGGGCTTAGCTCCCATAAAGGCCACCTTGTCTGAGATTTTATAGGCTTCAACAAGTTTTTTGTAATTAGTCCATGGGCCATCTCCCAGGATAAGGAGACGGAGCCTGTCGTTATTTTTCGAAGCCAGGTAAAAGGCCTTAACAAGATGCCAGGTGCCCTTCTGATAGTCATCTCTTCCCATGCAGGAAATGACCTGTACATCTCCTTGAAACGGGAAGTCAGTTACAGGCTCTTTTGCCTTATTCTCAAGTTCCTTAATATCAACAGGGTTGTATATACAAAGGCTCTTATCATAACCAAAATTCTCTGAAAGCTGCCTTACAATATCCTTGGAGCAGGACAATACACAGGTAGACTTTTTTGTAAAGAGCTTTATCTGAGATGGATTTTCAAGATCAACCTGACCTCTTAGTCCTGTCAAAAGAACTTCTCCCACGCCCGAAAGAGAATTGACATAATTGGCAGATGATCCAAAGCTGTAAGAATAGTCAATGTGAAGGTCCTTTTTGATCCTGCGGACCTTACCTATTCTCTTTATAAGGTTTACAACTTTATTAACCTTGCCATCCCTTGCTGGCACATCAATGTCTATCACATCAAGACCAGATACATCGTAGTGCATGTCCTTTTTTGTAAACAAAAGAATATGGACATTGTAGACGTCCTGCAAAAGTCTTGCTGTTTTGACACAGACTCTCTCAAATCCGCCCTGATGCAGCATAGGAACTATCAGCATGAGATTTTTCTTTTCCAAAGAACCCATTAAAAATGTCCTCTCTCATAGAAGTAGGCCATCATCTTGGCCTGGGACTTAACATCAAAACCTGCAGCCTTTAGCTTGCCAAGTATGTAGTCACTGCTCTGGGCCCTGTCACCAATTGAATACTCAATGGCTCTGTGGTGATGGCTGGGAGCTGCTTCAGGGATGTTTAAGGCTTCAAATCCTGTGCCATTATCCAGCATATCAATGTCAGGAGCATCCTCTTGTTCAAATACGCTCTCACGCCTTTCGCCTGCTATCTTGGTGAAGGTCTCATTGACCTTGATCTCCTCCATAAGTGCATCCGGCTGATAATCTTCCCTGAGCATCAGATCATCTAAGATCTTTCTTGCCCAGTCGCGGGGCTGGGAAGTTATGCTGCGAACAGATACAAGCTCGGTTACGCAAACCTCTTTGGTGATGGTGTCAGATACAAGACACTGAAGTCCTGCTGCCTGAGCCTCCACAACGCTTCCAGGAAGTCCTTCATATCTTGAAGGGAAGCAGAAGTAATCCATTGCCTGGTAGTAGTCGCTGGCATTGGACTTATTTCCTGCAAAGATGCACCTGTCTTTGATGTGAAGCTTGTCAGAGAGCTTCATCATCTCCTCCATCAAAGGTCCTCTTCCAAGCATTAAAAGCTTGATCTTCATACCATGCATCATGCTGTACTGGTTGAGGTCGTCATTATCAAGGAGCCTGCATACCTGTGCAAAGACATTCAGCAAAAACTCGTGATTTTTAGCATATCTAAAGCTGCCAACATGACCGATGACTATGGCGTTTGATACGCCAAGCTCCTGCCTGATGGCATTTCTCTTTTCCTCGTTGTAGGCAAAGCGCTTAAGGTCAATGGCATTGGGGATTATCCTGACCTTTCCTGCGTCCATAAGCTCTTTTCCAAAAACTGAAAGCCCGGCTTCACTTGAGCAGGCGAAATTGTAATCAGTTATGCCTTCCTTGTGAAGAGGACTGCGCAAAAACTTTGTGGCAAAGCCCTTGATACCGTTGTCTACGCCGGCGCTTCTTGAGTGAGCGATACATACTGGTATTCCTGCTTTTTTCGCAATAGGAAGATAAATTGACGCAGTGCTTGTCATGTGGCCCTGGACAACCTTCCACTCATTGGGATGAGTATCAAAAAAGCGCTTAATTGCAGTTCTGTACTCAACGATATTGGTACCTGTAAACTTGGGAAGACAGAATATCCTGCCCCCTAATTTATGTACGCTATTATCAAAATAGTCCGGCTCTCGAACTGCCATCAGTTCATCAGAAGTCGGACTCTTCTTTCCTGTTTTTTCAGGTGAATAGTGGACAAGGAAATCAAACTGTATCTTGTCCCTGTCCATATTCCTATA
>NZ_JAGAYD010000214.1 GCF_017940685.1 Butyrivibrio sp. | reverse complement strand
CCAGTATCGATATGATCGGTTCACTGTGCATGCTTATGGCAAGGGGCGCCATCATCAGTATGTTCACAGTTCTTTTGGTACTGCCTTCAATGTATATGCTCTTTGATGGCCTGATCATGAGAACAACATTTGGAATGAAAACAGTTAAAGCGGAGAGGGAGCATCATATCGGTGGCCTGATCCATAGACATAAAGTAGCTTGAGATGAGGAGGGATGAAAAATGATCAGAAAGAATCTCATTAAATCACTTTCAGTAATTATGGCCGCTATGATGGCTATTATGACAGTTGCTTGCGGGCAGAATACAGTTGAGACCAGCGAGACAGCAGCAGTGACAATGGAAACTGAACAGGAGCAGACAGACGCTCTTGCAGACACCATGGTAAGTGCTTCAAACATCGCATCAGCAGAGTCTTCCGCTGACAAGGTTGAGACAGTTTATGTTACAGCCGATGCAAACGGCGCAGTTAACGATGTTATCGTAAGCGAGTGGCTCAAGAACGCAGCATCATCGGCAGCTCTTGATGATACTACAGGGCTTAAGAATATCGTAAACGTCAAGGGCAGCGAAACCTTCAAGGACAACGGTGACGGAACTCTTACCTGGGACGCTGAGGGTTCAGATATCTACTATCAGGGAACTACAGACAAGCAGCTTCCTGTGACCATGAAGATCACGTATACTCTCGATGGAAAAGAGATTTCTCCTGAGGAACTTGCTGGCAAGAGCGGAAAGGTTACAATCCGCTTCGAGTATGAGAACAACAGCAAGCAGACAGTAGAAGTTAATGGCAAGGATGTTGAGGTTTACACACCTTTTGCAATGGTTTCAGGCATGATGCTTGATGCAGATAAGTTCGCAAATGTAGAGATCTCAAATGGTAAGGTAATTTCAGATGGCGGTAAGACCATTGTTATGGGTGTTGCACTTCCAGGACTTAAGGAGAGCCTTGATATCTCTGAGGATAAGTGGGATAAGCTTGAAGATGCCGACGATATCAAGGAGAGACTTTCAAATTCCTTCGAGATCACAGCAGATACAACAGACTTCGAGCTTGGAATGACAATCACAATGGCAAGCTCAGATATCCTCTCAGATTTTGGTATGACTGATCTGTCCGGCTCTGACAAGCTTACAGATCTGAAGGACGACATGGAAGAGCTTAACGATGGCTCAAATAAGCTTGTTGACGGCGCTGGCAAGCTCAAAGACGGCACTACAGACCTTACAGATGGAACCAAAAAGCTCTACGACGGAGCAGTTGAGCTTAAGGATGGCACTCAGAAGCTCTATGACGGAACAGTTACACTTCGGGACGGAACAGGAACTCTTGCCAGCGGAGCAGGTACTTTATCAGACGGTATCAACAAGTACACAGACGGCGTATCCAAGGTAAATGACGGAGCAGGCCAGCTTGCCAGCGGAGCAGCTGAGCTTCACAAGGGCACAAGCGCTTTTGTAAAGGGAATCGAGGCTGCCGGACTTGTATCATCAGGAAACGGACAGCAAAGTAATAGCTCTGAGGGAGTTCAGCAGATAGCAACAGGACTTGCAAATCTTCAGACTTCTTTAAATTCTGCGGAGAAAAAGCTGGAATATCAGAGAACTGCATACGGAGCTATCTATCAGTGGCTTAATGCAAAGGGAACAGCTACGCTATCTAACCCTCTGACTGCTGAGCAGGGCGGAGATGAACTATTTAACCAGTGCCTTAAGGATGTATCAGATGATCAGCTGACTTCAGTTGCTGTGGCAAACGGATGGATGAGCCAGTATAGTCATTACAATGATATCCTTACTGAAGTCTATGGCAATGCCTCATCTACTCCCGGAGCGGGTAACCAGACAACCCAGACCATAGTATCAGACCCGCAGTATTCCTACCTTTTCGATGGACTTGATACGGACGGAACTGATGAGGATAAGGAAGTTCCAGTTTCAGAAACTACTGAGACTCCCGTTACTGCAGATGATGACAATATCGTTACCGTAAAGACTGACACTCTTACCAATCCAAATGAAAATGACGATGATACCAGAGAAGATGTCACAGAGCCTGAAGTAAATCATGATAACGACGATGATGAGAGTGGCGATGGCAATGGTGACGATGAGAATAAGAACAACGAAACCGCGGAGAAAAAGGACAATCCTGATGCAGGAACTGTAAAGGAAAAGAGCGAAGTTTCATCTGAAGTAACTGAGTCAACTGACGACGATGATGACGACGAAGAGCTTAATTCCACAAAGACCATGGTTGTTACAAGGACAATCCTTAAAACTACCTATCAGCCTCTGACTACTGCTTCTGCAAATGATGTTAATGCAGCAAAAACTTTCATGAATAGCTACAACCAGATGCTTGGTTCCTCAAAGGCTCTTTATGGAGCAACGGATAAGTCTGTTCAGATGTTTACTGCATCTGCTAATCCTCAGACTCCGACCCTTTTACAGGCTGTTGCAGCTCTTAACAAAGGCTTTGGCCAGCTTGTACAAAAGCTTGGCGGACTTACTTCAGGACTTGGAACAATCTACGAAACTGCAGTTAAGATTGATAATGGCGCTGCCAAGTTGTCAGGCGGTGCTTCAGATCTTGCAGATGGAACAAAAGAACTGGCTTCCAACAATGACGCTTTAAGAGATGGCGCAGAAAAGCTTGCTGATGGAGCAGGAGAACTCTTTGACGGCGCAGGAAAGCTTAGGGACGGAGCAGGAGAGCTTAACGACGGAGCAGGTGATCTCCTTGATGGAACAAAAGAGCTCTATGATGGCTCAATCGAGCTCGACAACGGCGTTAAGGAGCTGCTCGATGGTGTTACCAAGTTTGATGAAGAGGGTATCAAGAAGATCTACGAGGCATTTGACGGAGACCTTTCAGACTTCACTGACAGACTTGAAGCTATAAAGGAAGCTGGCAGCAGCTACAAGACATTTGGCGGCTCTGCTGATGATGTAGATTCAAGTGTTAAGTTCATCATTAAGACTGACAGTATCAAGAGCCTGTGATGTTGACTGTAGAAAGATGACTATATGCAGAAAAAGTTTTGTTATGCAAGTTTTAATCGAAGTTTCTGACTATGGGTGAATCTTTCAGGTTCGATAAAAGGGGTATATAGCATTTTTATAATTGAACACACATATTGATGCAATATCGCCAAGTTGTGGGTGATATGTGCAGCATCTGGGAAAGAGGTACCATTTGTGCTTGATTTTTTAAGAATTTCATGCAGAAAACATGGTACCTCTTTTGCTATATCCAGAGATTTCATAAACCTTCATTCAACATACAGGATTGGTAAACATAAACTTTTTCAGATTGACTGGCAGACATAAACTTTTTCTGGCTAGATTGGTTGACATAAATACACAACCTGATCATGCATGGTTTACATAAATTTGTTTTGTGCTATATCTGGTAATATATTAAGACCGTACCCCTAAGGAAAATGGCAAGATTGTGCCATTTTCCAGTCATGATCGAGATAGATCCCCTAAAAAACAGCATGAATTAAGGCACTTATCAAGTTTTGAGCAGATAATTTACGATATATTGGATTTTGAATGGGCACCTATTTGCATTATTTGCGGATAATGGCACAAAGTCACTTATTGAGCAGTTGTTCACGAAGAAGAATGGATCTATTATGAAATGCTCAGATCGCTTGTTAACCAAAGAAAACGTTTTCCTTTCGCGAGCTGGTATGTTAAGATAAGTAAGATGAACCATACACATATAAAGGCGGAGATAGTATGAAAAAGAAAGCTTTAAGCCTGTTTTTAGCAGGCCTTATGACAATATCAGCCATGTCAGGTTGCGGCAGAGCAAGTGATAAAGATAATTTGCAAAAGGGTGTAGATCAGGCCGATACCGAAGCGGCTACAGACGATAAGGCATTGGCTTCCGGGCAGGAAAAGGAACTCCCTTCCTTAAATATCCTTAACGACAAGTACAGGACTACCTATGAGATCTTCGTCTATTCCTTCTACGACAGTGACGGAGACGGAGTTGGTGACATTAACGGCGTAACTAAGATGCTTGATTACATCAATGATGGGGATGATACCACAGATACAGACCTTGGCTGCAATGAGATATGGCTGATGCCCATAAGCCCATCCACAACCTATCACAAGTATGATGTGACTAACTACAAGGATATTGATCCTGAGTATGGAACTTTGGAGGATTTTGACAATCTGGTTTCTGAATGCCATAAGAGGGGCATCAACGTCATAATCGATACGGTGTTTAACCACTCATCAAGTCAGCATCCTTGGTTTTTGGAGGCTACTGGGTATCTGAAAGAACACCCGGGGCTTGAATTTGGGGCTGACGCTGGCGAATCTGGAGACACTTTGGCCCTTACACAGGCTCTATCAGAGTGCCCATTTCTTGCATATTACAATTTTTCAAACGAAAAGCAGCAGGGCTATGAACCAGTTGCAGGCACAGACTACTTCTATGAGGCCCGCTTCTGGTCTGAGATGCCGGATCTAAACCTCGATAGTGATGCCCTAAGACAGGAACTGTCTGACATTACGCACTTTTGGACAGACAGAGGGGTTGACGGTTTCAGGCTTGATGCAACGACCTACTATTACACAGGCCAGGACCAGAAGAATATCGAGTTCCTGAAATGGCTCAAGGACGACAACAAGGATGCCTACTTTGTAGGCGAGGCCTGGGCTAATGCTGCAACTTATCAGAAATACTATGAAAGCGGCATCGACAGCTTTTTTGACTTTGAGTTCGCTGGAAGCGAAGGCATCATAGCATCAACTGTAAGGGGAACGAGCCCTGCTTCAAGATTTGCAGAGGCACTTGAAAAGAGTGAGGCAGCCATCAGAGGAAGCTACGACACAGCCATAGACGCACCTTTTTATACAAACCACGACATGGCAAGAAGTGCTGGCTACTACACAGGAACCGGCGGAGAGGACAAGCTAAAGCTTGCATATGGCCTAAGCCTTATCATGGGCGGTAATTCATTTATATACTACGGCGAAGAGCTTGGAATGAAGGGCTCTGGTAAGGATGAAAACAAGAGAGCTCCCATGTACTGGACAGCAGGGGAAGCAGATGCTTCAGAAGAGGCGCTTCCAGCCTTCATGGACAATGTAAGCGCTGGCATGTGCAAAGGTCCCAAGGCCATGGACTACTTCAAGATGAAGTATCCAGCTCTTGATGTGCAGACAACAGACCCCTACTCAATATATAATTACTTTAAGAAGGCCATCAGGCTAAGAAACACATATCCGGTTGTGGCCAGAGGAACCACCACTATGGTAAAAGACCTTTCAGATCAGGATATATGCGCATTTACAAGGTCAGTCACTGATGAAGAAGCCAAGAACTACCTGGAAAGCGCTGACCCTGAAACCGTAACAGGCAGTGATGCATCCGCAGACTTTGGCCCATTATCACTTCTTTTTGTGATTAACACTTCTGATGAAGAGAAGACTGTAGACATAACAGGCACTGATACTACAAAGAACTACCAGGAGCTTTCCTATCAGCTAAACACCGGGGAAACAGTAAGCTCTCTGGCAGATGGGAAACTTACGATATCTCCCTATGGGGTAGCAGTGCTTACTTCAGATAAGTAAAACCAATAAATGGAACCGTCAGATACATGTAAAATAGCCTGAGCGCAGCATGTTGGGGGACAACGAATGACATTTGATAACTATATTTTTGACCTGTACGGGACGCTTATAGATATTCACACAGACGAGGAACAGCATGGTCTGTGGCAGGACATGGCAGCATATCTCCAGTGTCAGTTCGGGGCTGATTATACAGCAAAAGAGCTAAGGAAAAGATATCTCGAGATCTGCGCCCTGGAGGAAGAAGCCCTGACTTTTTATCTTAAGAAAAACAGGGGCATAACCACCAGGTACCCTGAGATCCGTATCTCCTGGGTCTGGACAAGGCTCATTGCGGAAAAGATATACGGAAAAGCTTCGGAATTTACCAACAGCCGACTGGGGTATAACCAGGCGGAGATTGATGCTGCAAATACCTATCTTCCCCACAAGTACGACGAGGAAGAGTACATAACTCCTCAGATACGGGCTCTGTGCACCTATTTCAGGAACACCTCAAGGGATAAGCTTGTAAAATATGAGGGCGTTGAAAGAACATTAAAAGAGCTGAAAAGATACGGAAAGAAGATATTTCTTTTGTCCAATGCCCAGAAGATATTCACTGAAAAAGAGCTGATGGACACAGGACTCTACAGCTATTTTAAAGGTATTTTCATATCATCTGAGGCTATGATAAAAAAGCCGGATCCTGCCTTTATGGAGGTTCTCATCTCCAAATACAGACTGGATAAGTCAAAATGTGTTATGATAGGTAACGACATTACAAGTGACGTAGGGGTTGCGGCAGGTAGCGGTATCAGGAGCATTTTCCTTAACACCTACGAAGTTTCAGATAAAGATATCAATAAAGGCATCAGGAAGCTTGATATCAAGGAAAAAGATCTTTTCCCGGTGATCATATCAGATGGCAATATTGAAAAGATATTAAGCCTCTAGGTGCAGGACGGATAAAATGAAATACTTTTTACTGTATATCAAGCAGACCCTGAGGTTTGTGCTAAAGCCAATGTCCTTCGTGCCCGCAATAGTGATGATGTGCCTGATCTACATGTTCTCAGCCCAGGACGCAGATGAGAGCAGTCGCCTCAGCTACGAAGTGGGAGTCAAGGTTTTGACCTACGCCAACGAGACTCTGGACAAGGGATGGAGCATAAAATACATTGAGCACCTCTCTGAAGAGGGACAGCACTACATAAGAAAGACAGCCCATTTTACAGAGTACTTCCTTTTGGCGGTCTCTGTGGCATTTCCCCTTTATGTTTACGGAGTCAGGGGCCTATGGCTCGTTTTTTCAGCAGGAATCTTTTGCGTGGGCTTTGCCTGCCTCGATGAATATCATCAATCTTTTGTGGCGGGAAGGACTCCCCAGAAAAAAGATATTGTCATAGACAGTTTTGGTATCCTTTTTGGAATAATAATCACCAGGATCGTGGGATGGACTGGGCGGATGACGATTTTCAGGCCTCTTTCGAACCACAGGAAGAAAAGGCGTGGTTGACACATTTGCAACCATCAGTTGACAAATTTCCAAGGCGACTTTATAGATTGCAACTGTTATTTTTCGTAATCTGAGATCACAAAATCAAACAAAAGAGATCTCGAAACAAAAAACGAAAATAGCGGAGGAAAACAAAATGATACTTGCTGACAAAAT
>NZ_JAGAYD010000213.1 GCF_017940685.1 Butyrivibrio sp. | reverse complement strand
CAGGGTGGTGACCTTCTTGACCGTGTCGTAATGATACGAAGACAGGTTGCCCTTGAGCTTGGTACTGTTGTGCCTATTATCAGACTGCGTGATAACATTCAGTTGAATCCCAATCAGTACATAATTAAAATTAAAGGTATACAGGTTTCTGATGGTGAGATCCTCTTTGACCACTACATGGCCATGAATCCAGGTCATGTAGAGGATGAAATTACCGGTATTCCTACTACCGAACCATCATTCCACCTGCCTGCTACCTGGATCACAGAGGGCCAGAGGGAGAGAGCCGAGAGTCTTGGTTATACTGTAGTAGATCCACCTTCTATCATAGCTACGCACCTTACAGAGATCATAAGAGAGCATATTGCTGAACTTATGACAAGGCAGGATGTACAGAACCTTGTAGACAATCTTCGCGAGAACAATCCTGCACTTGTAGATGAGCTTGTTCCTAAGCTCATGAGCCTTGGCGAGATTGAAAAGGTTCTGCAGAATCTGCTTAGTGAAGGTATTTCTATAAGAGACCTTGTCACTATATTTGAGACTCTTGCAGACTTTGCCCCTTCAACTCATGATCCGGATATTCTTACAGAATATGTAAGACAGAGCCTCAAGAGGGCTATATCAAGCAAGTACTTTGTTCCGGGTGAGACCACAAGCGTGCTTACTTTGGATCCAAAGATTGAGCAGGAGATCATGAGCAGTGTCAAGCAGACTGAGACAGGCGCATATCTCACCCTTGATCCTGCAAGGACCAAGTCTATACTCACGGCGGTTGGAGAAAATATCAGGCGCCTTGAGGATGCTGGAAAAATGGCCATTATTATGGCATCACCAATTGTCAGAATGTACTTTAAGAAAATGACACAGGATTACTACAAAGATCTTATCGTCATTTCCTATAATGAAGTAGAACCAACTATCGAATTACAATCAGTGGGGATGGTAACGGCATAGTATGATTATCAAAAAGTATGTTGGAAAAACTGAAAGCGAGGCAACTGAAGAGGCAAGAAAAGAGCTTGGGCCCAATATTGTGGTCATGACAGTAAGACCGGCCAAGAAAACAGGCTTTTTTTCTATTTTTCAACCTCAGAAGATTGAGGTCACAGTTGGCCTTGAAGAGGAAACTGAGAGAGCGCCAAGATCTTTTTCTCCTGAAAAAGAAAGGACTGTAACTCCTAAGGTTTCTGCAGATGATTATTCTCAAAAGGATACCATCATCGCATCAGGGGGAAGAGTTACCCCAAAACCCTCTATGGTTTCAGAAGTAAAGGATGATAACAGTGCAATTGAGGAGAAGCTTGATAACTTAAGTAATCTTCTTGAAAAGAATTTCCTTAAGCCTGAGAAGAGCTCTTTGGATGATAAAAAGGACTTTGATGAACCTGTGGCACCTGCAAACAGGCCTTCTAAGAATAGTGAAGTCTCTGAAGAGACAATGTCTTTTATAAAACTTCTCTATAACACTCTTATTGAGAATGAGGTCGATGAGATCTATGTAAATCAGCTTACAGATGAAGTTGAAAAGATTTCAAAGCCGGGACTTCCTTTCGATTATGCACTTGCGAATGTTTATCAGAAAATGGTGCTTAAATTCGGTAAGTCTGAGCCAATAGAACCAGTTACAGATGGGCCCAGGGCAGAGATCTTCATTGGACCAACAGGAGTTGGAAAGACTACAACTATAGCCAAGCTTGCTTCAGAGCTTTCAGTAACTCAGAAAAAGAAAGTAGCTCTTTTAACTGTTGATACCTACAGGATTGCGGCAGCTGAGCAGCTTCGTACCTACGCTTCAATTCTTGAGATTCCATTTAGGGTAATATACACTGTTGAAGAGATGAAGCAGGCAGCCGAGGATTTTAAGGACTACGACTATATCATGGTGGATACTGCTGGGCATTCTCTTCACAACGAAGAGCTTAAACAGGGAGTTGAGAGCTTTATAAGAGTCCTTGAAGATATCATGGACTGCGAGAACTTCCTTGTTTTATCAGCAACTACCAAGTATCGCGACCTTATTGAGATAGCAGATGCATATTCCGAAATGGTGGCTTATAAGCTCATCTTTACCAAGATGGATGAGACTGGAGCCAAAGGTAATCTTTATAATATCAGGATCCACACAGGATCACCTATTGCCTATATCACCAATGGACAGAATGTACCTGATGATATTGCGGTATTTGATGCTCAGAGGATCGTCAAGAATTTGTTGGGTGGAAAGAGTTAAGCCCTGGGGGAATCAATGGATCAGGCAACGCAGCTTAGAAATATAATCAAAAACACTAATACGCCCCAAAGGCCGCTTGCAAGGATAATTACTGTTACAAGTGGAAAAGGTGGAGTAGGTAAGAGCAATGTGGCAATAAACCTTGCCGTGCAGTTTCGCAAGATGGGAAAAAGAGTCATCATCCTGGATGCAGACTTTGGTCTTGCCAATATTGAAATAATGTTTGGAACTATTCCAAAGCATAACTTAAGCGATCTTATATATCAGGGAAAGAACATTAAGGACATCATAACCTGGGGACCTGAAGGTGTTGGCTTTATTTCAGGTGGCTCTGGTATTTCTGGAATGTATAACCTTAGCAGGGACTACCTTGTGTATATTATTGTGAATCTTGCCCAGCTGGATGCCATTGCAGATATCATAATAATTGATACTGGTGCTGGAATTTCAAATGCAGTTATGGAATTCCTTGTGGCAAGTGGTGAGATAATTCTGGTAACAACTCCGGAGCCAACATCAATAACTGACTCGTATTCTCTTTTAAAAGCGCTGAATCAGTCACCGAGGTTTTCAAGAGAAAATACAAAAGTAAAAGTAGTTTCAAACAGGGTTTCATCGGATGAGGAAGGGCAACAGCTATTTAATAAGCTTAATGCTGTTGTGGCAAGGTATCTTAAGCTTCCACTTACATATATGGGAGCAATCCCTCAGGATCAGATGCTTGCAAGAAGCGTTATGCAGCAGTCTCCGGTTTCAATCCAGTATCCGAATGCCAAGTCTGTAAAGGCATTCGAGGCTATCGCTGGACACCTAATGAATCCAGGTGAAACAATGGAGGTTAAGCAAAGGGGCATGGCAGCTTTCTTTTCGCATATCATCACAGGCAGAAAACTGTCTAGTACACAAGTAACAAATGGTACTCAAGTATGATATACTGATAATATATTAATCTGGATGGAGAATCTTAAAAGTATGCTCACTGACTACATTTCGCCCGGAAACAGGGTGGAGCTTAAAGCCACAGGTAAGGTGTGGATGGACGAAGACGTCCGTACCAAGCACATATATATGAGCAAAATAATGGATGTAACAAGCGATGACAGGGTTGAGATACTGATGCCTTTTGAAAGAGGCAAGATAGTTCTTTTACCTGTTGATGGTGAGTACAGCATGTGCTTTTACTCAACCAAGGGCCTGTTTCAGTGTTTTGCAAAAATTGTGGACAGATACAGATCTGACAATATGTATATTCTTGTTATGGACCTTACTAGTGAACTTAGTAAGCTTCAGCGAAGAGAATACTACAGATTCAGCTGTGCTCTTGAACTTAAATCAAGGCTCTGTTCAAAAGAGGAGCTGGAAGCTTTCGAAAAAAACCGAAAGTACCTGGTTGACCCGGGAGACAACCTTCAAAGAAGTGTCGTGGTCGACATAAGCGGAGGAGGACTTAGGTTTGTAGCAAACTTCCAGTATGAAGAGGGCAGTACCATTTATTGTGCTTATCGTTTGCCTGGCAGTTTAAACGATAAAGAGTATGAAATGATCTGTAACGTGTTGAAGGTACAGGAACTGGAAAGCAGACCCGGATTATTTGAACATAGGATCCAGTACGTGTATATTGATGAGAATTCCAGAGAAGATATCATTCATTTCATCTTCGAGGAAGAACGAAAAATCAGAAAGAAGCAGACTTAATTATGAAAAAAATTATAATTATTGATGACTCTGCACTCATGAGAACTGTACTGAGTGATATTATTAATTCAGATTCAAGATTCCAGGTGGTTGACAAGGCTAAAGATGGAGTCGAGGGACTTGAGCTTCTCAAAAAGAGAACCTATGATGCTGTAGTTCTTGATATCAACATGCCACGCATGGATGGCATAACGTTATTAAAAGAACTTCAGAAAGCAGGAATTAAGCAAAAGATCATGATGGCCAGCACCGACACAAAAGAAGGTGCAAAGGTAACACTTGATGCACTTGATCTTGGTGCTCTCGATTTTATCCATAAACCGGACAGAGCTTCTGAGTGTAGAGGAGAAGATTTTACAAGACATTTCATTAACACTCTTGCAGCTGTCGCAGAGTCAAAAGCTCCTGCACCAGCAAAATCTTTCTCTTTTGAAGAAGCAAAGGAATCCCGTAAGGTTATTGAACTGGTAACCAAATCTGCAAGTAAGATCACAGGCAACAAGATCGTTGCAATCGCCAGTTCGACAGGAGGCCCAAGGGCGCTGCAGGCAGTAATCCCTAAGCTTCCCAAAAACCTTAAAACCCCAGTTGTTCTTGTACAGCATATGCCTGAAGGCTTTACAGCTTCTCTTGCTGAGAGACTTGATTCTCTCTCGGAAGTCAAAGTCAAGGAGGCTGCTGAAGGAGATGTTTTACAGGCTGGTACAGTCTACATCTCAAAAGGCGGCAAGCATATGCACATAGTAAAGACTGCTGGAAAACCCACGATCCATTATGTGGATGGTCCAACAAGAGAAGGCGTAAGACCTTGCGCCAACTTTATGTATGAGTCACTGATGGATTCGGACTATGATGAAGTCTGCTGCGTAGTACTTACAGGTATGGGAGCAGATGGAACAGAGGGAATCAAGAATCTAAAGTCTAAAAAGAAAGTTCACGTAATTGGTCAGGAAGAAAGCACCTGTACCGTTTACGGAATGCCCAAAGCAGTAGCAACCGCTGGACTTGTTGATCAGGTCGTAAAACTTGATAACGTGGCCCAGGAAATAATAATGAGTGTCGGTGTGAATTGAGGGTTTAATTGTTTATTCTTTTTTAATCTTTAGCTTCTAAATTCCTCCATTCAAGAAACCGATATCTTGTACAAGAGTATGCGCATAAGCGTTTACTTTTGACAACCAATCATTTCTAAATGGAGGTATATAGGTTATGGATGTTTCCCAGTATCTAAGTGTCTTTCTCGATGAAGCAAAAGAGCACCTTCAGTCGCTCAACGACAACATCATGACTCTCGAGCAGGATCCTGAAAATGAAGATTGTATCAATGAGATCTTCAGATCAGCACATTCTATGAAGGGTATGGCTGGAACAATGGGCTATACCAGAATGCAGAATCTTACTCACGACATGGAGGATGTTTTCTCAGACGTTCGTGGCGGTAAGATCAAGATCAAATCTGCAGATATTGATGTTTTATTGCAGTGCCTTGATGCTATTCAGGGATATGTTGACAATATCACTGAGAATCAGGACGAAGGTACTGATGAACACCAGAACATTATCAAGGCTTTAGCAGACATCAGAAATGGTGTTACAGGCGGTGACGGTGGTGACGCAGCAGAGGCAGCTCCAGCAGCTGAGGCACCTGCAGCTGGCGGCGCATCATCAGCAGATGGCGCATCTGATTATAAGGCAATAAAACTCGATCCTTCCGTTAAATCAACATTGGAAGAAGCAGTTTCACAGGGCAAAAAGCTTTATGGCGTCACAGTACATATTCAAGAGTCCTGTATCCTTAAGGCTGCAAGAGGCTTTTTAGTATTTAAGGGCCTTGAAGAAATAGGTGAGATAGCAGTTTCTGATCCTTCAACTCAGGACATTGAGGATGAGAAATTTGATTATTCATTCAGTCTTATTCTTATTACTGATGAGTCAAAAGAAAAGGTTGAAGAAATTGTAAAGGCAGTATCTGAGGTTGAAGGCTGTGAATGCGGCGAATTTGATCTTGGAAGTGCCAAGACAACAGAAGATAAAGAAGAGGCTCCAGCAGCACCTGCAGCAGAGGCTGCACCTGCACCAGCAACACAAGCACCGGCACCTGCAGCAGCATCAAAGCAGGCACCGGCACCTGCAGCAGGAGCAGCAGGCGGAAAGAAACCTGTTGGAAAGCCTGTTGTTAATAGAACAGTCCGTGTTGATATTGAGAAGTTGGATGTTCTTATGAATCTGGTAAGTGAGCTTATCATTGCCAAGAACTCTCTTATTTCAGCAGCTAACACCTCAGGTGTAAGTAACGGAAATGTAAATGAGCAGATTGAGTACCTTGAGAGCGTAACAACAAACCTCCATGAATCAGTTATGAAGGTTCGAATGGTTCCTATTGAGAGTGTACTTCAGAAGTTCCCTCGTATGATCAGAGATCTTAATAAGACCCTTGGCAAGAAGATGGAACTTACAATGACTGGTGAAGAGACAGAAATGGACCGTACCGTTGTTGATGAGATCGGCGATCCTCTGATGCACCTTATCAGAAACAGTGCAGATCACGGTATTGAGTCAGCAGAAATTCGAGCTCAGCGTGGTAAGCCAGAAGTTGGACAGATTTTCCTTCATGCTTTCCAGGATGGTAACAGTGTTGTTATCGAGGTAGGCGATGATGGTAATGGTATAGATGCAGAGGCTGTTAAGAATAAGGCCATTGAAAAGGGCGTAGTCACACCAGATCAGGCTGCTCTTCTTACAGAGAAGCAGTGTGTAGAGCTTTTGTTCCATCCAGGTTTCTCTACTGCCAAACAGGTATCTGAAATTTCAGGTAGAGGTGTAGGACTTGATGTTGTTAAGTCTAAGGTTGAATCACTTTCTGGTGAAGTTACAGTTCGCACCAAGCTTGGAGAAGGGTCCACATGGGTCATCAGACTTCCTCTTACACTTGCTATCATTCAGGCTCTGATGGTAATAATTGGCGAAGAGAAATATGCTATTCCTCTTGATTCTATCCAGAGTATTGAGGATGTTTCTCCTGCAGATATTAAGTTTGTTGAAAATAAAGAAGTTATCAATTTGCGCGGAAGCGTACTTCCTCTTATAAGACTCAATGAAGTTCTTGATACAGAGTCCAAGAGAAATCCTGATGAGGATATGGTTGTTGTAATCGCAAGAAAAGGCGATCAGCAGGTAGGACTTGTAATTGACGAACTCATGGGCCAGCAGGAAATTGTTATTAAGCCACTTGGCAAGTACACCAATAAGTGCAAGCTCATAAGCGGTGCAACCATTCTTGGTGATGGTGAGATTGCTCTTATCCTTGATACCAATTCAATTTTCTGATGAGTATTTAAAAAGAAAGGAAGAATGTTATGAACGAACTTAGAGATAATAGTGATGTAGGAGAGCTTATCCAGTTTATCGTTATCAAGATAGATGATGAGCAGTATGGCATTAATATCAAATACATTGATAATATCGTTAGAATGCAGCAGATAACCAGAGTTCCCAAGGTTGATGATTATCTTAAGGGTGTTATCAACATCCGTGGTGAGATCGTTCCAGTTATGAGTGTAAGAATGAAAATGGGTCTTGCTGAAGATGAGATTACAGGCAAATCAAGAATTATCATCTTAAAGACAGGAGAAGGCGATCTTGTTGGAATCATTGTTGACCAGGTTAATCAGGTACTGACACTTGATACAAATAATATAGAGAAAGTCAGATATGATGATAAAAAGGGAAGTGGTCAGGCAAAATTTGTTGGCGGCGTAGGACATTATGACGGCGGACTTGTTTCAATTCTTGATCTTGACGCAGTCGTTTCCGAAAAGGAAGTAAAAGAAAAGACTTCTAATGCCAGCTGATTGGAGGATTAACTATGGGTGAGATGAGTTTGGACAATATGTCCAACCAGTACTTTGATGTACTAAAAGAGCTAGGTAACATCGGCGCAGGTAATGCTACAACAGCTCTGGCACAGATGATCGGAACTAAGGTAGATATGGCGGTTCCACAGGTTAAACTTCTTGATTTTAAGGATGTTGGCGACCTGATGGGCGGCGCTGAGCAGATCATGGCTGGTATTTATCTTGCAGTTGAAGGTGATATTGATGGAAGTATCATGTTCCTTCTTAACAAGGTAGCTGCAAGACATCTTGTTGATAAACTTATGGGAACCGGGGCAAAGCCTGAAGATGAGGAATTTGACGAGGTTGAGATGTCAGCACTTAAGGAAGTGGGTAATATCATTACAGGTTCATACCTTAATTCCTTGTCAATGATGACAAACCTAAAACTTGTCCCTTCAATTCCTTATGTTGCCATAGACATGGCGGCTGCAATCCTTAGCGTTCCAGCTATTCAGTTTGGAATGATGGGAGATAAGATACTTCTTATTGAGACACAGTTCTTTGATGAGCTAAGGCTCAGTGGATATTTTATTTTGCTACCTGATGTGGATGGATACGCCAAGATCCTTTCTTCACTTGGTATGGGTGATATCCAGGTATAAACGAAAGGGCTAATATGAGTCAAATTATTAAGGTTGGTATGGCCGATCTCAATATTTGTGTGAGCCCTGACGGAATTACTACTTTGGGACTTGGATCCTGCGTTGGAATAGCAGTAAGAGATCCAGTTACCAAAATAGGGGGCTTGGCACATATAATGTTGCCGGACTCAACTGAGATTAAGAATAATTCTAATATTCCTAAGTTTGCAGATACTGGTATAGAAGAACTGATCAAACAGATTGTTGCTAAAGGGGCCAGCAGGCAAAGACTTGTAGCAAAGATTGCAGGCGGCGCGCAAATGTTTGCATTTCAGTCTAATAACCAGACCATGAGAGTCGGAGATAGAAATGTTCAGGCGACTTTGAAAAAGCTTAAAGAGATGAACATTCCGGTTCTTGCTCAGGACACCGGTGACTCATATGGAAGAACGGTCATATTTTATCCAGAGAATGGAAATTTTGTAATTAGGGCAGTAGGAAAGCCTGAGAAAGTAATATGAATACCGATATTGATGAACTTAAAAAAATCAATACGAAGCTGATCACTCCGCTGATAGTGCTTAGTTGTACCGCTATTATTGCGATATTTACTTACTTTAAGCACTATCCAGCTGGTGATTGGTTTATTATTGTTTTTGCTTCTGTAGTTATTTTTCTCGTAATTGGGCTTATAATAGAGAAGATGATCACAAGATTTATGGAGATCAACTATGAAAAGGCTGTAGCAGAAAGAGAAGAAGCAGAACGCCTTGAGGAAGAGGCAAGAGCCGCAATGGAAGCGGAAGGTGGAGAGGAAGTGGAAAATGTTGATCAGGAGCTTCCACCTGAATTCTAAATATTATCTGGGGAAGATAATAAATGGACGAAGCAGGACGTAATAAATTATGGACCGATTATAATAAGAGTAAATCAGCTGATATCCGTGAGCAGCTGATTTTAGAATACGCACCTTTAGTTAAGCTGGTAGCGGGACGACTTTCCATGTATCTGGGCTTTAATGTTGAATATGACGACCTTGTTGGTTATGGCATATTTGGACTTATTGATGCAATTGATAAGTTTGACCTTATGAAGGATGTAAAGTTCGAAACATATGCAAGCCTTCGTATAAGAGGTGCAATTCTTGACCAGATCAGAAAAATGGACTGGATTCCAAGGACCATAAGACAGAGACAGAAGAAGATTGAAGCCGCCATAAGGGAAATTGAGAAAGATGGTGGACATGTAGCCACAGATGCAGAGATTGCTGCAAAAATGGAGATCAGTGAGGATGAGTACCAGAACTGGCAAAACCAGATGAAGGTTACCGGCGTTGTATCCTTAAATGAATTTATGGATCAGGGCGCTGACATTCCAGAGGATTCCAATAACAGAAGTTCTTCCTTTGTAAAGCCTGAAGAGGCTGTTGAAAAAGAAGAATTAAAGAAAATGCTTGCAGAGTCTCTGGAGCTTTTAACTGATAAAGAAAAGAAAGTTATTCTTCTTTACTATTATGAAGAACTGACATTAAAGGAAATAAGTGAGGTTCTTGAAGTGTCGGAATCAAGGGTATCCCAGCTGCACACAAGAGCTCTTCAAAAAATGAGGGAAAAACTTGGTAACTACCTCGGAATTCTTACTAACTCAAGATAACAAAATACTAACTTGCTGAGGTCTATTATGAACGGATATTTTCAACTGGTTATTACTCCAAAGGGCACTGGAATTAGAGTTTTTCCGCCAACTGATGGCGGAGATGCTCTGAATGTCAATGACGTCAGAGACTATCTTGAAGATAGAAAAATTCAATATGATGTTGTAATTATTAACGATGCTGTGACAAAGGCTGAAGAAGGAAGCGTTACTATTTTCACCGATGCTCAGATTCTTCCTGAGCGTGAAGGCTGCAAATATACTGTTTCCAAGGATCGTATGACTGTCACGGCTTTTTTTTATCCTCCAAGCGAGGGTGCGGAACTCATGACTGAAAAAGAGGTACTTGATTCTCTTGCCTATAGAAAGATAACCTATGGGATCCAGAATGATACTATCAAGAACTTCTTCGAACATAGAGAATATTGTAAGGAAATCGTTGTTGCTCAGGGCAAAGAAGTCAAAGAAGGCCACGACGCCAGAATTGAGCTTCATTTTAATGCTAACCTAAGGGCTAAGCCAACTCTGCGTGAGGATGGTAGTGTCGATTACTTCCACCTTAATCTTATTAACAATGTACAGGAAAAGCAGCTTCTTGCTACATTGGTAAAAGAAGAACCCGGTGAAGCTGGAATTAATGTTTATGGTGAAACAATAAAGCCCCACGCAGTAAAGACGACTTATATCAAGGCCGGAAAAAACACTGTTTTATCTGAAGATAAACTACAGCTGTTTGCTGAAAAAGCAGGGCATGTTACTGTAAAAGAAGGAAAGATAACTGTCTCAGATGTACTTACTGTTGAAAATGTTGATGTATCAACTGGAAACATTGAGTATGAAGGAAGTGTTGAGGTAAAAGGGGTTGTCGCCAGCAATTTCTCGATAAGGGCCGGCGGAAATATTATTGTTAAGGGCATTGTTGAAGGAGCTACGCTGGATGCCGGAGCAGACATCATTTTGGAATGTGGTGCTAAGGCTGGTGGAAATATCAAGGCTGGTGGCAATATAGTGACAAAGTTTATAGAAAATGCTACTGTTTCTTCACGCGGAAGTATTTCAAGCGAGTGCATCCTTCACTCAAACGTATCATCGGGTACTGAAATAAATGTAACAGGTAAAAGAGGCTTTATTGCAGGTGGAAAGGTTACTGCAGCTGACAGGATCACTGCAAAAGTCCTTGGATCTGAAATGGGAGCCAATACCATAATTGAAGTTGGCGCTGATCCTCAGCTTAAGATAAGGCTTAAGGACCTGCAAAAGAGCATAACCACTGCCAATAAAAATATTGAAAGCATGAAGCCTACACTTGAAGGCTTTAGTAAGATGCTTAAGGCTGGCGCTAAGTTTACACCTGAGCAGATAGCCAATGTAAAAAAGCTGATGGAAGCCAATAAGATCCTTACAGCTCAGATTGAAAAAGATCAGGAAGAATATTCAGAGCTTATGGAGAAACTGGCTGAGTCCAAGGAGGCTGATGTAATAGTTGAGGGGACAGCATATCCTGGAACAACAGTTAATATCGGGGAATTATCAATGATAGTTAAAAAACCTGTCCAATATAGCAGGTTTGTAGTCAAGGAGGGAGATGTTCGTTTAGCGCCCATATGATATAGTATGTGGCTAAGGAAGGAGGAGCTATGTCAATTAACCATATTGATTTTGGGGTAATGGCCACTTCAACAGATGTGACCACTATAAAGGCTTCAGAAGAAGCAAGACCACTGGCTGATCAGCATAACTTCCAGACCCAGTTCAACGAAGAGGTTCAGAACAACCAGCATTCAGTTAATGCAAAAAACGATATAGACCAGGGTCAGCTTAACTCCAATGCACAAGATAAAGGCTCAAATGAATACATGGGGGATGGCGGAAGAAACAGAAGACAGGGTGAAAAGAAAAATTCTCCAGAAGAAAGAACACTCACAAAAGAGCAAATGGAAAAAATGGCTGAGAGTATGCACGACAGAAATGGCAAACCCATTGATTTTCGTATTTCTTCCGGCTTTGATTTGAAGATTTGAGCTATCTATATTATAATGTATTGACGTGTGTGCATAACCGCGTTTAGTTTTTTGTGGGGTATTTGGGCGGAGAAATGATAAGTATTACAGAGATTGTTCTTATTGTTGCCGGCTTTGCGGCAATAATATTAGGTTACCTTCTTCCTGCCGGCAAGGACATGGATGAAGAAGACAAGATGCTCATGGAGAGGGAGATCCGTGAGCTTGTTAGGCGTGAGGTCGAGGATCAGAAGGAAACCATCGAAGACATGGTCGGGGACAGTGTCGAAAATTCTTTAGACAGGACAGAGCGTGCAATGGAGCGCATTTCTAATGAGAAAATGTCAGCTATTGGCGAATACTCTGATACTGTTATCAATGATATCCACAAAAATCACGATGAAGTAATGTTCATGTATGACATGCTCAATGACAAACATAAGAATCTTACAAATGTTGTCAGTGAGGTCACGAAAAAGGCCGACGAAGCCAAGCAGGTTGTTCGGGATGCTGAGGCAACTGCCAAGGAAGCTCAGGAGGCTTCTAACAGCATGCTTGCAGCAACGGAAGAAAAGAGCAATGTAAGGGCCATTCTTCTTGATGAAACCGATGACAAGCTAAGCGGCATCAGAATTCCATATAAGGAGAAAGCAAAAGAGCCTTCGGCTGAATTTAGAGAGAAGGATTTTGGACAGGAACTTCGAGAAGATGCTCTTATAGATGAACAGGATGTTCCAACTGGAAATGTTGAAAGCGGGTATGTTGATCAAAGAAATATCAAGGAACTTGAGGGCCTTGATAAGATAGGTGCCAAAGTTCTTGATAAAGATGAAATATCCGCAGCCCATGTCATTGGCAGTACATCTTCAGAACAGGCAAATAATAAAGTCGTTCCCATAACAGAGGCTGTAAGGGTAGAAGGAAAATCTAAAAATCCTGACAGATCAATGCAGGAGCTTACAGCAAATGATCCTGTTTCGCAGAACAAGCAGATCATAGAAATGCACAAGGCTGGCAAGTCAAATATGGTGATTGCCAGAGAACTGGGACTTGGAATCGGAGAAGTTAAGCTTGTTATAGATCTTTCTAACAAGCATAGAAAAGTAAGATAAGGAAAGTATGTAAATGAAACTGAAGTATTATCTTCGCGGTATGGGAATTGGAATAATCCTTACTGCGATAGTTATGGGCTTTGCTTTGGGAGGCAGAAAGGCTACACTGAGCGACGCTGAAATAATACAAAGAGCTAAGTCTCTTGGAATGGTTGATGGCGACAGCGGAGTCTTATTAGATTCACAGGATCAGGAAGGTGAGGAAACAACAGATGATACATCTGCATCCAGTACGCCGTTATTTGAAGAAGGAGCTAAAATACCTGAAAAAGAACAACAGGAAGTCGCTGTCACAGGTTCATCAGTTGCAGAAGTGGCTGAAGAAGAGGAAGAAGGAAAAGATGCGACTTCAGAAGCTTCAAAAGATAAAAGCAGCGATATTGCATCATCTGCAAAAGAAGCCAGCACAACTTCCCAGTCAGGAAAAACAAGTGTGACAGAATCCTCTGCATCATCATCAACATCATCAGCTTCTGAAACAGGAAAGGTGGCTGCAGCAACTACAGAGTCATCAACTTCATCAGCTTCAGCTAGTGAGGCTTCAACAGTTGATCAGACCAACGCTTCATCAGAAGCATCAACATCAAATTCTACATCAAATTCTACATCACAGACAGGCATAAACACTTCTTCTAAGACAGTTACTATCCCTGGCGGACTTGGATCAGACCAGGTGGCGCAGATCCTTGTTAGAGAAGGCGTTATTGACAATGCAGTTTCTTTTAACAAATACCTTGTAGATAGCAGAAAGGACAGAATAATAAGATCTGGTGTTAAAACTATTCCTGCAGGTGCTACATACGAACAGATAGCTTCTATTATTACAAAGTAATTTTTCAAAAAAGAGCAGAAAACTGCTCTTTTTTGAATTTTAATATATAAAAATATATTGAATTCTTGATATTGCTATGTTATTATAACTAAGCTGTGTCTAAATAGGATGTTTATGCCCATTTGCACGGCAGTAACAAATAAACACGTGTATCTGATCCTGGTTTTGGTGTCAGATTTTCTGATCGAAACCCGGGCCTGCCGCAAAATGACGCTTTTTGCGGAATTACAGGTTAAGGATATACGGAAGATTAACCAAACGGAGGTATTAAAATGAGCGTTGTATCAATGAAACAGTTACTTGAAGCAGGTGTACATTTTGGACACCAGACCAGAAGATGGAACCCTAAAATGGCTCCTTACATCTTCACAGAGAGAAACGGAATCCACATCATCGACCTTCAGAAGTCAGTTGTTAAGGTTGACGAGGCTTACAAGGCAGTATTCGAGATTGCACAGCAGGGTGGAACAATTCTTTTCGTAGGTACTAAGAAGCAGGCTCAGGATGCAGTTAAGACTGAGGCAGAGCGCTGCGGAATGTACTACGTAAACGAGAGATGGCTTGGTGGTATGCTCACTAACTTCAAGACAATCCAGAGCAGAATCGCAAGAATGAAGGCTATCGAGAAGATGCAGGAAGATGGAACATTTGATGTTCTTCCTAAGAAGGAAGTAGCTCAGCTTAAGAAAGAGCTTACTAAGCTTCAGGCTAACCTTGGCGGAATCAGAGATATGAAGAGAATCCCTGACGCTATCTTCGTAGTAGATCCTAAGAAGGAGAGAATCTGCATCCAGGAGGCAGAGGCACTTGGAATCACACTTATCGGTATTGGTGATACAAACTGCGATCCTGAGGAGCTTGACTTCATCATTCCTGGTAACGATGATGCTATCAGAGCTGTAAAGCTTATCGTTGGCAAGATGGCTGATGCTGTTATCGAGGCTAACCAGGGTGCTGAGGCTGATTCAGCTGCAGATTATGTTGCTGAGGGTGCTGAGGCTGAGGCTACAGACATCGAGGAAGTAGCAGCAGAGTAATTCCTATAAATACAATATTAAGCAGATTTTCTGCATATAACGGAGGATAAATAGATGGCTATTACAGCAGCAATGGTTAAAGAGTTACGTGAGTCTACAGGCGCTGGAATGATGGAGTGCAAAAAGGCTCTTACAGAGACTAATGGAGATATGGATCAGGCTGTAGAGTACCTTAGAAAAATGGGTATCATGAAGTCTGAGAAGAAGGCTAGCAGAATTGCGGCTGAAGGTCTTACAAGAATCGCTGTTAAGGATGATCAGACAGCAGCTGTTGTTGAGGTTAACTCAGAGACAGACTTCGTTGCACAGAATGAGAAGTTCCAGGCATTTGTTGAGGCAGTTGCTAAGCAGGCTGTTGAGTCAAACTCACAGGATCTTGAGTCATTCATGGCTGAGAAGTGGAACCTTGATCAGTCTAAGACTGTTAACGATGCTCTTGTAGAGATCACAGCAGTTATCTCTGAGAAGCTTTCAATCAGACGTTTTGAGAAGGTTACAGCTCAGAACGGTATCGTTGTTCCTTACGTACATGGCGGCGGAAGAATTTCAGTTCTTGTTGAAGCTACTACAGATGTTGTTAACGATGACATCAAGGATGCTATCAAGAATATCGCTATGCAGGTTGCAGCTCTTAATCCTAAGTTCGTTTCTTCTGAAGATATTTCAGAGGAATACAGAAACCACGAGAAGGAGATCCTTCTTGCTCAGGCTATGAAAGAGAATGAGGAGCTTCCTGAAGGAAAGAGAAAGCCTCAGGAGATCATCGAGAAGATGCTCAATGGACGTCTTGTAAAAGAGTTCAAGGAGATCTGCCTTAATGAGCAGGTTTATGTTAAGGCTGAGGACGGAAAGCAGTCTGTTGGTCAGTACATTGCACAGGTTGGCAAGGCTAACAATGCAAACATCAAGATTGCCAGATTTGTTCGTTTTGAGACAGGTGAAGGTATCGAGAAAAAGAACGAGAACTTCGCTGAGGAAGTTGCTAAGCAGGCAGGTCAGCTTGGCTGATAATCTTGTAATTTTTAGGGCTCTGGCTTTTGCCAGAGCCCTATTTTTTTATGGAAATTTAAGGCTATTTGTCTTATACTAGTGTAGTGCATTTTGGGATTTCTAAAATGCAAACGTGTGAAAAAAGGTTGGGTGATCTTAAGTTGGAGCAAACTGTTACTATTAAAGGCACCAAGTCTGGAATCATTTTGGTTTTGGATCCTGGTCCATCTTTTGATTGTATCTTAAAGTCTATCGCTGAAAAATTTGGGGAAGCAGCTACATTCCTTGGTAAAAACAATATGGGGCTTCTTATCAGAGGAAGAAAGCTCTCTGATAGTGAGATGCAGGAAGTTTTAAAGGTAATTGAAAAAACAACGGATCTTACAATTACCTGTATCATTGATGAAGAATCTGACTATGAAAGAGTATTTTCTGATAAGCTGCCTGGTGATGAGCCTTTGGAGACTCCTGTTACTGATGCAGGAGATATTTCGTTATCAGACATTCAGGATAATGCTATTGTTTACAAGGGCAACCTTCGTTCTGGTCAGGATATTTCAAGTGATAAGAGCATTATCATTCTTGGAGACGTTAAGCCAGGAGCAAATGTGACATCTTATGGAAGCATTTTTATTCTTGGAGAACTGAGAGGAAATGCATTTGCTGGAGCAATGGGTGATAAAAGAAGCGTCATAATGGCTCTTGAACTTGATCCAATACAGATAAGGATTGCAGAGACTATTGCGATTTCGCCAGATGCTGAAAAGGGCACTAAGATAAAGATCAAAAGAAAGAAGCTATTAAAGGACACAGAAAATGGTCCGGAAGTAGCATATATCGAAAACGGCCATATTGTTAAAACAAGTTATGGTTCAACATTTTTAAGACAATTCTACAAAATTTAAATATTAGGAGGAAAGCATGGGAGAAGTAATAGTAATAACATCAGGAAAGGGAGGCGTTGGTAAGACAACCACAACTGCCAACCTTGGAACAGGACTTGCTAAGCTTGGCAAGAAAGTAGTTCTTATTGATACAGATATAGGACTTAGAAACCTTGACGTGGTAATGGGACTTGAGAATAGGATCGTCTATAATCTTGTTGACGTAATAGAGGGAAACTGCAAGAGAAATCAGGCACTTATAAAAGATAAAAAGTATGAGACTCTTTTCCTTCTGCCAGCTGCTCAGACCAAGGACAAGACCAGCGTAACACCTGAGCAGATGAAAAAGCTCACAGATGAGTTAAAAGAGGAGTTTGATTACATAATCCTTGATTGCCCTGCAGGTATTGAACAGGGATTTAAAAACGCAATTGCAGGCGCAGACAGGGCTTTGGTTGTAACAACACCTGAGGTTTCAGCTGTAAGAGATGCTGACAGGATCATTGGACTTCTTGAAGCCAATGAGATCAAAAAGCCTCAGCTTATCGTTAACAGGCTTCGTCCTGATATGATCAAAAGAGGCGATATGATGTCTGCAGAAGATGTTGTAGATATTCTTGCTGTTGAGCTTATTGGCCAGGTTCCAGATGATGAGAACATTGTTGTTGCAACAAACAATGGTGAGCCCTTAGTTGGTGATAATTCCCTGGCTGGACAGGCTTATATGAACATTTGCAGAAGAGTAACTGGAGAAAATGTACCATTTTTGGATCTTGATGCTAAAAAAGGTATTTTCTCATGGTTCAAAAAGAAATAATCGGAGGGCAAACAGGTGAAAATTACTGATATTTTCAAGAAAAAGTCATCTAGTGATGTGGCCAAAGATCGCCTTAAGCTCGTTCTTGTTTCTGACAGAGCCAGCTGCTCTCCAGAGCTTATGCAGAGGATCAGAAGCGATATCATTGAGGTTTTATCCAAGTATGCTGAGATTGATATGGATGGTATTGATATCAATTTCACTCAGATGGACACAGAGGACAACGCAACTGGTACTGTTCCGGCTCTTTACGCTAACATTCCTATTAAGAATATGAACCACAACGTTAAGTAAAATGGACTATATGAATGTAGGGCTTACCCAGGATGAAGCAATAAGCTTATATGAAAAGGGTAAGGGCAATGTACAAATTGATAATATAGGAAAGACCAACCTTGATATCATCAAGGAAAATGTATTTACTTACTTTAACTTGATCTTTTTTATCATGGCTTTGCTTCTTATAATATCGGGAGCTTTCAATTCACTTACCTTTCTTCCGGTAATTATTTGTAATGCCCTGATCGGAATATTTCAGGGAATAAAAGCCAAGAACGTGCTGGACAAGCTAAAGGTTTTAAATCAGTCATCTCAGGTGGCTATAAGGGATGGATCTGAAAGAACGGTTCCTATTGATAAGCTTGTACTTGGAGATGTGATAGTTCTTTCAGCCGGAAGTCAGATCTGCGCTGATGCTGAGGTTTTAGAAGGCGAGATTACTGTCAATGAAGCACTTCTTACTGGAGAAGCAGACGAAATCACTAAAAAAAGTGGAAGCAAGCTCATGTCGGGAAGCTTTGTTGTTTCTGGAAAGTGCCTTGCAAAGCTTACGAAGGTTGGAATGGATTCCTACATTTCAAGGCTTATGTTAAAGGCAAAGAAGATGCCTTCCTCTGAGCAATCTGAAATGGTCAAATCCATTAACAAGATTGTAGCATTTGCAGGAATCATCATTATTCCAATAGGAATTTCTCTTTTCATACAAAGCTTTTACATTCAGGGCAATTCCTTTGCTGAAAGCATTCCTTCCATGGTTGCAGCCCTTATTGGAATGATCCCGGAGGGACTTTACCTTCTTCTTAGTATAACTTTAGGTCTTAGCACAATAAGACTTGCTAAACAAAAGGTAATGCTGCATGACATGAGAAGTATTGAGTCTCTTGCTCGTGTAGATACTATTTGCGTTGATAAAACAGGTACTATTACTGACAACAGCATGCTGGTAGCAGAAACTGTATTGGCTGACGGAAACACGGATCCGGAATCTATTGACTATTATGATAACCTGATTGCTGATTATATTGGATGTGTTCCTGATGACAACATAACAATGCATGCACTTGAGGACTATTTCCCCATAAGAAATAGCCGGACCTGCATTTCTTTTCACCCATTTTCTTCAAAGCACAAATACAGTGCAGTTCAGTTTAAAGATGGAACTTATGTGTTGGGAGCACCAGAGTTTGTGCTTAGAGGAAACTTTGAAGAGTATAAAGATATAATTCAGGGCTATGCTTCAAAAGGATTAAGAGTGCTTTGCTTTGCAGCTTATTATGGCGGAGCTGATGGCAGCGCCATAGTAGATGAGAATTCTGATGATATTTCTTTGGATGTACCAAATAGTTCATTAGAAGGCGCCAAGACTGTGCCACTTGTATTTATCCTTCTTCAGAATCCTATAAGAGAAGCCGCAAGGTCCACCTTTAAATACTTTAAAAAACAGGGCGTTGAAGTAAAAGTTATTTCAGGAGATAATCCGCTGACTGTATCTGAAGTTGCCAAGAATGCGGGAATTGATAAAGCAGAGAGATATGTTGATGTAAGCACTTTGGAGGATGAAGATATAAGAGATGCTGTTCGAAAATACAACGTTTTTGGACGAGTTTCTCCTGAGCAGAAGCAAAAGATAATAAAGGCCTTAAAAAAGGATGGGCATACAGTTGCTATGACTGGTGATGGAGTTAATGACATTCTTGCCATGAAGGATGCTGACTGTTCAATTGCAATGGCTGCAGGCTCAGAAGCTGCAGTACAGGCAGCCCAGGTTGTTTTGATGGACTCTGACTTTGCTAAAATGCCAAAGATTGTAGGCGAAGGACGAAGAAATATCAACAACATTGAAAGAACAGCCACGCTGTTTCTTGTAAAGAATATTTTTTCTTTACTCCTTGCAGTTTTCTCCATCATAAATGTCTGGACTTATCCTTTACAGCCATCACAGATCACCATGGTAAGCCTTGTAAATATTGGAATTCCTGGATTCTTTTTAGCAATGGAGCCTAATAACAGGAGAGTAGAAGGACACTTTCTTATTAAAGTGCTTTTAAAGGCTATGCCTGCAGCTCTTACTGACTTTTTTGCAATAGCTGCACTTGTGGTTTTTGGTAACACATTTGGAGTTTCGCCTGATGATGTATCTGTTGCTGCGACATTCCTTTTGGCAATTGTGGGATTTATCATTCTTGCCAATGTATGTGCACCTCTTAACGGATACAGTATTAAGGTTATAGGCGGCTCTATTGTAGTAATGATCTTGGGTGCCATTTTCTTCCATGATCTGTTCTCTATCAGTTATGTGTCTGTAGAATGTGTAATGCTTTTCGTACTTTTTGCAATTGCAACTGAGCCGTTCATGAGGTATCTGACTATGATATTTACGGCGGTTGAGCACAGAATGCAGAAATTTTTTAGTCAAAATATAGCAAAGAATTAACCATATTATTATTTTGTGTTATAATAAATAGCATAAAATCCAATTTAGGAGTATGTAGTAATGGAAAATCAGGATAAATATGAATCATTAAAGCTTAGCAATCAGCTTTGCTTCCCACTCTATGCATGTTCAAAGGAGATCATCAGGAAGTACAAGCCTTATTTGGATGATATTGATCTTACTTACACTCAGTATATTGCCATGATGGTTCTCTGGGAGAAAAAGACTGTCAATGTAAAAATGCTTGGCGAATGCTTATATCTTGATTCCGGTACACTTACTCCTGTACTTAAGAAGCTTGAATCCAAGGGTTATATCACAAGAGAAAGATCCAGTGAAGATGAGAGAAATCTTGTGGTATCAATAACTCCAGAAGGAGAAAAACTTAAGGATAAAGCTTTGTCTATTCCACCTTCAATGGGATCATGTGTAAAGCTTACTGCAGAGGAGTATCAGGTCCTCTATAAGCTTTTATACAAGATTATTGGAAATGTTAGATAATCTTTATTGATTTTTTGTCCCCATGATATATAATGATATTCGGTCAGTTGTGCGTTTTCTGTGACTTTTTCTTTTCTTTGCGCTGCAAAGTCAAAAAATTAACAAAAACGCACATTATTTTTGGAGGTTTTTTATGAGTTCTCATGCATCTAATGAGAGCATGAGCCACGAGCATCATCACCATCATGACCCTGAGCATATGAAGGCCATTGTTAACAGGCTTTCTAAGGCTATAGGTCATCTTGAGTCTGTCAAGAAGATGGTCGAAGATGACAGGGATTGTACAGAAGTCCTTGTTCAGCTTGCGGCTGTTCGCTCCGCTATCAATAACTGCGGAAAAGAAATACTTAAGGAACACATGAGCCATTGTATTGTTCATGCTGTTCAAGACGGCGATGAGAAGGCAATTTCCGATCTCAATGAAGCTGTTGATAAATTTATGAAAAACTCATAAGTAATTATGAGATTTTATGTGAAAGGGGCGAAACACCTTGTCTATTCCAATTTTAAGTGTAGTTAACTTTCTAATCTTATTTCCCTTCATCATGGCAGTACTTATTTTCCTCTTAAGGGAGGCAAGTCCGCTTAGGAGTGCGATCATAATGCTCGGCGGCTTTACAATTATGGCCGGCGCTATTTATGTTGCAGTGAATGTACTTATTTCAGGGGATGCATCACAGTTTGTATATCTTGAGCACACACATATACCAGATATGCTTGCTGTATGCGGCGAAGTATTCCTTATGCTTTTGGTATGCTTTTTATCAATCAAGTACAAGAAATACTATGCAATCATCTTTTCACTTGCAGGAACAATACCTGTACTGTGGATGGATCTTACTGGTAGAGCAGTAGAGGGCAATCCTCATGTCAGGATCGATACCTTCGCAGCTGTTATGTATCTGATAGTTGGAGTTGTTGGTATTCTTATCTGCATCTATGCATCAGGTTATATGAAGGATTATCATCATCATCACACTGATGTTCAGGACAGATCCAATTATTTCCTTGCTCTTATGTTTGTATTCCTTGGAGCAATGTTTGGACTTATTTCATCTGATTCACTTTCCTGGATCTATTTCTTCTGGGAGATTACATCGGTATGTTCATTCCTAATGATCGGTTATACAAGAACTCAGGAAGCAGTAGACAACTCCTTCAGAGCTCTGTGGATGAACCTTCTTGGAGGATGCGGCTTTGCAGCTGGTCTTATGATCTGCAACTTGGGACTTGGTATTTCCAATCTCAGCCAGGTTACAGAGGGCGGTATTGAGCTTATTATCGTTCCTGTTACTTTGTTTGCATTTGCTGCTCTTACAAAGAGTGCACAGTTCCCATTCTCAAGATGGCTTCTTGGCGCCATGGTTGCACCTACACCATCAAGTGCACTTCTTCACTCAGCTACAATGGTTAAGATCGGTGTATATATGCTGATCAGACTTTCACCAGTAATGTACGGAACACTTACAGGTGTTATGATCACAGTCATTGGTGGATTTACATTCTTTGCAGCTTCACTTCTTGCTATCACAGTAAGCGATGGCAAAAAGGTACTTGCTTATTCAACAATTTCAAACCTTGGACTTATCACAGCCTGCGCAGGAACTGGTACACCTGAGGGTGTATGGGCTGCTGTAATGCTGGTTCTTTTCCATGCTGTATCCAAGTCACTTCTGTTCCAGACAGTTGGTGATATTGAAAACTGCATGCATAGCCGTGACATTGAGGACATGCACGGTCTTATCATCAAACTTCCAAGACTTGCATTTATCATGATCATTGGTATTTGCGGAATGTTCCTTGCTCCATTTGGTATGCTTGTTTCCAAGTGGGCAGCTCTTAAGTCTTTCGTAGATTCAGGTTCTGTATGGCTTGTACTTTTCCTTGTATTTGGTTCAGGAAGCACACTTTTCTACTGGGCTAAGTGGCTTGGCAAGATCTGTACAGTAATCCATCAGTCATTCGAGCTTGAGGATATCACTCCAAGAAGTGAAATGGTTTCAATTTTCCCTCTTACTTCACTTATTATCATCATGTGCTTTGCATTCCCTTGGATGTCAGGTAACATGATTCAGCCAATTCTTGATGAGGCATTTAACACCAATATTCCTGATGTTATTGGAGGATCAGATGTAATCATCATGATGATCATGGTTGCCATGGTATTCATGATCCCAATTGGATCAAGATTCCTCTCAATTGGTAAGAATTCCAAGATGACAATGTCTTATGTTGCCGGTGTAAACGCTGGTGACGACAGACACTATATCGATTCTTTTGGAAAAGAGAGAGCTCTTTACATGTCCAACTGGTACATGAGAGACTACTTCGGAGAAAATAAACTTTTGAACCCTTGCATTTGGGTAGCAGCTGTACTTGTGGCAGTAATGCTTATCGTAGTAGTAGGAGGTGCTATCTGATGGAATACGGATTTATTATTAAAGCTTTACTTTATTTGATATTAGCACCGCTTCTTGGCGGATTAT
>NZ_JAGAYD010000212.1 GCF_017940685.1 Butyrivibrio sp. | reverse complement strand
CCTGACTGTACCAGAGTGTTCACATGGTTGATGATAACATATGCGCAGGAAAAAGACATAACGGAAGTCCCTGCAATTATCATCTCAAAAAATCTCTGTACCTTGTCTTCCAGTGCTCCAAGAACTGCCTGTTTCCTGTTCCCCACCGGTATATTCCTTCCAAGAACAAGAAGTGATACCAGATATATAAAACCTATTCCGATTCCTAATAAGGCAGCTGTCACCAAAAGAAATAAAAGCTTCTTGCCTACTGTAAAATCCGGATTTAAATATGCTTCTACGCTCATGATAAGTCTCCATTTGCTGTCACAGTCTTAGCATTTTCCTTGAAGGGCTAAGTCTTTGTCTGAAAAAGGACGGTCCAAGACCGTCCTTCTAATTCTATAAAATTCAGTTTATTCTATCAAGGCTGGTTATCAGCCAATTACCAGTGACCCCCAGGTGTCAGAAGGCACCAGTCCTATATAAATCTTACCTCTGTTGATCATAAGCTCTGCTCCACCTGCATCATAGTAGTGGGTAAAGCCCGTCTCACTTGCCTTTGTCCAGGTAATGGGAATAGCGACGCCGTTTGAGATATAATATCCGTTTCCAGAGCCCACAACGTTATAAGTCATATAACCGTTCTTATCAAGCTGATTAAAAGAAACTTCCTGCAGGATAACATCTTTGAAAGTAAGAGTCTGACCATCTTCTGCATCCTGATGAAGAGCGCCGTACTCTGAATAGTCATAGGTCCTTGTTTCCGGATTGAATGTAAGTATACTTCTGTTGTGTGGAAATACCCCATTAAGATCAACTGTACCTGCAGGAGCTCCCTCCCTTACAACGTCTGCATCGTTGAAAAGAAAATGCGTAGGCCTTTCAAGTCCATAGGTATATGTGGTTGGAAGTCCAGCCTTAGCAAATCTTGAAACAAGCTCAGATCCGAAGCAGTACTCTGTATACTCAGTAGGCTTGCCATTTTTGATCCTTGAAAAACTGCCACTTAAGTGTGCAGCGTAAGGCTGTGCCAGATATGGCTTGATATATTTTGGTCCGCCATCATGTATAAGAACTGCATTGTACTCTCCAGTCAGCATAACGTTGGTTGTTCTGGCACTTCTGATACTGCCAGTCTGGCCAAGGTTCTGCCAGTCCTTATATAGGCACATAAGTCTTGTGATCCTGCCATTGGCAGTGCTGTTCATCATCTCATAGACAATATCAGCTTCCCCGGTTCCGTAGTGTGCAAGTGCCTTCTTTTCATTGTCAACCATAATAGCTACAGGTCTTTGGGTTGCAATTGAGTCGTCCACTGGAAGTCCTGTAAGTTCATTAGTTGCTGCAAATACTGTAGTAGAAAACATCATAGTGCTGATAGCACCAAGTAAAGCTGCTGTGATCAATCTGCGTCGCATAAATTATTCTCCTTGGCTAAACGATTTTTAGTGCGGTATGTCTATGATATCACATTTAGTCGCACCTGCGGTACAGTTCTTTGGTTTTAATGCCATTTGCCTTGGCTCCCCTTGGCCATCCGCAGTTGGCTGCCAGCATATACAAAAATCTTGGGAACTTATAGGCATCAGCATAGATATCGGAAATAGACGTTCCGCCTTTAATGGCCCTTGCTACCTCATCAATTCCTAGGGTCACATTTCTTGCAGGACCTTTAGAAGGATCCGGCATTCTCATCATGCTTCCTACCATCTCTCCGGCCCCAATTGCAAGACCACCGCAGTAGGTAAATCCAGATTTATCTGCCCATTCTTTGACCATGCTAAGAAGGTTTCTTATCTGATGAGACTCATAAAATCCCATATTGGCTATGCAGTAGATCTTCTTATCCGGATCTTTACCTGATTTTTCAAGCATTTCCAAAAGCCTGAGGACCTGTGAAGGAATTCCGTCCACATAAAGAGGCATCACAAAAACAACCTTATCTGCAGATGAAACGATCTGTGCCAGTTCCTCATATTTATTTAAATAAGACAAAAGATTAAAAGAAACTGCAGCGTCCCCAAGTTTTCGAGAAAGCCTGTCCATAAACTTCCTGGAATTGGAGTTATCACCTCTTAGACTGCCGTTTATAAGTACAGTTTTTCCCCCATATTCACTTTGTCTTTCAAACAAATTAACAGTCTTACTTTCGATGCACTCTTCAAACTCCACTTTCTTTATGATCCCATGAAAGTTTCTGCACACAGCCTCAATGTACTGCCTGGCATGAGACTTTTCCTCTTCAGAGAAACTACTTTTCCTGAAGATAAAAGAGATTTCTTTCTCCTCTTCATATCTCTTTTTATGATGCATCTCCCCATCCTTGATGAACATAAAGGGCAGGACAAGTCCTATACTCCTGTCAAACACGTTTTTGACAAAGCTGCTAAAGCCTCCGTAAGTGTACCTGCTGATCACTACTACCTCATCTGCCCTGTGGATCAGCTCTCCCATTCTGCCATATCCATCGTCAATAAGGCACTTTCCCGGAGTCTTAAGCCAGCAGCCAAAACATCCAACACAGGGCTTTATTGTTCCATTATCAGATATTACTTCGTATCCCTCGTAGCTATCTGCAACTTTTTCCCACTCCTTGTCATCAAGATCATGAATTAACAGTTTCATTTTCTCCCCTTTTTACATAAGTCTCTTGTAAATATCAAGCATGCTCTCCATCTGGTATCTAAGTAGCCAGGAAGCGCTGTTGTACCTTGGCGTTGCCTTAAGCACAGCAATGAGCTTCGGGTAATATTCCTCTGTTTCTTTTATCATCCTGTATATCCTGTCCCTGCTAAGGCCAAAAGACATGGTGGTTAAGTTATTACATCTGTCCAGACACTTTACAAGGCAGGCCTTCGGATTTTTCTCCATCTCAGAGTAGTAGCGCCTGTTTACCTCATCCCTTTCTTTATCTGAACATTTAGGACGGGTCATCAGCCTTACTATCTCTTTTGTATCATCATCAACAGGAAGGTCTGAAAGCTTAACTCCGCAATCCTCCACCACATCATGCAGCATGCAGGCCGCTATCACATCATCCTCTTTTATATCCATGGAAAGAGCATGACAGGCCAGATTAAGCGGGTGGTAGATATATGGGATCACTGACCTCTTTCTCTTTTGCCCCTCATGGGCCTCCACAGCAAAATCCACAGCCTTAAAGGCATTTTCAAGGCCCAGGTTCTTAGCTGAAGTCTTCACATAAGTCTTCATGTGTTCCCAGTTATAGATAGCTTCCTTGGTCTTAAAGGCTTTATGCTTCTCCTCAAGGATAGCTGAAACTGATACATCAAAAACCTCCGCAAGCTTTATGACCCTGTCGGTATCAGGCTTGTACTCATCCCTCTCCCAGGATGAAACCGCCTGGAAGCTAACACCAAGAGCTTCTGCAATCTGCTCCTGGGTAAGTCCTCTTTCCTCACGAAGTCCCTTAATATTTGTTCCAATGCTCATTTGCATACCCTCCTTATGCCCTCATCATAAAGAGAAACCTAAATCCATTCTAGCTAGTATGGATTTAGGTTTCAATACTAAATTCAAGTATGACTTGAGTCATTTAGTTTTAGCCCTGAGTTGGTGCTCCGCCCTGACCACTTTCTATCATCATATTTATGGCCTCCATTGCAACCTCATAAATGCCTGCCATGTCCTTGGCGCCTTCATCGTCTTTTTCTGCAAGCTTTCTGTACTGAACTGTAAAGTACT
>NZ_JAGAYD010000211.1 GCF_017940685.1 Butyrivibrio sp. | reverse complement strand
TGAAAGAAGAGAACCTGAAATTCAGTCAGAGAGCTGGTCAAATGGTGCGATAGAAGATGTGATGGGGGTCAAGGCAGTTACTGATGGACAGACAGTAACTATTTCCTATAAGACTAAGAGCACTAATGAGTGGGAACATACCTGGCAGAATTATCCTCTTACAATAACCTATCCAGATGGTACAACGCAGCAGATCATTATTGATTACAACAAGGGTGTTCACGGAGATAACTGGTCAGATATTCCGGGATTTTCTGTTTCTGAAACTTCTGATCAGGCAGATACACTTACACTGAACATTTCTATTCCTGCTTCATATTTTGCAAGTCAGGACTTTACAGTAAGCAGCCAGAATTATTCTACAAGCGTAAATGGAGAAGCCATTGAAGATGTATCAACCAATGACCCTGATGCAGTTTACGACGGCATTGGACTTGATGGAAACTTTAATGACTGGGATGCGGTAACCAAGTATGACTTAAAAGAGCCCGAAGGTGATCATAATGTTGAGTCTGTAGCGTGGGTTATCGATTCTGACAGAGGATATGTTTATATCTACATAAAAGATGATGGTAATAATTCAGCTACATGGGCAGGTCCTAATCACAACGGTAAGTTTGAGATCTTAACTGATCTTGGAAACAGAATGCTGATACAGCTCACACAGGATGGCGCTGTTGTAGCTGCCAATGGATATGATGCAGTTCATCAGGGAAGTCAGTGGGAGATCGCAATTCCGATAAGCGAACTGCCTGCAAATACTGGTGGCCTTTCATTTGGGCTTTACATGGAGGATTCTTCACTTTCAGGATATGGAGATACTGGAGAAATAGCATCTCCTGTAGGTATAACCTATGATGGTAATTCAGATGACTGGACCTACTATCCATCAACTCTTATCCAATATGCAACACCTGGAACTCAGGAGGTTGTTGTGGATGGAGAAGCCAAGCAGTATAATGACCAGAGTGAAAATATTTACGGATACTGCACAACACAGATGCCTGCTCATTTAAATGAGAGAGGCGGCGAATACACTCAGGCTGTTTCTGTGCTTGTAAATAATGACTGGAGCCACGCATTGGGGATGAGACTTGTAACAGTTGATGCCAGTGGCAATATAGATTGGAATCCTCAGAGCCAAGGACTTGAAAATGGCAGCTATGAATATTATATTTTCTCTTTAGATGCATGGGGCGCAAGTAAAAATATAAATGAACTTGTAGGAGCTGATGTCTGCTATGGAAAAGCGACTATAAATATTACTGACACACAGCAGGAAATGGAATGGTATGTAAATACTGTTAAGCTGGCAGAAAGATATGGTATAGATGCGACAGATGTCAAAACTGTATCGACAAAATATGGAAGGATTGGACAACAACTTGTTACCTGCGCGGGAACAAGCACAGGTCCATGGGGCGGAGCTGCAATGTGTCTTCTTAGCGCAGCTGTTCCATTTGTTATAAAAAAGAAATTCATATTTTAATATATCAGGCTAGAATTTGCAGACACTGGGAATGGTTTTCTTTGATCCCCAAAAGGTCAACGAAACCTTCCCGGTGTTTTTTTGTCTTTATAAACATTTCACAGAATGTTGGCAATAATGTTACGGATAATAGTATATAATATAAATTGAGAACTAAGGTACGGAGGTTTACCATGCCTATTACATCACGTATATCTGCTTTTCTTTCAACCATCAATCCGTCAAGTACTACAAAACTTATAATCTTCATAGTCCTTGTAATTATCTGGCTTCTCAATCTTAGGATATTCTATAAAGTAAAAAATCAGGCTGCATTCATAACCATAGGAATGGGTGGTCTGTTTATTCTTATGATGATATTTCTTCGTCCCATTGCCACCATGCCTTTAGCCAGGATAGTTGCTGCTCTTGCGGGACTCTTTGGCCGTGTAACAGGCTTCTTTTCAGCCTTTTTCAAGTATGGTATCATTTTTGTTGAGACACAAGGCGGCTCCATGACACTTCAGATTGATTTTGAGTGCTCAGGTATCATTGAGATCATGGTATATATTGCGATCCTGGCATTTTTCAAGGTGTACACAATTTCTGAAAGAGCAATCCTTTCGGCAGTTGGTGTGATCTATATAATTCTTGCAAACGCTTTAAGGATCATAATAATAGCTACTATGATCCATTTTGGTGGAGAGCAGATGTACTACATAGCCCACACCTATGTAGGCAGAATATTCTTCTACGCAGCAACAGTGGTTTTGTACTTCTATGTATTTACCAAATCACAGGTTGTAAGGATGAAGGTTGGAAGCTTCTCCTATGATAAAGAAAAAACTGACGCTCCTAAGGAGAATGAGCAAAAGGAAGATAAATAAATATGGGTATCAGTACTTTTTTTAATTCCTTCATATTCTGGGGCGCCTGGGTAATTATCCCTTTCATAATGGAGATAATACCTTCAATTGGAAGTGCCATTACGCTGATAAAAAAGCGTATACGTAATTACCATCCAAAGCCCCCTCTTGCATATCCTGAGATTTCTCTTATTGTGCCTGTTTACAACTCCTATGATTCACTTAGGGAGTGCATTAAATCCATACATGACTCAAGCTACGACGATTCGAAAATAAGAGTATATCTGGTAAACAACAGGACCAAGGACGATTCTTTTCATGTGTACACTGAAGCACAGAAGGAATTTCCGACAATCAGGATGCAGTGGCTAAATGCCAGACAGGGAAAGAGCAGAGCCCTTAACCTTGCTCTTTATAACAGCACCGGTAAATACATAATAAATATAGACTCAGACGGAGCTCTTGAAAAAGATGCACTAAAAAACATGATAGATGTGTTTGAGTCTGATTCATCTATAGGCTGCATGACAGGTGCAATCCTGACTATTCCGCAGCAGATCGAAGAGTATAAGCATTTCTTTTCAAGACTCCTTCGCCAGATAGAGTTTGTTGAGTATGCACAGGCTTTTCTTGCAGGAAGGAGCTACGCCTCTGAAAAGAATGAAATCTACACCCTTTCGGGTGCGTTTTCTGCTTTTAGAAAATCAACAGTTCTAAAGTCCAGAATGTATAACACTAATACTATCGCTGAGGACACCCAGATAACATTTCAGATGAGATATCTGATGGGACAGAAGGTTAAGCTTTGCGATAATGCGATCTATTTTGTTGGCCCTATAGAAGGCATGAATAAGCTCTATACCCAGAGGCAGAGATGGCAAAGGGGATCCTTGGAAGTTGCCAATATGTTTGATTCCAAGGCTTTTCGCCCAAGCAGGATGCTTAAAGATGTTAACGTACGAACTCTTTTGTACGACCACACCTTTGCATTCCCCAGGATTGTCTGGATACTTGCCCTTGTGTGTCTGTACTTTATGGACTTTTCAACCAAGATGATCCTGCTTTCAAGCGCTCTTATAATGCTTATTTATGTGGTCATCGCCTATTTGTATTTTTGGTCCATCAGCATATTCCTAAGAGAGTTTCCGGACATCCAAAAATACTACAAGTCGCTTTGGTGGGCTATTCCAATTTTGCCACTATTTAATATGCTGACATTCTTTATCAGACTTACCGGTATTTTCAACAGCATGAATACCACCAGTGCCTGGAAGACCAAGACCTTTACGGAGGAAGTAGAAGAGTATAAAGCTGTTGTAAAAGATGATATGAAGAAGATATCTCTTTTAAACTCAAAGCTCTATCATTTTATGAACGAATCATGAACAAGACTAAGGAAAAAAGCGGACTAGTAAGTATTCCACTTATCTTAATAGCGATGCTCCTTGTGGTCACGGCATTTGTTGCTCTGACCTACTTTGAGATGCAAAGATATGAGGATGGAATACTGGATGTCTGTGCAACTCAGCAGGACAGCTATGTTCAGCTGGTTATAGATCAGATCAACCTTAAGGAGAACAGGACAGATCAGGAGATCATAGAAAGTATCTTAAGTACTTTGGATTCTTCCTCCAACAGATACTGGACATTTTCTAAAGACCAGACAATGCTGTATGTAAAGGATGCTCTTGAAACCAACAGATATCAAGCCCTTACAGCAAATTCCTACTATACAACAGACTCTTCAATGGGCTTCATAAATGACTTGGAGCTCAATAAGGTTAAGCACGAGAGGATATTCTTGGACAATAAGGAATATATTGCCAGCGGCGCTCTGTTTGACTATGAAGGTGAACAGTACAGGATATGTCTTTTGACCAATACCACAGTACTTCTTGATAACAACAAGTTCCTTGGATCAAAGATGGAACTTATCATCATATTTGTAGTAGCCTATTCTGCAATCTTTGTACTCCCGATCGTACTAGCAATCGGAAGTAACAAAAATAAGAAAAAGGTGTATTCAACTGAGGCTGATCTTAAAGAGGCCAACAATGTAATAGAAGTTCTTAATGAAAAGATGGTAAGAGATGAGATCTATGACAACAGGCTAAATCTCTTTAATTTTACTGCCATTGAAAAGTTCCTTGAAGAATACAAGAAGCAGATCAAGGCTTTTCCTATTTCTTTTATTGCATTCAGGTATGGCCAGAAGGAAACAGTATCCAATTTCTTTGGAGCCAACTGCATTCTCTTTGGGAAAAGAGATATCAAATTCTATGATGGCAAGAACCATCTGGCGCTTATCATGTCTGTTAAATGTGACAATGATAAAGCAAAAGATATAGCAAAGAAAGTTAAGGCTGATGCAGAGCTTTTGTCAGTTGAAACTGCAAGGTCAAGGCTGGATATAAAAATGGTTTACGACAGGACAATGAGAGCCATGGGTAACCCAGAGATCGTGTCCATGATCTCTGGTGATAAGCCAATGAGGCCGGATTCCAGAACGGAATCAAGATTTAGATCAAAAGAAGATAAATCTTAAGAGGTAGAAAGTTGCGTAACGATGCACTTAGAGAATATAAGTTCAAATTGTACTTAAACGCCAATCACTATGTGATCTTTAATGGCAAAAAGGGTGAGAGTCATCCCCATACCTGGGAGTTTGCCATAGAGCTTTTGGTTGATAAGGACAAGTTCATCATGTTCCTTGACTTTGAGAAGGCAATCGATGATTTTTTGGAGCCTTTTCAGGACAAGCTCCTTAATGATATTAAGCCCTTTGATACCATAATCCCGACTCTTGAGAATATGCTGGATTACTTTGCACCTATTTTTTACGAGGAGATAAAAAAGATTGGCGGACTTCTGATTAAAATCGAAGCCAGTGAGACCCCATCAAGAACCTATGTGTATTCCTTCAGGGGAAGAGATGAGTATTTAAATGATATAAAAGAGCACATGAACACGGCTCTTAATAATATAGTACATTCCATCGTGGAAGAGAGTTTAGATGAAGAGTAAAATACCAGGGCTACTAGCAATCTTAATAACCATCGCATCGCTTTTTGGGATTTCTTTTCTTCTTTGGGAGTTTATTGTTTTAAACGGTCTTTATCCCAGTGGACAGGATGCTTATTATCACCTTTTCAGGGGAGATATGCTCTATAAGTCTATTGTAAGAGATGATTATTACCCTCTTTATAATAGCTACTGGTACAACGGCATTCAGCCCCTTAGGTATATTGCGCCTCTTTCTGCGGTTCTACTTGCTTTATGTGAGATGTACTCAGGTGGGCAGGTATACATAGCTTACATCTATTACTGCATTCTTTTATTTGTTCTGGGGCAGATAATATGGACCACTATTGGGTTTAAAAAGAAAAGGCCTATAACCGGAGCAGTATTTGGCATCATCTGGTATTTTCTTCCAGTCAATATCTATGTTTTATTTAGCCAGGGCAATTTAGCCATGGCTCTTTGTGTTTTTTTAATTCCGGCATTTCTTTTAGCTGTATCAGAATATCTTGGCAGTAACAGGTTTAAAGACCTGGTGGCAATAATGCTCTTTAGTTGCCTTATGATCCTGTCACATACTGGAACAGCACTTCTTCATTTTCTTCTTGTATGTATCTATATGCTTTTGCAGCGCCTTTATTTTAGGAACCGAAGAAGAATGATCAAGGTTTTTGTAAGCTTCTTTATTTCATTCCTTATCTGCGGAATCTATACAGTTCCTATGCTGATAGGAGGCTATGACTTTGAAAAGCTTGATAAGGCTGGTAATTTCTTCCAGAGTATTTTGATCACTTTAAATCCTGTATATAGGATTAATTCGCCGGAAGCAGCTTATTTTGGGCTTTCGCTGGTTATCATCGCCATACTTGGAATAATGGTAAGTAACAAAAAATCTGCTCCCATGTATATCTGTGCTGTACTGACAGTTCTTTTGACCGGTTCTACAGCATATCTTATGATCCGCATAATCCCAGGAGCGGAGATGCTTTGGATGCTGATGCTTCTTCCGGGGGCTGCATGCTTTGTTCTTCTTGGAACAATTTATTGGGAGAAACTAAGAAAATGGATACTTTTAGTATTTGTTTTACTTATTGCTGTTGATTCTATACCTTCTCTTTACTGGATTTACGGCTATGGAAATGGCAGGCAGCCAGGTCAGAGGATTGTTGAGCTGTCCGAAAGAACTCTCATAAAAGAAGCAAAAGAGCTGACAAAACAGAGAGTTGCCTTTATTGACCTTGGAGAACTTCCAGGAGAAGGTGTGTTTGCTCTTGGCTATGGGCCAGATGGTGTCCAGCAAGTCTTTGGGCAAAAGTATGAGACCGCTGTTACAAGCGATAATACCAGAAGACTCAACATGGCTCTTAATGATGAGTACTATGGTTATCTGTTTGACAGATGCATAACTTTAGGAGCTGACACTGTTATCATTGACAAAGAGCAGGTTCCCTACGGAGAAAAGAGCCTTGTAAAGCTTGATAAGGCTGCAGAAGAGTGTAACTACGACTTTCTTTATGAAAACAGCAGATACATGCTTTATCATCTTTCCGGGATCGATACATATTATGGAACTAAGACTGACTACGATGCCATAGGTATCGGATATAGTGCATATTCTCTGTCACTGGCCTTCCCAAATATCAGGGAAACCAGTGATGAGTATTTGGACCACTACAGTTATGAGGAGCTTTCAAAGTATAAGACTGTGTATCTTTCAGGCTTTTATTATGATGACAGGATTGCGGCAGAAAATCTTGTAAGAAAGCTCTCTGAAAATGGTGTAAGGGTAGTAATACTGGCAGATGGCATGCCAGAAGACAGGGATACCAGAACCAAGACTTTCCTTGGAGTAACCTGTAACGTGATACAGTTTGAGAATGGCTACCCAATACTGTATACCCAGGATTTTGGAGAAATGGACTGCGACCTGTTCCCAAGAGGATATTCAAAGTGGATAACCTACTACTTAAATGGTCTTAAGGACGTAAGGGGAACAATTTACGACAACAATATTGAGCTGGCGTTCTTTGGATCAGGCATCAATGAGAATGTATGCTACATAGGACTTAATATTCCTTTTTATTACTATATAACAAGGGACTCCCATGCTGAAAAGATCATGCAGTGGGTAATGGGAATGGAGCCAGCGATCCTTCCGGATAAGGAAATATATCCAATTGAAGTTTCGTCATTTCTAAATGGTTTGATGATAAACAGCCCTGTTGACGATCTTAATACCGGGATTGCTTATCAGGACATATTCAGGTCTGATAAAGCATTAAGTGAGGATAACAATCTTTTGGTTGTTGGAAGCGGAAACACGATTATCAGAGTGGTTTATCCATATTTGATGGAGAGCCTGATTACCACAGGAATTGGTGTGATCCTTTGCATGATCTTCCTTATTTATTGCCTGGCATCGGAAATAAGAGACAGGGAAAAGGCGGTTCATAAGTCAGAAATAGAAGATGAAGAGGAAGATGCAAATGCAGATGACATAAAAGAAGATGTCCGGGAAGATACTGGTTCAGAAGAAGCTGCAGATGAAACTGTGGCAAAAGATGCTGAGAATAAAGATATTGAAAAGCCGGAAAGCAAAACCAAATACGACCTTAAAGCATTTGACCTCGACTTTACGACAGGAGATGATTTTGACATTCCATTTGGAAAAAGAAAAAAATAAGGAATGATGCAGATGGAAACTGTATTTTTAAAATCCAGTGCCCCAGTTTCAACAAAACATCTGCTTATATAGTTGATTGGCGTTGTGCAATATGCTATAATAGTTAAAAATGTGACATATTGCATGTAACTATAAAATTTGCAATGTCAAAGGAGGTTTTTTATGTTATTTCAACTTTACAGCGACCATGCATCTATGCAGCTGATTGGTTGGATATTAGTGTTTGTGGGACTTATTCTCATGAACGAGATTGGTCGTAGGACCAAATTGGGTGGAATGATCGTATTTGTAGCTATTCCTACAATCCTTACAGTTTATTTCATCCTTGCACATGTAGGTATGTTTGGTGGCAAGTCAAATCCTACTGTAGCATTCATGGACGGCTGGTTCCATTACTTCAAGCTTTACGCTGCTGATATCGGTTGTGTAGGCTTTATGATGATCAAGTACAAATGGGGCATTGGCAAGGAAAAATGGTTCAAATGGTTCCCATGGTTCATCGTTGCAGCTAACATCATGATTGCTAACGTTTCTGATATGGAGTCTGCTCTTGCAGCATTCTCAATCACAGGCAACCTTTCAGGTGCTTGGTGGGCATCAAACGAGGGTGTATTCATCTATGGTGGATGGTGGAACGTTGTTAACGCTCTTGCAGGACTTATCAATATCTTCTGCATGACAGGATGCGTACATCTTTACACATCAAAGGACAAGAACCATGCAGATATGCTTTGGCCTGATATGACAATCTGGTTCATCTTTGCATACGATGTTTGGAACTTTGAATACACATACCTCAACCTTCCTACACATTCATGGTACTGTGGTGTAGCACTTCTTCTTGCTCCTACATTTGCTAACGCATTCTGGAACAAGGGCGCATGGATCCAGAACCGTGCTAACACACTTGCAATCTGGTGCATGTGGGCACAGGTTGTTCCTGCATTCCAGCTTTCTTCACGCTTTGCAGCAGCACTTCCTTCAGTTTACGGCGGAGCAACTGAGGCTGGCATCACAACAATGGATCTTTACGCAAAGGCTATCGAGCTTTACAATTCAGGGGCTGGTAAGACAGCACAGGCTGGTGATATAATCTCCTCTATGGGTATCACCGCTAATCCTACAGCTCAGGGTGTTGTTGCAATTCTTGCAATTGCCATCAACGTGATCTGTATGACTGAAATCATTAAGAGATCAATCAAGCTTGGTAAGAATCCTTATGCAAACGAAGTATTTGGTGATACCAAGGACTTCCAGCTTGCAATGGAGCGTGCAGAATAATGGATAATGTTCGAGTAATTGAAGTCAAGAGGAGCATCTTTGAGAGTAACGACAAGGATGCAGAAAAACTCAGAGGAGAGCTTAAGGAGTCTAAGACTTTTCTTTTAAACCTTATGTCCAGCCCTGGATCTGGTAAAACAACTACACTTAAGAGGACCATTGAGACTCTTAAGGACAAGTACAGGATCGGCGTTATGGAAGCGGATATCGACTCAGATGTTGATGCAAAGGCCATCGCTGAGCTTGGTGTTAAATCAATCCAGCTCCACACTGGTGGAATGTGTCACCTTGACGCTGACATGACAAGACAGGGTATTAAAGAACTTGATGTTTCAGATGTGGATTTTGCGATCCTTGAAAACGTGGGTAATCTTGTTTGCCCTGCTGAGTTTGATACAGGAAGCACTAAAAATGCCATGATCCTTTCAGTTCCTGAAGGTCATGACAAACCACTTAAGTACCCACTTATGTTCTCCATTTGCGACGTGGTACTTATTAACAAGATGGATGTTGCTCCCTACTTTGACTTTGATCTTGAAAAGTGCAAAGAGTATATACATATGCGCAATCCAAAGGCTATCATCATTCCTATCTGTGCTAAGACAGGTGAAGGAATTGATGAATGGGCTGCGTGGCTTTCTGATCAGATAGAGGAAGCTATAAAGTAAACATAGATCTGGCATTGAGATGAGAGAAAGCCATGCGATAAACAGGGGAAGTTTATCTTAACCTTAGTTTCGCATGGCTTTTACTTGTATATGGATCAAATGAAATTTATTTAAGGCAGACAAGGTAAAGACAAATGCATGAACTTGGTGTTGTTTTTCGAATAATTGATGACCTTACAGAGGTGGGAAAAGAGAATAATCTTGAAAAGATACATTCAGTAACCCTGCAGCTTGGAGAAGTTTCAGGTGTGGTACCTTCTCTTTTGGACGACGCTTGGAAGTGGGCTGCTGCCAGGACAGAGCTTATGGATGGGGCAGAGCTTATTATAGAGACCCTTCCTGCTGTAACCTTTTGTGAGGACTGTAAAAGTGAATATGAAACCGTTGCTCATGGCAAGATCTGTCCCAACTGTGGCAGTGAACATACATATCTCTTAAAGGGCAACGAGTTTATGATAAAAGAAATTGCGGCAACGTAAACTTTAGTTTTGAGCGGAAGAAAGGTAGGAGAAAGAATGGTTGATATGAATACAATGGATATGAAGGATCTAAACACTCCATATTCGCTGGATCCAAACCGTAACAGAATTGACCCAAGAGCTGGCATCATTCCAGAGTGGGTAGATATGAATGCTCCTTTCAGAGAGCCCCTGGCAAGACTTGCCAAGGCTATTACTGACAGGAAAGAAATAAAGCTCGGTCTTGAAAAGATCACAAAAGAAAGCCCTGAGTACTGGGGCATTTACAATCTTGTAACTGATGAGCAGTGCGAGATTGCTCTTAAGATGGAAAAGAGAAAGCCAAAGACATTCGAAGAGGTTGCTGCTCTTTGTCCTGAATACTCAAAAGAGGAGCTGCAAAAGCACCTTGATGAGATGTCATATCACGGAATCATTGAGTGGAACTACGAAAATGAAAAGCATGTTAAGCAGTATGTTCTTCCTATGTATGTTCCAGGCTCTGCTGAGTTTGGCAACATGAACGGCAGAGTTATTGAAGAGCATCCTGAAGTAGGACCTTTCTTTGAGAGAATGAGCCGCATTCCTCTTGAGGGACTTACACATATGGTTCCTATGGGTGGTGCAGGCGTTGGTATGCATGTAATCCCTGTTGAAAAGGCTATTGAGATGGAGAATACAGCCATCGGCCTTGAAAAGATTTCTTACTGGCTTGACTACTATGAGGGAAAATACGCAGCATCTCCATGCTCCTGCAGAAGAAGCAGAAAGACCTACGAGCAGGGCTGCGCTGATGATCCTGAAGGCTGGTGCATCGCTATCGGTGATATGGCTGACTACGTAGTTGAAACTCAGAAGGATGGCCGCTATATCACCAAAGAGGAAGCCCTTGAAATATTTAAGCAGGCTGAGGACAACGGTTTCGTTCATCAGATCACTAATATTGATGGCGAGCACAAGATTTTCGCTATTTGCAACTGTAATGTAAATGTGTGCTATGCGCTTCGTACCTCACAGCTTTTCAATACACCAAACATGTCACGTTCAGCTTATGTTGCTCATGTTGACAAGGAAAACTGCGTTGCATGTGGACGCTGCGTAGAGGTTTGCCCTGCTGGTGCAGCAACTCTTGGACAGAAGCTTTGCAAAAAGGATGGAAGCGAAGTTACCTATCCTAAGATGCCTCTTCCTACAGAAAAGAAATGGTCTACAGAGATGTGGACTGAGGACTACCGCGACATCAACAGGATCAATACACACAAGACTGGTACAGCTCCATGTAAGACAGCATGTCCTGCTCATATTCCTGTTCAGGGATATCTTAAGATGGCAGCTCAGGGAAGATATGAGGAAGCTCTTGCTCTTATCAAGAAGTACAATCCACTTCCGGCTGTATGCGGACATGTATGTAACAGACGCTGCGAGGATGCCTGCACAAGAGGCACCATCGATCAGGCTATTGCAATCGATGAAGTTAAAAAGTTTGTTGCAATGCGCGATCTTGAATCAGATACCCGCTACATTCCCAAGAAAGTCATTCCTAAGATCGGAGCCGGCTTTGATGAGAAGGTAGCTATTATCGGTGCAGGTCCTGCAGGTATTTCCTGTGCTTACTATCTTGCACTTAAGGGCTACAAGCCTACACTCTTTGATAAGAACAAGAAGCCAGGTGGAATGGTCACATATGGTATTCCTTCATTCGTAATGGAAAAGAATGTTGTAGAAGCCGAAGTTGATGTACTTAGAGAACTTGGTGTTGATATCCGCCTTGGAGTAGAGGTTGGAAAAGATATCACCTTAAAGCAGCTTAGAGAAGAAGGCTACAAGGCTTTCTATATCGCCATCGGATGTCAGGGCGGAAGAGGAGTAAACGTTCCTGGTGAGGATGCTAAGGGAGTTCTTAAGGGTGTTGACCTTCTCCATGAGGTTATTGACGACGAAAGCTACAAGCTTACTGGTGATACAGTTGTAATTGGTGGCGGTAACGTTGCTATCGATGTTAGCCGCACAGCAATTAGATGTGGATCATCCAAGGTTACACAGGTTTCCCTTGAGACAAGAGACATTATGCCAGCACTTCCTGAGGAAATCGAAATTGCCGAGTCTGAAGGCATTGAGCTTAAAGGCGGCTGGGGACCAAAAGAGATCCTTACAGAGAATGGAAAAGTAAAGGGAATCGTATTTAAGAAGTGCACTCAGGTTAAGAATGCTGAGGGACGCTTTGATCCTAAGTACGATGAGAATGAAACTATGGAGATTGCCTGTGAAAATGTGATCCTTTCTGTTGGACAGGCAACTGTATGGGGAGATCTCTTAAAAGACGAGAACGTTGAGTTTAGAGGACCAGCTCCAGCAGCAGATAAAGTGACATTCCAGACTACTGTTCCGGATATCTTTGTTGGTGGCGACATGTTCTATGGACCTAGATTTGCCATTGATGCCATTGCTTGTGGAAGAGAAGGTGCTGAGTCTATCCACAGATTTGTTCAGCCTCATTCTTCACTTACAATTGGGCGTGACCCTAACTTCTTTATCGAACTTGATAAGGATGATATTTCTGTTAAGGATTATGACCACGTTGGAAGACAGACAGCAGGTGTAAAGGCAAGCGCTGATGGCAAGCTTTCATTTAGAGATAACAAGCTTGTATTTACAGAGGAACAGGTTAAGAAGGAAACTTCAAGATGTCTGTCCTGTGGTGCATCAATTGTTGACCCTAATAAGTGCGTGGGCTGCGGACTTTGCACAACAAGATGTGAATTTGATGCTATCAAGCTTACAAGGGATAATCCAGACTGCTCAACCATGAGAAAGGCGGAGGACAAGCTTAAGTACATCCTTCCAAATGGTGCAAAGCAGGCACTTGCAAGACCTTTCGTAAAAAAGACTCCTAAAGAGACTGCATGGCTCAAGAAATAAGATTATAAATGCCGGTTCTTTCGTGACAGAGGGGACGGTTCTTTTGTCACATTGCATTTCATGCAACGTGACAAAAGAACCGTCCCCCTGTCACAAAAGAACCGTCCCCTCTGTCACGAAAGAATCGTTCCTTATACCATATACTTGACGAAATGAAATAAAATGTATATTAATATGAAAGTGAACGTTACAAACGTGTCAATCAAATTGTGAAGGGGACACTTATTCTAAATGGCAACAAAGAAAGAAACCAAGACAAAGAAAAATTCGCTCCTTATAGTTGAGTCACCAACCAAGGTGAAGGCTATCAAGAAGTTTTTGGGTTCAGGATATGAGGTGGCAGCCAGCAATGGCCATGTCAGAGATCTTCCAAGAAGTTCTATGGGAATCGATATAGATCATGACTTCGAGCCCAAATATATAACTATAAGAGGAAAGGGAGATGTCCTTGCAGAACTGAGAAGACAGGTCAAGAAGGCTGACAAGGTTTACCTTGCAACTGACCCGGACCGTGAAGGAGAAGCCATAAGCTGGCACCTTTGTGCAGCTCTTAAGCTTTCAGAGGCTGATGCCAAGGTTCAGAGAGTAACCTTTAATGAGATAACTAAAAATGCTGTCAAAGAAGCTATGAAGCATCCTAGAGATATCGATATGAATCTTGTAGATGCCCAGCAGGCAAGGCGTGTTCTTGACAGAATGGTTGGTTATGAGATTTCTCCTATTTTATGGTCCAAGATAAAAAGAGGCCTTTCAGCAGGTAGAGTTCAGTCTGTTGCTCTTAGGATAATCGCAGACAGAGAGGAAGAGATAGACTCTTTTATACCAACAGAGTATTGGACTTTAGATGTTAACCTTATGGCAGATGGTGAGAAGAAGCCTCTTGTAGCTCACTACTATGGTAAGGGTAACGAGAAAAAAGAAATAAGCTCAAAAAAGGAGCTTGAAGAGATATTAAAAGAGCTTGAAGGAAAAAAGTATGTTGTAAGCGATGTAAAGAAGGGCGAGAGAAGCAAAAAAGCTCCACTTCCGTTTACAACATCTACACTTCAGCAGGAAGCCAGTAAGGCGCTTAATTTCTCAACTCAGAAGACAATGAGAGTTGCTCAGCAGCTTTATGAAGGAATTGAACTTGGCAAAGAGGGCACAGTTGGTCTTATTACATACCTAAGAACAGATTCAACAAGAGTTTCAGCAGAAGCTGTTGAGGCTGCCAACGACTATATTACCAAGAACTTCGGTGAAAAGTATCTTTCAGAAGGCGCAACCTCTAAAAAGAGTGAAGCTAAGATTCAGGATGCTCACGAGGCCATCAGGCCAACTTATATAGACAGAACACCTGTAGTTGTTAAGGACTATCTTTCAAGAGATCAGTTCAGACTCTATCAGCTTATCTGGCGCAGATTCATGGCAAGCAGAATGGCTGCTGCCAAGTATGAGACCACATCTGTCAAGATTGACTGTGGAGAGCACAGATTTACCGTTGCAGCATCCAAGACAGTGTTTGATGGATTCCTTAATGTGTACACCGATGAGGATGATCAGATTGAAAAGAATGTGATCATGAAAAAGCTGGATACAACAACCAAGCTTAAGTTTGACAGCTTTGATTCTCAGCAGCATTTTACACAGCCTGCTCCTCATTATACAGAGGCATCCCTGGTACATGACCTTGAAGCTCTTGGAATAGGAAGACCATCTACCTATGCTCCGACAATCTCAACGATCATGGCAAGACACTATATCACCAAGGAGAACAAATCTCTTTACATTACAGAGCTTGGACAGGCTGTGAACAAGATGATGATGGAGGCTTTCCCTCAGATCGTTGATGTGAACTTTACATCCAACATGGAGGCCCTTCTTGATGGAATCGCAGAAGGCGATGTAAAGTGGAAGACCGTAATTGAGAATTTCTATCCTGATCTCAATGAAGCTGTTACAGCAGCTGAAAAAGAACTTGAAAAGGTTCAGGTTCAGGACGAAGTTACAGATGAAGTCTGCGAGCTTTGTGGCAGAAACCTTGTCATCAAGTATGGACCTCATGGCAAATTCCTTGCATGCCCGGGATTTCCTGAGTGCAAGAACACCAAGCCATATTTTGAAAAGATTGGTGTTTCATGCCCTAAGTGTGGTAAGGATATAGTTCTTAAGAGAACCAAAAAGGGTCGTATCTTCTATGGATGTATAGACAATCCAAATTGCGACTTTATGTCATGGCAAAGACCAGTTTCAAAGAAATGCCCTAAGTGCGGCGGCGTGATGTACGCTAAGAACAACAAGCTTGCCTGTGGCAATCCTGAATGTGGTCACGTAGAAGATAAAGTAAAAGAATAAACGTAAAACTAATAATACAAATTTTCAGAAATCTTTAGCTTTTTTTCATAATTGTAGGCGCTTTATTGTTTGAAGCGCCTATTTTTTTGTGATATGATACAAATAGTGTAGGGACATATATTGACGCTATTTCGTAAATATCATCGTTCCTTTACACAATGGGGAAAAACGTTAAAAAGGAGAATTCTGATGAGTAGTGTGCAACTACTGGATAAGACTCGAAAAATAGGAAAGCTTCTTCATACAAGCAATTCTGGGAAAGTGGTTTTCAACGACATATGCAGGGTCTTGTGTGACATTTTATCCTCAAACATGTTTGTTATCAGCAAAAAGGGTAAAGTATTAGGAATTGGTGAGAGTAATGATGTTGAGTCCATCAGTAACCTTTTATCCTGCAGCGTAGGCTCTTTCATAGATCCGATGCTAAATGAAAGGCTTCTGACAATTCTTTCTACCAAAGAAAATGTCAATCTTGAGACTTTGGGATTTGAAGGTGTTGATTCCTCCAAGTTCCAGGCTATCATCACACCCATCGAAATTGCAGGTGAAAGGCTTGGAACACTCTTTATCTATAAGACTGACAAGCCTTATGACATTGACGACATTATCCTTTGCGAGTATGGAACTACAGTTGTTGGTCTTGAAATGCTAAGAGCTGTAAATGAAGAAAATGCCGAAGAGAGCAGAAAGCTCGCAGTTGTTAAATCGGCTATTGGAACCCTTTCCTTCTCTGAAATGCAGGCTATCATCCACATATTTGATGAACTTGATGGAATGGAAGGTGTACTGGTTGCCAGCAAGATTGCTGACAGGGTTGGTATTACAAGAAGCGTCATCGTAAACGCCTTAAGAAAATTTGAGAGCGCCGGGGTAATAGAATCCAGATCTTCAGGAATGAAGGGCACTTACATCAAGGTTACCAACGATGTGGTATTTGGTGAGATCAAAAAACTAAAGCAGGAAATATAATTTGCCGATGTATATTGTATAAACAATAACAGCGACATGGATGTGAAATATGATGAAAGGATTTATCAGATATGGTATGGTAAATCCTTTCTTTGTTTTTTACATAGATTTTGTGTAGGCAAAGTTCAAAAAACACAATATAAAGTATATTATGCTTGTAATTTACATAAAAAGATTTTATTATTAAATAGAATAATAAGGAGGAGTGGGTCTGTGATTAATAGCAATGTATTTGATTACATTAATGTTATGGACAAGGCTTCAGATGCAGCCTGGACCAGAAACGAGATAATTGCCAATAACATTGCCAATGTTGACACACCAGGCTATAAGAGGCAGGATCTCAATTTTGAGGATGAGCTTGAGAGGGCTCTTGGTCACAACAGATACAAGACCATGGATGAGAAGGTTGCGAATCTTAAGAACAAGCACCTTGAGGCCAGGGTTGTCAACGATTATTCAGGCTTTTCTTATAGGACTGATAAAAATAACGTTGATATTGATACTGAAAACGTTATGCTTGCAGCTAACCAGTTAAAGTATCAGGGACTTATGTCGGGACTTAAGCATGAGTTCAGTACTTTGGCCATGGTTACCAAGTCTTCATGATAGGAGGTGCTAGATGAGCATATTTGATTCTTTTAATATAAATTCATCAGGTATGACTGCTCAGAGATTCCGTATGGATATAATCTCTGAGAATATAGCCAATTCCAATACTACAAGGACAGCAGATGGGACACCATATGTGAGGAAGGTTGTTACTTTTTCAGAGAAGGGCACTCAGACTCCATTTTCCAGGATCCTTAATGAAAGGCTTGATCATTATTCAGGAAGAGGCGTTAAAGTCTCATCCGTTCAGGACGATACCTGGACTCAGATGAATATAGTTTACGATCCATCCCATCCAGATGCGGATGAGTATGGCTATGTTACATATCCTAATGTCAATACAGTTACAGAAATGACTAACCTCATAGATGCAAGCCGCTCTTATGAGGCCAATGTAACTGCCTTTAATGCAAGTAAGAACCTTGCAACCAGGGGACTGGACCTTGGCACTAATTGATAAATAGCTTTAGGAGGGGATTATGGCATCTCTTGATATTTCTCAACTTAGAAATGTTAGTAGTGATGTGATAAGGCATGCAGAAAAGACAAATAGCAAAGTTTACAATGTTCTTGGCGATTCAGGGGACGGAAATGACGAATCTTTTAAGAACATTTTCCAAGCGGTAGTTGATAATATCTCTACAACCAATGCTTATTTGTCAGATGCAGAAAATGAAGAGATCAAATGGGCTTTGGGGCAGACTGATAATACCCATGATCTTTCCATAGCGCTTCAGAAAGCCAGCACAACTTTGCAGTATACAGTTGCAATCAGAGACAGAGCTCTTTCTGCATACAGAGAGCTTACACAGATGCAGATCTGATTCTTCTGTTTAGTGTGTTTTAGTAATAGAGGGGAGGGAGAAATATGCCAGAAAGATTTAGGGCTATTTGGCAGAAAGTTCTCGATTGGTGGAATGCGTTTACAGCCAGGCAAAAGACCTTGATAATAGGTGCCAGCACGGTTGTACTGCTTACCATCATAATTTTGGTGTCTGTTTTAAATCAGCCACAGTACGTTACTTTGGTTAATGCCAATTCTACCAAGGAGGCTTCCGAGATCAAGGAACTCCTTGATTCCAATGTGGTAAATTATAAAATGTCAGACGATGGATTGGAGTTCCGGGTTCTTAAAAAGGATCAGGGAAATGCCAGTCTTCTTTTGGGTGCCAATGACATCCAGTCCTATGCATACAGCATCGACAATGTTACCAATGGAAGCTTTTCAACTACAGAATCAGACAAGCAAAAGAAATACGTGCTTTATCTGGAAAGCAGACTTGAACAGGACTTTATCTCAAAGTTTGATGCTATCAAATCGGCCAATGTGCAGCTTAATATCCCCGACAATGATGGAACACTTATAGGTAATCAGGAAGAGGCTTCTGCCTGGATCCTATTGCAGATAAGCGAAGACGGTAAGTTTGATGAAGAGAATGCTGCCTTTTTAGCAAAAGCTGTTGCTGTAGCTGTCGGTAACGAAAATACTGATAATATTGTTATTCTTGATACGGAAGGCAACATGCTCTTTTCCGGAGGAGAAGATACAACAACTTCAGGCCTTGCATCAACGCAGCTGTCTGTCAAAGCAAAGGCAGAGCAGCTTGTTAAGTCTGAGGTTAAAAAGGTTTTGCTTGGAACCAAGCTGTATGACAATATTGAGGTTGCAAGTAACCTGGTGATGGATTTTTCGAAAAAGGAAGTAACAGATCATCAGTATACTCCTGCAGAGGACCAGACACAGGGTGTGTTAAGTCATGAGGATACCTATAACGCTGAAAATGTTAACGGAATAAGTGGTATTCCTGGAACTGACTCCAATGCAGATGATGAGACGACTTATGTTACGCTGGATGATACCAACTCCACGTCATCAATTACTGAGGAGTCGAGGGACTATCTTCCAAATGAGAAGATAACCACTGAATCAAGTGTACCAGGTGCCATAAAATACAATGAATCTTCGATTTCTGTTACTGCGATAAACTATCTTGTTATGAAGCAGGAAGACTATAAGCCTGATGATCACGATGGCGCTACCTGGGAGGATTTCAAGGCTGGCAATACACAGCCTGTAGCAATAGAAGTTCCGGAAGAGATGATAAATGTAGTTTCAAAAGCTACTGGTATCAAGGCGGAAAATGTTGCTATGGCAGCATATACAGAGTATGTGTTCTTTGACAGAACAGGTGCAAACATAACTGTCACAGATATACTTCAGATCGTGCTGATCCTTGTGATCCTTGGACTTTTGGCATTCATCATCATAAGAAGTATGTGGACTTCCAAGAAGACAGAAGAGGAGCCGGAACAGCCAGAACAGCTATCTGTTGAGCAGCTTCTTGAGTCTACACCTGAGGAAGTACTCACTGATATTGAGATGGATACAGGATCTGAGACAAAGAGACTTATTGAGAAGTTTGTGGATGAGAATCCTGAAGCTGCTGCAACACTTCTTAGGAATTGGCTCAATGAGGATTACGGCTGATCATTTGCTCTTTATTAAAAAAGTTTTTGTGAGGGAATTGTTATGAATGACATGGACACTGGCGGAAATCCCTTGATCGCCGATTTTACAGGAACACAAAAAGCAGCGATTTTGCTGATCGCACTTGGGCCAGAAAAATCATCTGCCATATTTAAGCATCTCAAGGAAGAGGAAATTGAGGAGCTGACACTTGAAATTGCCAACACAAGAAGTGTCACATCTCAGATCAAGGAAGCTGTCCTTGAAGAGTTTTACGGCGTTTGTCTTGCTCAGCAGTACATTGCTGAAGGCGGTATCACCTATGCTAAAGAGCTTCTTGAGAAAGCCCTTGGTGAAGACAAGGCTCTTGATGTTATCAGTAAGCTTACTGCATCACTTCAGGTTAAGCCTTTTGAATTTATCCGTAAAACTGAGCCATCACAGCTTCTTACCTTCATACAGGATGAGCATCCTCAGACAATTGCCCTTATTCTTTCCTATATGTCAGCATCCCAGAGTGCTATGATCCTTTCTGCTCTGGCGCCTGACAGACAGGCTGATGTAACAAAGCGTATTGCATCCATGGACAGAACAAGTCCGGATACCATAAAAGAGGTAGAAAAAGTATTGGAATCAAAGCTGTCTTCTCTTGTAAACCAGGATTACACCATTATTGGCGGTGTAGATGCAGTTGTAGAAATCCTCAATACTGTAGACCGTGCCACAGAGAAACATATTATGGAGACACTGGAAATCGAAGAGCCAGAGCTGGCAGACGAGATCAGAAAGAAGATGTTCGTATTCGAAGATATCCTTCTTCTGGACGACCGTTCTATCCAGAGAGTGCTGCGTGAAGTTGAGAATTCTGACCTTGCTCTTGCATGTAAGAGTGCTACTGAGCAGGTACAGACCGCGATCTTCAATAACCTATCTAAGCGTCTTGCTGCTATGATCAAGGAAGATATGGACTTCATGGGACCTGTACGTATGAAGGACGTCGAAGAAGCTCAGCAGAAGATCGTAAATGTCATCAGAAAGCTTGAGGATTCTGGTGAGATCGTAATCTCCAGAGGTGGAGGTGATGAACTAGTTGTCTAATCTTTTTAAAGCTGGTTACGTAACCTACGACAGCACAGAAACCAGGATCATTGATAATAATGACCTTGCCAATAAAAAGATCGAAGCGTTTCAGGAACAGGAACTTAAACGTCAAAGAACCCAGATGGTCCAGGAGGACAACTATCCGGACATGCAATCGGGGGAGGACTTTATTCCTGGTATTGAGATGGAACAGCTTTCCCAATTAACAGAGGATCAGAGTATGCTAGAGCCAGTTCCTGATCCTCAGTTTGATATGGAGGCAATGCAGGCTGAGATGGATCTTAAGATTCAGCAGGCTCAGGAGCAGGCAGATATGATCATTCAGAATGCCCAGCAACAGGCAGATGCCATAATGCAGGATGCCATGCAAAGGGGGCATGATGAGGGATATCAGGCGGGCTATCAGGAAGGCGCTATGGCTGCTCAGGCCCTTAAGGATGAGATCGATCAGCAAAGGGGTGACCTTGAAAAGGAATATCAGCAGATCGTTGATGAACTTGAGCCTGAGATGGTTGATGTTCTTACCCAGATCTATGAGCATGTTTTTAATATCGAACTAAGGGAAGATAAGGGAATCATACTTCATCTTTTAAAGACCACTCTTTCGAGAATAGAACCAGGCAAGGACCTTATTGTTCATGTTTCTTCAGATGACTATGATGACATCATGGATGAAAAGGAAGCATTAAATGCCTGCGTAACATCTCCTAATACTACAATGGAGATAATAGAAGATCCGCTTCTTAAAGAAAATGAATGCATGATCGAGTCTGACAGCGGAGTGTTTGACTGCAGTCTCGGCGTGGAGCTGTCAGAGATATCAAGAAAGCTTAAGCTTTTGTCCTTTGACAGAAAAAGAAGATAACGGTGGACAAAGATGCTTGTTTCTTCAGTTGATCTATCTAAATACAAAAAAATGCAAAATGCTCCATTTTACCGGACAAGAGGTAAGGTGGTCAATGTAATAGGACTTACTATCGAGTCAGCAGGACCTGATGCCAAGCTTGGTGATATCTGCCTTATTTATCCCAAGAAAAAAGATAATGAGTCCCTTACTGAGTTTGTGGCAAAACCATCTATGGCTGAAGTTGTTGGCTTTAAGGATGGCCATGTCCAGCTGATGCCTTATGAAAACACCAGTGGAATTGGAAATGGAAGTATTGTTGAAAACACTGATTCACCGCTTCGAGTAAGCGTGGGTGAAGGTCTTCTTGGAAAGACCCTTGATGGTCTTGGAAGGATCGATGGAACCAGCTACGGCCAGGGAACTGCTCTTGAAGGCGGTATTGCGTATTCTGTTGAAAACCAGCCTCCGGATCCCATGACAAGAGATCCTATTTCAGAAGTTCTTTCTCTTGGAGTTAAGGCTGTTGACGGCCTTCTTACTGTAGGTAAGGGCCAGCGTATAGGCATTTTTGCAGGATCTGGTGTTGGTAAGTCCACACTTCTTGGAATGTTTGCAAGGAATACCCAGGCAGACATCAATGTCATAGCCCTTATTGGAGAGCGTGGCAGGGAGGTTCGTGAGTTCATAGAAAGAGACCTTGGTGAAGAGGGTATGCAAAGGTCCATTGTTGTCTGTGCTACATCAGATAAACCAGCCCTTGAGAGACTTAAGGCTGCCAAGACAGCCACATCCATAGCTGAGTATTTCAGAGATAAGGGAAAAGACGTACTCCTGATGATGGATTCCCTTACCCGTTTTTCAATGGCCCAGAGGGAAATCGGTCTTGCATCAGGAGAACCGCCGGTATCAAGAGGTTATCCGCCTTCAGTTTACGCCGAGATGCCCAAGCTCCTTGAGAGGGCAGGAAGGTCTCGAAGCGGATCCATCACGGGACTATACACAGTCCTTGTAGATGGTGATGACATGAACGAGCCTATCACAGATACCGCCAGAGGTATCCTGGATGGCCATATTGTACTTAATCGTAAGCTCGCGCAAAAGAACCATTATCCGGCTATAGATGTTCTTGCCAGCATTTCAAGATGTATGTCAGCTATTGCTGATCCTGAGCACAAGAAGGCTGCAGGTAAGCTAAAAAACGTTCTGGCTACATATAATGACGCAGAGGACCTTATCAATATAGGTGCTTATAGAAGCGGCGCCAACAAAAATATCGACTATGCTCTTTCTAAGATAGAGATGGTTAACGCTTTTCTTATGCAGGAGACTGATGAGAAATTTTCTTTTGAAGAAATAAGGTCCCAGCTGATCAATATGTTTGCGGATTAAGAGATGATGGTTTATGGCAAGATTTGTTTATAGAATGCAGAGCGTTCTAAATATCAAGCAGCAGACTGAAAATCAGACAAAAATGGAGTTTGCACTGGCTCAGAATGAGCTTAATCAGCAGCTTGATATACTGGATGAATATGTTAAGAGAAAAGAGAGATACTTAAGGGAAGCGGAAGAACTTCGAAATGAAGATTCATTAAAGCTTCAGGATATCCTGGATAATCAGTATGCCACTGCTCAAATGGACGTCATGATAAAACAGCAGTCCATGGTAGTAAAGCAGTATGAAGAGCGTGTTGAAAAAGTGAGAGTTAAACTTACAAGAAATGTCCAGGAAAGAAAGATGCAGGAATCCTTAAGAGAGAGGGCATTTGCAGAATTTCTTGAGGAGCAGAAACAGGAAGAAGCAAAAGAAAACGACCAGAGAAGCAGCTTTACCTACGCACAAAGACAAAAGGAAGAATAATAAATGGCTGATACCAGTTTATTAAATGGCCCGGAAGATCCCAAAGCGGCGAAGGCCAAGCTAAAAGCAGATAAAAAAGAATATGCAAAAAAGCTGAAGGAACAAAGAAAAGCCCAGAAGGAACAGGAGAGAGAATTTGCCGACAGGACTGCTGAAATTAACGGCGACAACGCAGGTGGTCTGGCAACACTGGTTATCACATTCCTGATCATACTGATCTGGCTTGCTATCATGGCTCTTTTGGTGAAGCTGGATGTGGGAGGCTTTGGTTCAGATATCCTGGCTCCCCTTATCAAGGACGTTCCTTACCTCAACCTGATACTTCCTGATGGATCAGTTCAAAAAGAGACTGAAACCACTCCGGTTGTTGTTGATGGCACCATGGTAACAGATGGCACTCAGGAAGGGGCAAGTCTATCTACCTTGGATGACGCCCTTGCCTATATCAAGAGACTTGAAAAGGCTCTTCAATCAGAAATGGAGCAAAACAGTGCGCTGACTGCTGAAAACGAAAAACTTAAAGCAGAAGTAGCACGGCTTGAACCTTTTGAACAGCAGCAAAAGTCCTTTTATGAGGAAAAGGCCAAGTTCTATGAAGAAATAGTATATGGGGAAAATGCTCCTGATGCTGAGCAGTATCAGGCTTACTATGAGATGATCGATCCTGACAACGCAGCAGAGATATATAAAAAGATCATTCAGGGTCAGGCTGATGATGCGGCAATAAAGGCTTTTGCAACCACCTATTCAGGCATGAAAGCTAAGTCCGCTGCCAAGATATTTGATGAGATGGTAAAAGAAAATCAGATCACACTGGTTGCTAAGATACTGGCGCAGATGAGTGTTGAAACAAGGGGAGATATTCTGGCAGCCATGGAGGAAGGGAATGCAGCCAAGCTAACACAGCTTTTAGAGCCAACTTCACTTGAGAATAAATCTACTAAGGTTACTGGCTAAAATGCTTGAGGAGAGTGTTATGAAGAAAGAGTTTTTGGCGTTGCTGCTTGTTATGGTCATCAGTGCTTCTGTGATCGGCTGTGCTGCAGCTAAATCACCGGATTCGGCTCAGGAAGTTACTGAGCAGGAATCAAAAGAAGAAAGTACAGAAGTTACTACTGAAAGCTGTACTTCAGAAACATCTGAAGAAGCAGTTACTAAGGATAATGAAAAAGAAGATAATTCAGCACTTGTCACTGGGGAGAACATGTTGAAGAATGGTGATTTTTCGGAAGGAACTGATCCCTGGTATACGTTTTGCCAAAATGGTAATGCGGAACTTAGTGTGAATGGAGATGGCGAACTTGATGTTGATATAAAGAGCGTTGGTACTGTAGCTCATGGAGTTCAGCTGTATCATGATGGATTTTCTCTGGAAGAAGGATGTGTTTACAAAATTTCTTTTGATGCTTCATCAGATGTGAATGGTAAGATCCTGGAAATGAGATTTCAGTTAAATGGTGGAGATTATCACGCTTACTATCTTGAAAATGTAACAGTTGGCAAGGATAAACAGCACTATGAATACACCTTCACCATGAATGAGACTGGAGATCCTGCTCCCAGGTTTTGCTTTAATATGGGTGCTATAGGAGGCATGGATAGTAAAACTCCTGAGCATCACGTATATCTTAGTAACGTCATCCTTACCCTTGAAGATGCAACAAACAGAGTAGCTGGAAACTGGGCGGTTGATATTCCTGATATTGCTGTAAATCAGATCGGATATCTTCCTTCAGCATATAAGAGCGCCACCTTAAGAGGAGCAGCTCTTACTGGAAGCGCAGATCTTATTAACGAAGCTACCGGGGAAACAGTATTTGAAAAGAAAATTGGAAGTAGCATAGATGATCCTGACACTGGAGATAAAGAGGCTATCTTTAATTTCTCGGATATAAAGGATGAAGGAACGTACCATGTGGAAGCTGGAGGCGTGGTTTCTCCTTCCTTTAAGATTTCTTCCGATGTTTATAATGAAGCATTTAAGGCATCTATTAAAATGCTTTATTACCAGAGGTGCGGAACCGGACTATCCAAGGATCTGGCAGGTGATTTTGCTCATCCGGTATGCCATACACAAAGTTCTGTCCTTTATGAGGACAGGTCAAAGAGTCTTGATGTAACAGGCGGATGGCACGATGCAGGCGACTACGGAAGATACTCTGTAGCAGGAGCCAAGGCTGTAGCTGACCTTCTTCTTGCATATGAGAATTATCCTGATGTATTTGATGATAATGTTGGTATTCCTGAAAGCGGAAATGGTATCCCGGACATCCTTGATGAAGCTAAGTACGAGCTTGACTGGCTCTTAAAGATGCAAAGAGATGACGGAGGTGTTTACCACAAGGTAACATGCAGAAACTTCCCTGGTGAGATAATGCCTGAGGATGAGACGGAAGAGCTTGTTATCATGTCGGTAACAACAACCGCTACAGCAGATCTTGCAGGCGTTATGGCAATGGCAAGCCGTGTATATTCGGATATCGATAAAGAGTATGCTGATATATGCCTTGAAGCAGCTAAAAAGGCTGCCACCTACATTGATAAGACTGAAACAGATACAGTAGGTTACAAGAATCCTTCAGACATCTCAACCGGCGAGTATGAAGATGTATGCGATATTGATGAGAGATTCTGGGCTTATGCTGAGCTTTATAAGACCACAGGAGATAAGACTTATGAAGAGTCTTTAAAAACAGTACTTCCTGACAACGGCTATTCTCTTGGATGGCAGGGAGTTGCAGGCTATGGCGGATATGCATATCTTTCAGCTGATGGACAGGATGCCCAGACTCAGGATTTAGTCAGGCAGGAAGCTTCCAAATACTCAAATGAAGTTATTTCAAACTCTGCCAAGTATTCTTATGGATCATCAATTGTTGGGGCTTACCCATGGGGCAGTAACCTTACAATCGCCAATAATGGTGAGTATTTGTTTATAATGAACGGGCTTGTTGACAAGGTTAATAAGAATGTTGCTGATATGCAGCTTAATTATCTCTTTGGCAATAACTCAACAGGTTATTCCTTCCTTACTGGTTTTGGAACAACCTACGCGGATCACCCTCACCACAGACCTTCACAGGCTATGGGAGTAACTGTTCCTGGAATGCTTGTGGGTGGACCAAACAGCGGACTTAATGATGCTTATGTTCAGAACGTGCTTCAGGGTGCGCCAAGTGCCAAGTGTTATGCTGATAATTCCCAGAGTTATTCCACAAATGAGATCACAATTTACTGGAATTCTCCTCTAATATATCTACTTGCAGCTGAAATAGCTCAAGAAAACTAATATAAGAAAAAGCTGTGGCTAATTTGTCACAGCTTTTTTAAAAAAATCTGATTTTAGGGTTAAGTATACATTTTAATATCCGATATACATAGCGTAAGACTATAGGCAAATTATGCCTTAGGTTTAAACTTAATATTGAAAGGAGGATCTAGATGGGCGGTGCAAACAGTGCAGTAAGCATGGTTGCTGCTTACATGACACAGGGCGCTGCAGCAAATGTTTCAAATGTCTCTACTTCGAAGAATTCTTCCAATGCGGCGATTACAAACTTTGACAACATTTTGAACAAGGTTTCCGATACTTTTGTTCAGACCAAAACAGTAGATGTTTCAAAGGATGTAAACAAACAGCTAGCTGGTGCAAAAGAGACAAATGCCACCGATACAAACACAGTTAACCTCAAAGATCAGGCAAATAACACAAATGCTGATTTAGAAAATGCATCTGAAGCAAATGAGGTTACTGAGAGTCAGGTGATTGCTACAAATGAAACAGGTAATACAGAAGTTAATGAAGAGCTGCAGGAAGCCATTAACGAAGCAGGAGAAGAGATCATCTCCCAGATTGCAGAAACTTTTGATATCTCTGAAGAGGAAATAGTAGATGCAATGCAAATACTTGGCCTCATGGCTGTAGATCTTTTAGATCCGGCAAACTTAACACAGCTGGTGACAGAGATTCAGGGACAGGGCGAAGTAATCGATCTTATCACAGATTCTGATATATATACATCACTGCAGGACCTCATGGAGGGTGCGGAGAGTATGAAGAGCGGACTTATGAACGAGTTCGATCTATCAGAAGAGGAATTACAGACAGCGATTGAAGACGCCAAGCAGGGATTTGGCGCAGCGCTTGAAAACTCAGCTGATGAAACAGCTAAGTTTTTAAACGGTGAGGAACTGTCTGAAGAATTTGGAAAAGAAATTGATTTAAGCAAAGTAAACGCATCCGTGTCTGAGGCGATCACACCGAGTGAGTCAGAAGAAAAGCCTGTTGTAGTTGAAACTGATAATAAAAACAGCGGAGAAAACAAAGGCAATCTTCAAGGCGAAGCTCAGTCAACAAATATTTTCAATCAGGTCATGAACAATATAGCTGATGCAGCAACTGAAGTTGATACTTCATCATTTAACAGCTACACTGACAGGACCCAGATGGAAGATATAATCAGACAGATCACGGAAAGAATCACAATCACACAATCTCAAACAGATACTAGCATAGAGATGCAGCTTCATCCAGCAAGCCTTGGCCATGTGAATATTCTTTTGACCAGCGGCAAAGACGGAATAGTTGCAAAGTTTACTGCTCAGAACGAGATCGTCAAGGAAGCGGTGGAAGCACAGATGGCACAGCTTCAGCAAAAGTTCAACGAGCAGGGTATCAAGGTAACTTCAGTAGAAGTCACAATTGCAAGTCACGGATTTGAGCAAAATCTTGATCAGCAGGGCGACAGACAGCCAAGGGAAGCATCACAGGATAAAAAGGTAAAAGGTCTTAGAAGGATCAATTTATCAGAGCTATCTGATGATGAAATGGAAGAGCCTGAAACCGAAGCTGAGAGGATTGCAGTATCTATGATGGAAGCAAATGGAAGTACAGTTGACTTCAGTGCATAAATTTAGGGGAGACCAGTTATGGCAGATACAAGTTCAGTAAGTGCAATCATAAAAAATGGTGAAGTAGTTAATTCAGGTATAAAGACAGAAGATCAAAAAGCAGCATCAAAGACTACTCCAAATGGATATGATAAGGATGCTTTCATGCAGATCCTGGTTGCTCAGATGAAGTATCAGGATCCAATGGAGCCAACATCTAATACTGAGTATATTTCTCAGTATGCAACATTTACTCAGGTTGAGCAGCTTTCAAACATGGCCAACGCAATGTCTCTTTCGAGAGCATCTGAAATGGTTGGCAAAACAGTTGTCATCACTCAGACAAATGCTGAAAATGGTACAACTTCAGAGATTCAGGGTGTTGTTGATTATGTCACTTACAGTGGTAATAAAGCATACTTAAACATCAATGGAACAGCTTATGACATTGATAATGTATCTCAGGTTCTCGCAACAGATTATGTTGATGCACTTGAAGCTGTTGAAGATTTCCAGAAGGCCATTGATAAGCTTCCAAATCTTGACATGATAACTGAAGAAGAGCATGGCGAGACAATCGACAATATGTACTCTTATTACAATGACATAATGGATAAGAAAGCAAAGAATCTCATGAACAAGAACTATGTCACATCACTTCTTCAGTACGTAAACAGAATTGACGACATAAGAGAAGATACGCACAGAACCTTTAAGAAGGCTGATGAAGTCTAAACATCAGTCTGCAAATGGAGGACAAATAAATGATAATGGATGATCAAAGGTTCATGTCCATTGGCCAGGTCCAGGATCAATATTTAAATCCTAATACTCCTAAAGCAGGCAAAGATAAAAATTCTTTGCCTGCAGGAGAAAATTCTTTTGCCCAGGTACTAAATAAAGTTAAGGTTGCATCCGATATTAATAACAGTGAAGATACTGTTAAGTTTTCTAAGCATGCCCTTAACAGACTTAGCATGAGAAATATCGAGCTTACAGGCGAGCAGATGGAAAGACTAAATCACGGTAAGATCGAGGCAGGAGAAAAGGGTATCAAGGATTCACTGATACTGGTTGACCAGCTGGCATTTATCGTTAATGTGCCAAGCAGCACAGTAGTAACAGCAATGGATCAGACAGAAAACAAGAACAATGTATTTACTAACATAGACGGAGCAGTTATTGCATGATTGGACCGAAGCGGGATACAAGGCCAGAAGAGCCTCCCGTCAGGAAATCTTTTGATCCGGACAGACTGCCGGATCAGTCGCAAATAGCTTCGTCCGAAATCCGGAAATAATCCATAGATATCTGGTGAATATTTATGTTTTATTTTCATATTAAAAAGATGGAGGACTTTGCCTTATGATGAGATCACTTTATTCTGGTGTTGCAGGACTTCGTACACATCAGACCAAGATGGACGTTCTTGGTAACAACATTGCCAACGTTAACACAACATCTTACAAATCCCAGTCAATCACATTTTCAGATCTTATGTATCAGACAACTCAGACAGCTTCTGGCGCATCAGAGACAAAGGGTGGTGTAAACGCTCGTCAGATCGGTCTTGGTGCTAAGTCTGGTGCTATTTCTACAGCCATTGAGTCACAGGGTGCTACTCAGACCACAAATAACCCATTCGATATCATGATAACAGGTAGCTCTTTCTTTATCGTAAACAACGGTAAGGAAAACCTCTACACAAGAGACGGCTCTTTCTACGTTGATGGCGCTGGTAACCTTGCTATGCAGTCAAACGGATACTTCGTACAGGGCTGGGCAGCTAAGGAAGATAAGAAGACTGGTGAGATCAAGGTTGATAAGAACGGCGATATCACATCTCTTCAGATCATGAGCGCTGACAATGCTACATATTCACCAGCATCAACAACTCAGGCTCTCTATTCTGGAAATATCGACGACCACGATACCAACGTTACATCTGATGATGGTAAGACAATCACTCTCGAGTTCTATGACAACAAGGGTTATCTCTACACAGGTAAATTTACACTTAAGGATACAGGAACTGACCATCTTTTCTCACTTCAGCTGACAGATATCCTTGATTCTGATGGTAATTCAATCAACCAGGAGATCACACTTCCTGATGGAACAACGACAAACAGACTTGATCATGTAACATTCGGAAAGACTGAGACTGTTACATCCAAGATCGAAGATGGCTACTACATTGATGAGCCAGTAGAAGGAAAGACAACAATCTGGCGTGAAGCAAATTCTCCTGTATATGACACTTACACTATTAAGAGCACAGATACTACTCTTGATAACCTTCTTAAGATAGACGGATTCCTTGATGAAGTATATCCTCTTGAGGAAACGACATATAAAGAGAAATATGGCGATATCACATCTTATACTATTTCTCAGGATGCTCTGACAATCACTTACAATTCTGAGGATGCAAAGATCACAACTGATTCATCCAAGACATATACAAATGTGTCTACAACAAATGATATTCCTTATTTCTATAACCCAACCACTCATTTTGGTTATGCTATGCCTTCGAACTCAGATAATCCAGCATATCCAATAACTGGTAAGCTTAGCGGCTTGAATTCTGACATGCTTCTTAATATTTATGGACTTGATGTTTCTACTTTAGATGCAGACAAGTACAATTATAGCTATGATGAGAATTCTAAGGATCTTACTATAACTGCTAACGAGGGCCCTTCAGAAACTGCATCCACACCTACAGCTGGTCTTGGAACTAAGTATGATACTTATTTCAAGGCTTCATCAACGACTTATGCTTCTGATACAATCAGTTCTCTTCTTGGAAAGATAACAGCAGGAACTATAACTAGCCCAGCAGGAACTGTATATGGAGATACAACTTATTCATACAATGCTGCTGGAGAACTTAAGATCAGCGGTAAGTATCTTGATGCAGGCAGCGGAACAAAGTCTATTCAGATAAGCGACTCTGACAATGCTTTATATGCTCTTATTAAGGGAAATGCTAAGGGAACATTCTCGCCTACAGAAACAGGATTTCCTGCTGGTGCATTAACAGATTTAAAGTCAGCAATACAGATGCCTTCCCTTGGCGATACTTTTAATCTTACATTAAATACTGACAGTTCTATTACAATTACTAGTGGCAATTATACAGAAAACATAGCAGTTGATTCTACTACTGGTTCTCTTTATCAGGATTTACTTGGTGTTTTAACTACTGCTGGAACATCGACAACAACTGTAGTAGGAAGCAGCCTTCCAAATGCTTCAGCAGATCTTTCTGCTAGACTTGATGCGTATTTTTCAAATTTCACGTTTGAGTATGAATTGGAAAGTGCTTCAGAGACAAATAAAGTATATACAATCAAGTTTTCTGGAAATGGATTTACCGATGAGGAGACTAGTGTAGATTGTAACACCGGGGAAACTTTAGCTAATTATCTTGCTTCAAAGCAGCAGACCATCAATATAGCAACAGACATGACAGACTCTGATAGAGCTGCTCTTCTTGCTAAACTGAACCTTGGTGAAGGAACTTCAGTTACTAGTGGTACTATTACTTATGAAGTAAGAAATATTACAGGAACCGAAGGATTCACGGCAACTGTTGCCTATACTGGCACAGTTGAGAAGACTGCTGATATCGAGACATTTACTCACGTAACTGATACTAAGACAGCTAATTTCACGAATTATGAGTATGGAGTACCAACATCTGTATTTAGAAATAAGAATTCTTCCTTGAAGGAAGGTTATGTTCTTACAGGCGGTAATGATGGAGTTTATACTCTTGAGCAGCTTAAGGAACAGCTTAGTGAAAGCGTTCTTACACAGATTTATGCAGATGGAACAACTTATGAGAGCCTTAAGGGCGATTATCCAACTAAGGATGACAGCGAGTTTAAGGTTCAGCTGGTTGGTAGCAGAATGATTGTAACTCATGTTCAGACTGATACTAACAACATCAACCCTGATTATGAGGCAAAGGTTGATTCAACTACAGGCAACGTAACATACAAGACAGTTAACCCAACTGAGATTGCTAAGGACTTCCCGACAGAAGGAAATATCTCAGATATTCTTTCAACAGCAAGTGGAGCTAATAAGGGCATCCTTCAGAAGATTTTCGGTGTTAGCGATGATGAAGCAAGAGCGTACGGCGGAGACGGAACATACAAGATTGGTGAAGACCTTAAGTCTATCGAACTTTCAACAGGCAGCCACACAATCATGCTTAAGTTCGACGCAGCAAACGGTTCCCTTGTTTCAGCTAATGACAACTCAGAGGGACAAGGCCTCGTAAACATGATCTTTGATCAGAGTGAGCTTTACGGAATGGAAGCATTTGGTTACCAGAAGGGTGACAATGACCCTGCAGAGATGGTAGCTGGACACATGACATTTGACTTCTCATCAGTTACAAACTACAACACCAGCGGATCTTCAACAGTTAAGGCTGTTAAGGGTGACAAGAAGAGCCTTAACACAGGTAGAGCAGTAGGTGAGATGAATGGCGTAAATATCTCAACTGACGGTAGGATCTACGCAACATATTCAAATGGACAGACTAAGCTCCTTGGACAGATTGCATCAGCTCAGTTCGCTAACGCATCTGGTCTTTCAAAGGAAGGTGACAACCTCTACTCATCAACTCTTAACTCTGGAGAAGCAACTGTTCAGGATATTACAACAGATGGCGGCTACATGAACACTGGAGTACTTGAGATGTCAAATGTAGACCTTTCAAGAGAGTTCACAGAGATGATCACAACACAGCGTGGTTTCCAGGCTAATAGCCGTATCATTACAGTATCAGATACACTTCTTGAGGAACTCACCAACCTTAAGAGATAATCATTAGAAAGATCAGTAAAGGCAAATCCATCAGATCAAATTCCCAGGACCTGTGTCCTGGGAATTTTTTTAAAATAATACATAAAAAATTTATTCAATTAATACTGTATTCCACAGCAAAAAGTGTTAAAATAAGTTCGATACCACAATATCTAGTATTATGCCTTTTTATATGTTGTGGTATGTCAAGGATGAGTTGGTGGGGGAATATGGATATCTTCAATTAAATTTCAAATTGAAATCCCCAAAATGAAATTATGCTGCAATTATGTCTAAAATGTGAACAGTTTTAGCGGCTTTTGGCGTGCAAAAGTGTTAAAATTAAGGTATCTAGAAATTTAATTTCAAAAACACCTGAAAAAATTAGAAATTTTGAAATTTTCAAATAATAAAAGGGGGAAATGTTGTGGATATTGCTTCATTACTTGGAGTAGGACTGTGTTTCGTCTTTATGATCCTCAGTATTGTGTTTAGTGCCGGTATTGGAGGCGTTAAATACTTCGTGGATGCTCCGTCAATGATGATTACCTTTGGTGGTGCCTTCATGGCGGTTTTGGGATCTAGAAGCATGCAGAGTTTTATGAGCGGCCTTAAGTCATACACACTGATCTTCAAGATGCCATCTGATGATACCAAGTCTGTGATCAAGAGCATCATTGATCTGTCCAACACAGCCAGAAAAGAAGGACTTCTTGCATTGGAAGAAGCTGCAAGCGGCCTTGAAGATCCTTTCATGAAAAAAGGAGTAATGCTGATAGTTGATGGTACTGAGCCAGAACTTGTAAAGAGTATCTTGGAGGCTGAAATTGATGCCATGGCTGAACGTCATAAAGAAAACTACACATTCTTTGCAGATGTTGCAGGTATGGGCCCTTCATGGGGTATGATCGGAACTCTTCTTGGACTGGTTCTTATGCTTCAGAACATGTCTGATCCATCATCTATCGGACCATCCATGGCGGTTGCCCTCATTACAACATTCTATGGTTCAGTTCTGGCTAACTGGTTCTGTTACCCTGCTGAGAACAAACTTAAAGCCAGAAGCAATGCTGAGTATATGAGTAAGAGTATAGTTATTGAAGGTCTGCTTTCTATTCAGGCAGGTGAGAACCCGCGTGTTACTGAAGAGAAGCTCAAGTCATTCCTGTCACCTGCTGACAGATCAGCATATGAAGCAGAGAATGGCTCTGGAGACGGCGGAGGAGAATAATGGCTAAGAAACCTGAAGAAATTAAACCCGGCCTCCCCGCGTGGCAAGGTACCTTCGGTGATCTGATGAACCTGCTTCTTTGCTTCTTCGTTTTGCTTTTCTCCATGGCGACAATGGATGCAGCAAAGTTTGAAGAGGTTGCAGCTTCATTTAGTTCTGCCTTCAGCGTATTTTCTGGCGGTGAGATGGCTATTGGTCAGGGAGCCCTCATTGGCGATGGTGTATCCCAGCTCACAGAGCTTTCTTCATATATTACTTCCATGGGACTTGCCCAGAGCGGAGAGGATTCTGACTCTGAGGAAACTGCAGTTGGTGAAATGGAACAGAAAGAACTTATGGAAGCAGCTGAAGCTGAGCAGCTTGAAGCTTCAGCAGAGCTGGCAGAGCAGATAGAAGAAGCTCTTGAAGAGGGTGAGATCGACAATATGGTTTCCCTCAATTATACAAGTCAGTTTGTTCAGCTTACGATCCAGGGCTCGATCCTTTTTGACTCAGGTAAGGTGGATCTTAAAGAGGATGCGCTTCCTGTAGTTGAGAAGGTAGGACAGATACTTGAGTCCTATGCTGGCGGAACAATTGAGATTGAAGGACATACAGATAATATCCCTATGGGCGGCGGCGGAAAATATGCCAACAACGATGAGCTTTCATCCGGAAGAGCCCTGACAATCTTTTATTATCTGACTGAGAACACTACGCTTGACCCTGCTAATCTGGTTCATACCGGCAGAGGTCAGTATGACCCAATAGCAGATAACTCTACTGATGAGGGAAGAGCCCGCAACAGAAGAGTTGAGATCAAGATATACAATCCTTTGAGTGCATCTTACTAATTTGAGGGGAGATAAGGACAAATGAAAAAGAATCTGTTATCAATAATCATCCTGGCACTTCTTATAGTGAATCTGGCCATGACAGGATTTATGCTTCTTAGCGTCATGACCACTAATTCACAGACTGCACATCTTATTTCTGATATAGCTGCAGCTTTGGAGCTTGAAGCTAACGGTGGCAGTACTGGAGGATTTTCAGGATCTGCATCTGGAGTTGTAGCTGTTACAGATGTAGCTACCTTTGGCTTTACAGGTGATGAAAAGCTTACCATCAACCTTAAGGCTGGCGCCGATGGAAAGAGCCACTACATGGTAGTTGAGGTTGTATTCTCAATGAACAAAGCAAGTGCCGACTATGCAACTCTTGGTACAGAAGAATCGCTTGCAAGCATGAAAGAGCTTGTTAAGAGTAAGGTTACAAATACCCTTGCATCATATTCTATGGAAGAACTTCAGTCAGGAATGGATGAGACTGCAAAAGAGACTATCCTTGAGGAAGTTCAGGAGCTTTATGGTTCTAACTTCATCTATGATGTAAGCTTTTCTAGTGTGCTTTATAACTAATTCTTTTAGAGGAGATTCACATTGAGCGAAGTACTATCACAAAGCGAAATAGATAGTCTGCTGTCGGCGATATCGACAGGTGAGCTTGATATGGAGCAGATGCAGGGCAATGACGAAAAGAAAGTCAAGGATTATGACTTTAAACGTCCTGCCAAGTTCTCGAAAGAGCACTTGCGTACCCTGGAGATGATCTATGAGCACTATGGACGTCTTTTATCAACGACGCTTCCTATTTATCTTCGAAAGAACGTTTCTGTTTCAGTAGCTAACTCTGAAACAGTTACATATTCAGAGTTTTCAAACGCCCTTTCGAACCCGGTAATCTTGGGAGTTATAAGTTTTCTGCCTCTACAGGGAACCATTATATTGGAACTTCAGGCCAATATTGGATTTTCATTTATTGACAGAATGCTTGGCGGAGAGGGAGTTGGACTTGATAAACCAAGACCCTTTACAGACATTGAGATGCCTCTTATTGAGAAGCTGGTCACCATATGCATGCAGCTTATGGTTGAACCTTGGCAGAATGTAGTGGCAATCAATCCTGTAATGGAGAGGATAGAGACCAATCCACAGTTTGCACAGGTTATTTCACCTACAGATATGATAGCAATTGTCACTCTCAATATTAAGATTGGCGATACAGAAGGTCTTATGAACGTCTGTCTGCCATACTTCACACTTGAGAGTGTTATGGACAAGCTGAACACCAAGTTCTGGTTTTCAACTATGCAAAAGAATGCAGAAGAGGATTATCAGGACTATCTGGAGTCTATGGTCAGACATGTGGATGTTCCGGTTAAGGCTGTACTTGGAAGGTGTAATGTATCAGTCAATGATTTTGTTCATTTACAGGCCGGAGACATAATAAGGCTTGATAACAGAGTAAATACAGACATGCAGGTTTATATAGGAAATATATTTAAATTCACTGCATTGCCTGGTACTGCAAAAGATAAATATGCCGTGCGTATTACGTCGGTAGTGAGAGAGGAGGAAGAGTAGGAGCATGGATGGAATGTTATCTCAGGACGAAATTAATGCTTTACTTGCCGGTATGGATCCAACCGGTGGAGGCGATGCTGCGCCTGCAGATGCTCCTTCGGACATGGGGGCGCCAGAAGCTTCGGTAGCTTCAGCACCAGTAGGTGGAGGCGATATTGATGAGTCGCTCCTTACTGATTCAGAGAAAGATGCAATTGGTGAGGTGGCCAACATTAGTATGGGCTCTTCAGCAACTACGCTGTACTCTCTGGTTAATCAGAAAGTAAATATCACCACTCCTCAGGTTGAACTTGCTAATTGGGAGAATGTTATAAGCAACTATGAAAGGCCTTGCGTATTTATCCAGATCAAATACACAGTAGGTCTTGATGGTACTAACATTCTTATCCTGAAAGAGCACGATGTTATGGTCATCACTGACCTTATGATGGGCGGTGATGGTACCAATACAGATGGTGAGATTGGAGAGCTTCAGCTTTCTGCCATTTCAGAAGCTATGAACCAGATGATGGGTGCAGCTGCCACATCTCTTTCAACCATGATCAATCAGAAGGTAGATATCAGCCCGCCACAGGCTACACTTCTTGAGATGATCAATGATGATCCTTCCGATATAGCAGATTTCCTTACTGGAACCTTTGTAAAGATTTCCTTTAAGATGCAGGTTGGCGATCTGGTGGATTCAACTCTTATGCAGTTGTATCCAATAGATTTTGCCAAGACCCTGAAGGATACAGTTATTGGTGCAGATGCTGCAAATCAGGAATCTGCTCCAGCTCCAGCACCGGCTCCGGAACCTGCTCCAGCACCTGCTGCCGCAGCTCCACAGCCAATGCCGGCTATGGATCCTTCAATGATGGGGCAGCCAATGCCTCAGATGGCTATGCCACAGATGGGAATGCCTCAGATGGCAATGCCTCAGATGCAGATGGCACCTCAGATGATGAACATGAATATCCAGCCAGCTCAGTTCCAGAATTTTGCTGGTGGTACCACCATCATGGCTGGCGGCGAGAATATTGGAATCATCAAGGATGTACCACTGGAAGTTACCGTTGAGCTTGGAAGAACAGCTAAGCCCATTTCAGATATTCTTGATTTTGCTCCCGGTACCATCATAGAACTTGATAAGGTTGCTGGTGAGCCTGTTGATGTGCTGGTAAATGGTAAGTTTGTTGCCAAGGGAGAAGTTGTTGTTATCGAGGAGAGCTTCGGCGTCCGCGTAACAGAGATTGTTCAGTAAGGATGGGGCATTTTCTATGAATTCATATCTGCAGCTTATAGTGATGCTTATTATCTTCATTGGAGTTTTAGCTGCCACATATTTTTTTACCAGGTGGATGGCTGATTTTCAAAAAGATAAGACAGCTACCGGTAATATCGAGATCATAGAGACTGCCAGAATATCCAGTACAAAATATATTCAGATTGTCCGCATTGGTCAGAAATATATGGCCATTGCTGTTTCAAAAGACGAGGTCACAAACCTCGGCGAAGTATCCAGGGAGGACCTTATTTTCAAGGAAGAAAATCCGCAGGACAACATAAGCTTTAAGGATATTCTTGAAAAGATCAAAGGTGAGATTAAGAAGTAAATGGCTAGTAACAGGGGAGAGGAAACAAGTAAATATATCAAGAAATACCTAAGGAAAGGCATTATTTCTGGACTTTTTTGTGTCATAATGGCGTCTTTCCTTGTCTTTTCTCTGCCACAGGTTTCTCATGCTACAGAGAACATCATAAGTGATACTACGCCAACTGATCC